>JACQPK010000269.1 GCA_016207565.1 Elusimicrobiota bacterium
CCGCAGTTGAGGCAGCGGTAACAGGTCCCGTTGCGCACCGTGATATGGCCGCAGGTATCGCAGAGCGGCGCGTCGCCCATCATCCCGGAGAGATGCTGGTCGAGCGCGTTCTTCGGCTCGGCGCACGCAACGGCAGGCGCCGCCTTCACGGACCGCGTCCTCGCCTTCGGCTTGGCCTGGGGCTTCACGTGCGCGAGGTCGACCCTGCCGAGATACTCGATGGACAGGATCCGCGCCGCGAGGTCGATGATCGACGTCGCGTTCTTGACGAAGGGGTGCTGCACGGGACCCGAGGGGTCGAACTTGATGAACGTCAGGCGGTCGAGCAGCTCCTCGAGCGGGACGCCGTACTGCAAGGACAACGACAGGGTCGTCGCCCAGGCGCACAGCATCCCCTTGAGCGGCGAGCCGGGCTTGCCGCCGTCGAGCCAGACCTCTCCCAAGCGGCCGTCCTCGTACTCGCCGGTACGCAGGTAGAACTTCTGCCCGCCGAGCTTGAGCTCCTGGGTGATGCCCATGCGGCGCTGAGGCAGATGCTTGCGCTCGAGCGGGCGCGGCGACGCGGGCGCCGCCTCGGCCTTCGGCGCCGGCGCGGCGACGTTCAGCGGCTGCGACAGCTTGCAGCCGTCGCGGTAGACGGAGATCGCCTTGAGACCGAGGCGCCACGACTCCACGTAGATCCGCTCGATCTCCTGGACCGTCGTCTCGTGCGGCAGGTTCACCGTCTTCGAGATCGCGCCCGAGATGAACGGCTGCGCGGCGGCCATCATCCGCACGTGGCCCATCGGCTCGATGTAGCGGCCGCCGGCCTTCGACGGGTTCGCGCAGTCGAAGACGGGCAGATGCTCGGGCTTGAGTCCGGGCGCGCCCTCGATCGTCCCTTCCCGGGACACGTGCTGGAGGATCGCGTCGATCTGCACCGGCGAGTAGCCGAGCCGCGAGAGGGCGGCGCCGACCGACTCGTTGGCGATGCGGAGCGTTCCGCCGCCGGCGAGCTTCTTGACCTTCACCAGCGCGAACTCCGGCTCGATGCCGGTCGTGTCGCAGCCCATGAGCAGGCCGATGGTGCCGGTGGGAGCGAGCACCGTCGCTTGCGCGTTGCGGTAGCCCCAGCGTCGGCCCTGCTCGACGGCCGCGTCCCAGTCCTGACGCGCGGCCGAAAGCAAAGACGCCGGGCAGGCCGCGTCGATCCGGTCGACGGCGTCGCGGTGCTTCTCCATCACGGCGAGCATCGCCTCGCGGTTCTTGTCGAAGCCGTTGAAGGGGCCCTTGTGGCGGGCGAGCTCGGCGCTCACCGCGTAGGCGCGGCCGGTGAGCATCGCCGTGATCGCGCCGCAGATCGCGCGTCCCTCGGCGGAGTCATACGGGATGCCGCTCACCATCAGCAGCGTCCCCAAGTTCGCGTACCCGAGGCCGAGCGGCCGGTAGTCGTGGGAGTTCTGCGCGATGCGCTGCGTCGGGTAAGACGACAGCTCGACTAGGATCTCCTGGGCGATGAAGAACACGCGCGCGGCATGGCGGAAGCCCTCGACGTCGAAGCCCCCGTCGTCGCGGACGAACCTCATCAGGTTCAAAGACGCCAGGTTGCACGCGCTGTCGTCTAGGAACATGTACTCGGAGCAGTTGTGGACTATCAGCCCGTTCGCCACAAAGTGCTGAGTAGCCGGCTCGGTCAGGTCGAAGACGCTGGCTTCTCCGCAGGGCGTGAGAGACTCGACGCGATCGACCATGTGGTCGCGATAGGAACTGACTTGGGCGTTCAACTCCACGAGCTTCGCTCTCTTCGGCGAATCATCCATGAATCCGATCTCGCGCTGGAACAGAAGACGAGAGGTCCGCGATATCCTGAGCGAATGCATCTGCTGGACCGAGTATTCCCTAGACCCACCCTTCCCGTCGGGCAACATCGCAACCAGAGGTCCCACACGCCGATTCTCGTAGATCTTCGCCTTGATACCGAACCCCAGGAGCAGAAGTTGGACCTGGCGGAGGAGCGTCAGCGAGGTGCTGTCGAGCGCGACATATTGGCTCTTCTCCCCGCTATTCGCAACCGTGCCGTCGGAACTGAACAGGCCGCGGAGGATCGCCGCCTGGCCTTCCTTCGAGAGGGCGAAGACCGCGTCGGTGAATCGCTTTCCGGCCGACCCCTTGTCCAAGACGGCAAATCGCTTGGCCACGCCCACGATCTCGGGGGAACATGTGGCGACACCCACTGTCGTGCCGGTCTCTCGAACCGTCCCGAACTTGTTCTTTTTCGCGGAGTTGATCGTCTGCTGCGCCCTCTCTAGAATCTCGCGCTCTCCATTCGGGTCCATGCGCACGTGCAGGTAGCCCGACGTCAGACAGCCGTCACCGGTCGCCAGCCCGACCAGCTCAGCCATTTCCTTCGGGAGGACTTCCTCGCCGAAGGCGACACCGCCCAGCACAACGAGGTCGTCCTTCGTGAGCTCGCAGGCAGGGACATCACCGCGATTCGCCGTGTACACCCTGTGATCGCCGGTCAGCTTAACCCGGAAGCCGGCCCGCGTCTTCAACTCATAGACTGGCTTATTGCCTGTCGGAAAGATCTGGCTTATCCACCGGCGCCTGCCGTCGCCACAGATGATCTCTGCTTCTTGCCCGACCAACTCCTCGATCCGGCGAAGGCCCTTGGCCGTCGAAACGAGCGTATCCCCCGTGACGCACGGGTTGCTCGCCCGGATCCGGTCCGTCGCCGGGCACGTATGCCAGGCGTTGATCGAGTCGTCGAATTGGACCCCGGGGTCGGCGCAAGCCCAGGCGGCTTGGCTCACCCCGTTGAGGAGGCGGCGGGCCTCCAGCTCCTCGACCGGTTTGCCGCTCGTGCGCTCGCGGGTCTGCCACTTGCCGCCGGAGAGCGCCGCGTGCATGAACGCGTCCGAGAGCCGCACGGAGTTGTTCGAGTTCTGGCCGCTGACCGTATGGTACGCCTCGCCGTTGAAGTCCGACGGGTAGCCGGCGGCGATGAGGACGGCCGCCTTCTTCTCCTCGCGGCACTTCCACTGGATGAAGTCGACGATCTCGGGATGGTCCATGTCCAGCACGACCATCTTGGCCGCGCGGCTGGCGACGCCGCCGGACTTGATCGCGCCGGCGCCCTTGTCGAGCACCTCGAGGAAGAACATGAGGCCGGACGCCGTGCCTCCGCCGGAGATCTTCTCGTGCTTCGACCGGATCTTGGAGAAGTTGGTGCCCGAGCCGGAGCCGTACTTGAAGATGCGCGCCTCGTTTTTGGCGAGCTCGAAGATCGACGGCAGGTGGTCGTCGAGCGATTGGATGAAGCACGCCGAGGCCTGCGGGTTCTGGTAGGCGTTCTGGCCCTGCACCACCGCCTGAAGCTTCGGGTCCCAGTGCCAGTTTCCGCCCGTGCCGGTGATGCCGTAGCGGTGATGCAGGCCGACGTTGAAGAAGACCGGCGAGTTGAACGCGCCGACCTGGTGGACGAGCATGTACTTGAGCTCGGCCTCGAACGCCGCGCCGTCCTGCTTGGACGCGAAGTAGCCGAAGCCCTGTCCCGCCTCGCGGATGGTGCTCGCGACGCGGTCGAAGAGCTGCCGGACGCTCGTTTCGGCGCCCGCGCCGGGGACGCCCGTCTTGCGCAGGTACTTCGAGGCCGCGATGTCGGTCGACAGCTGCGACCAGGTCCGCGGGACCTCGACCGCGTCCATGCGGAACACGTCGCCGCCGGACGAGTCGGAGATGGAGGACGAGCGGCGCACCCACTCGATCTGCTCGAACGGGTCGCGATCGGCCCGCGTCCAGCGGCGCGTCACGGGGATTCCTGCGGCGGATACGGACGTAGAACGGCGCTCCAGCGTCGGTGCTCGGCGGCTCATCAGGGCTGACCTCGGACGAATTTTAAATCGATGAAAAACGAAGCGGCGCGGATTATACAGCAGCCCCCGTTGCTTGTCAAATCCGCGTCCGCTCGACGGCATGCGAATGTCATCGCGTGCTATCTTTTAGCGTTTCGCGAAAAAAGAAGAGCCCGCTTCCTCGACGCACCCGATGGTGCCGGAAGCGGGCTCATTCGTCGCGCGAACGAAATCTACGCCGGCCGCAGCTTGCACGCCGCGCACGGACACCGGCTGCGCAGGCCCTCGAAGCTGTAGATGCCGGTGGAGTGGCCGTCCGAGAACTGGAACGCCACGGCGTAGTTGCCGACCAGCTCGGCTTTCGGCGCGGTGATGTCCGCCGGCACGCTCTCGGGGTCCAAGAGCGGCTTGCCCGTCCACTCGTCGCGGCACGCCGCGCACGGACAGGCCTGGCGCAGCGACCGGATGCTGAAGGCGCTCTCGTGACCGTCTTGCCAGACGATCGTGAACTCGCCGTCGCTCTTCTTGAGCTCTCGAGGGGCGTTCGTCATCCACCTCCATGATAGAAAATGGGTCCAGCAACATTCTATGTCCTAGGGCCCAGGACTCGACGGGTCCCATGTCGGAGCGTCTTGGGCCCTTTGCTCTAATGGGATCAAGCCGGGTCGCGGTACAATGCCCCGCGATGCGCAGACCCCGAGCCGCGCTGACGCAGCAGCTCCTCGCGCTGTTGACGGCCGGGGCGCTCCTCTCCCCGGGTCCCGCCCTCGCCCAGACCGTCCTCCAGGGCGCCAACGTCCAAGTCCCGTCGGGGACCTCCGGCGCCGTCGGCGCCGTTCCGTCGGGCCTCGCCCACGCGCCGGTCGGCGCGCCCGGCGCGAGCCTCACGCGCTCGGCGCTCATCCCCGTCGCCGGCGTTTCCGAGACGCTCGCGCTCCCGGGCGGCATCAGTCCGGCGCGAAAGGCGAGCCCGGCCGCCGCCGGCGCCGCCACGGCCCTGCCTCTGGCGGGCTCCGCCCGCCCTTCCTCTAAAGGAGGGATCGGGCTGGTCGCGCAGGCGCTGGCCGGAGTCCGCGAGGCCGCGACCCTCCTGCCCGTGGTCGGACATCTGGCCGCGCCGGCCAAAGGGCCGGACGCCCACGCTTCCTTAGATGAGCAGCGCGCGCAGGCGGACGCCCAGTTCGCCGCGAAGCTCGGCTTCGACGCCGAGGACGCCGACCCGACCGATTTCGAGCCTTGGGCGACCGTCCCCGGCTGGGCGAAGACGCCCGGGGACTCCGGCTCCGGACGCGGAGGGCGTGGCGGCGGAAAGAAGGCGGGGAAGCCGGAGGAGGAGCCCCTCCCGGACCCGAAATACGGCTCCCGCCCCATCAAGCTCAACGACGCGACCCTGCCGTCGGTGGCGATGCGTCCGGACCGCCCCGTCTCGCCGCTCGTGGTCCAGGCGATCGACGCCACGCGCCGCGACCTCCTGGTCGCCGCCTACGAGTTCAAGGACCGCGAGATCCTCAAGGCCCTGCGCCGCGCGCGGGACCGCGGGGTGAAGATCCAGATCGTGCTCGATTACGACAACGTCTTCCCGCGCCGCCGCGCCGGAGAAAAGTACCGCCCGCACCGCTCGCTCGAGATCCAGTCCCTCCTCAACGAGGGCTTCGACGTCAAGATCCTGCGCGGCATGTGGAAGTACGGGATCATGCACAACAAGTACATGGTCTTCGACGGCAAGGTCGCCGAGTGGGGCTCCTACAACTACTCGTGGACGGCGGAAGGGCACCACTTCGAGAACGCGAACTTCACCGATGACAAGGTCCACGTCGGCGGCTTCACCTCCTTCTTCCGCTACCTCCGGGAGCGGGCCGTCTCCTACGAGCAGGCCCGCGCCCACGAGTGGCCGACGGAGACCGGCCCGCCGCCCTTCGACGAGTCGCTCTCGGTCGCGTTCAAGAACAAGGACGGCAAGACCGTCCGCCTGCCGAAGTTCTTCTTCAACCCGAACCCGAAGAGCGAGGACTGGGTCGTCGAGGCCCTCGACGCCGCGGCCGAGTCCATCGACTTCAACGCCTTCACCTTCCGCTCCACCAAGATCGCCGAGGCCCTCGTCCGCGCGAAGGAGCGCGGCATCAAAGTCCGAGTCATCCTCGACAAGAGCCAAAACGACCAGGACGCCACGAAGCCGTTCCGGGACTACCTCGCGTTCCACGGCGTGAAGGTGCGGATCCTCGCCGGCCCCGACCCCAAGGGCCCCGAGTGGGCGCAGAAGGACCACAACAAGTTCTTCATCGTCGACGGCAAGCTGGTCGAGACCGGCTCGATGAACTTCACGAAGAACGCCGCGATCTTCAATTACGAGAACGGGGCCTTCCTCACCGACAAGACCGACGTCGCGTCCTACGTCGCGTTCTTCGGCGACATGTGGAAGAACCGGAACTCGAAGGCCGCCGAGAAGCCGGCGTCGGCGCCGGAGATCCCGACGGACGAGCAGCTCATCGAGGAGCTCAAGACCGCTCCGGACCCCGAGCCCCCGCCGCCCGAGTGGGCGCCGCTGCCCGAGGCCCAAAAGCTGAGCTTCAACGGCGAGGTCTTCCCGGCCTACGTGATGCGCCCGCATCACCCGACCCAGTCCTATCTCTCCCAGGCGATCCGCTCATCGAAGAAGAGCATCCAGATCGCGATCTACGAGTTCACGCTCCCCGAGATCCTGGACGCCCTGCGCGAAGCGAAGAAGAAGCCGGGCATGAAGATCGAGATCGTCATGGACTACATGCACGTCTACCCGCGCGGCAACGACCACACGGGCAAGCCGCGCCAGCGCTCGAAAGAGATCCAGGCGCTGATGGACGAGGGCTTCGAC
>JACQPK010000289.1 GCA_016207565.1 Elusimicrobiota bacterium
AGGGTCGTCTTCCCGTGGTCGACGTGGGCGATGATGGCGATGTTGCGGACGTCCTCGCGGCGGGTTGGGTTCATGCGTTAGTTTCTCTTGGTGGAGAGGGTCCGCTCGACCGCCCAGCGCCAGCGGCCGACGGCTCGTTCGCGCTCGGAGGCGCTCATCGCGGGCTCGAACGCGCGGTCCAGCTTGCGGCGCGAGGCGAAGGCCTCGCGGTCGGGCCAAAGGCCGGCGGCGACGCCCGCCAAGCCGGCCGCGCCCAGCGCGGTCGTCTCGCGGATGGCCGGCCGCTCGACGGCGATGCCGAGCAGGTCGGCTTGGATCTGGAGGAGGAGGTCGTTGCCGCAGGCGCCGCCGTCGACCTGGAGCTTCTTGAGCGGCCGCCCGGTGGCTCGCTCCATCTCGCGGACCACATCGACGGTCTGAAACGCCATGGCCTCGAGCGCGGCGCGCGCCATGTGGCCGCGCTGCGTCCCGCGGGTGAGGCCGAAGAACGCCCCGCGCGCGTCGGCGTCCCAGTAGGGCGCGCCGAGCCCCGTCAACGCCGGGACGAAGGTCACCCCCGCGGAGTCCGCGACCGATTTTGCGACCGCCTCCACTTCGGCGGCGGTCTTCACGAGGCCGAGTCCGTCGCGGAGCCACTGCACGGCGGCGCCGCCGACGAACACGCTGCCTTCGATCGCGTACTCGACGCCGCTGGGCGTGCTCCAAGCGATCGTGGAGAGCAGCTTCTCGCTGAGCACGGGCTTGCTGCCCGTATGGCCCATGAGGAAGAGGCCGGTGCCGTAGGTGTTCTTGGCGACCTCGGGCGTGAACCCGCCCTGCCCGAACAGGGAGGCCTGCTGGTCTCCGGCGACGGCGAGGATCGGGATCTCGACGCCGATCAGGTCCGGAGCGGTCACGCCGAAGTCCGACGAGGTCGGCTTGATCGCGGCGAGCAGGTCCCGGGGCACGCCGAAGAGCGAGCAGAGCTCGTCGTCCCAGTCGGCCCGCTCCAGGGAGCAGAGCAGCGTGCGTGAGGCGTTGGAGGGATCGGTGGCGAAGACCTGCCCGCCGGTGAGCTTCCAGAGGATCCAGGAGTCGATCGTCCCCGCGACCGCCGCGCCGGCCCTCAGGACAGGCTCGACGTCGGGACTGTGATCGAGGATCCACCGGATCTTCGTGGCGGAGAAGTAGGGGTCGAGGAGCAGCCCCGTGCGGCGCCGGACCATGGCCTCGGCGCCGCGGGAGCGCATCGCCATGCAGGCTTCCGCCGTCCTTCGGTCTTGCCAGACGATCGCGTTGTAGATCGGCTTGGAGGTGCGTCGGTTCCAGACGACGACCGTCTCTCGCTGGTTCGTGATACCGATCGCGGCGACCCGGCCCTTGCCCGCGGCTTTCAGCGCGTCTTGGAGGCAGGCGAGCGCGGTGGCCCAGATCCGCTCGGGGTCGTGCTCGACCCAGCCCGGCTCGGGAAAGAGCTGGGGAAACTCGCGGTAGCTCTGGGCGACGACCTTGAGGTCACGGTCGAACACGACGGCGCGGTTGCCGGTCGTTCCGAGATCGAGCGCGAGGACGCAGTCTTTCATCATGAGCGAACGCGGAGCGTTCGCGAATGCGAATTATATCAATTGCCGAAGGGTTACCGAGGATTGGGGGCCGACGGGGCTTCGCCGGGGGCTTCGAACTGCGTGAACTTGCCGACGGGGATCAGGGAATAGACGTCCCCCGGCTCGTCGCGCTTGATCACCACGTAGCGGAGGGTGATGTCGACCACGGTGCCTTCGATGTCGTCGCCGATCTTGATCCGGTCGCCGAGCGTGAACGGCTGCGTCGAAAGGAGGGTGAACGCCGCGATCGTGCTCTGGATGACCTCGGTGGCCGCGATCGTGACGACGATGCCGGTGACCCCGGCGCTCGCGGCCAGCGCCTGCCAGCTGACGCCCAGCACGCGGAGCGCGGACGCCAGGCCGATCAGATAGGTCGCGGCGGTGGCGCTCATGCGGGTGATCATCGTTTCGTTGGCGCCCCACTTGCGGGCCTTGGCCCAGCGCTCGACGAGCCGGGGCACCCAGCGCGCCAGGAAGAACGTTCCGATGCCGATGCCGACGGCGTACAGGATCGGGAGGCTGCTGACGAGGAGGCTGTGGGCCAGTAGCGCCGCCGGGACCGCGACGCCGGCTCCCGCGACGAGCCCCGCGACCCGGACCCAGGGCAGGCTGGGGAGCTGCGGCGGCTTGAGGTCCGGGGCCTGCAGGCTGACGAAGGACTTGCCGGCGACGTACTTCTTGAGGATCGTGATCGGCAGGTCCGCCAGCACGCTGTAGGCGAAGTGGGAGTGCGTGGCGCCGCCGTCCTTCGTCAGGATGACCTCTCGCAGGTTCATCGAGACGACGTCGTACTGGTGCTTCCCGAGACGGATCTTGTCGCCGATGTCGAAGGGATGGCTGAGGAGGAGCGCTCCGCCCTGGATGAGGTTGCCCAAAAATCCCTTGAGCGCCAACGACATCGCGAGCGTCGTGACGCCGAAGGTCTGCGCGAGGGTCGTCGGGTCGACCCCGATGATCTGGGAGGAGGCGATGCCGGCGGCGATCCAGGTCGCCCAGCCCGCCGCGTGGCGGGCGACGAGCTTGGTTCCCGGCTCCCAGCCCAACCGGTCACCGAGCTTGTCGACGGCCTTGCGCGCCAAGCGCGCGAGCGGCTTGCCGAGGAGCACGACGAGTCCGGCGAAGACCCACGGGGCCGCCTCGCTGACGCCCGGGACCTCAACCGCCTTCTCGATCAGGCGGCCGACGTTCTGGTAGGCGTCCTTGTACCACGGCGCGGCGAGGAGGGGGGCGGTGACGGCCGCGCCGAGCATCGCCGCGCGGGCGACCGGCGAGGTCTTCTTCTTGGGCGAGGCGGGCTCTAACCCGCTGGGGCGCGGCCGGGTCTCGGGGGCGGACACCTCGTCGCTGGGCTCGGCGGCGGGCTTCACCGAGGCGGTCCAGAATCGGTGGAGGTTCGATTGCCGGTCCTGGCCGGGCCGGACGCCGCGCTCCGCCTGCTGGAGGGCGCCGGCGACCGTCTCCGGCTTGGAGCCTCCCGTGCCTTCGGGCTCGGCGAGGGCCCCCGCGAGCGCGGAGGCGGCGACGGTCCGCCCCGACGCGGCCGTCAGGCGTCCGGCGGCCGACTGGACGGCGTCGGGCGAGAGCCCGCGCACGACCGGGGCGAGCGCGAGAGTCGTGCGGAGCGTGAGGGAGGGAGCGCTCGAAGGGAGCGCGGCGGGAGCGGCCGACATCCCGGTGACCGGCGCGACGACGGTCGGCACGACCGGCGCGCCGGCCGCGGGCGCGCGGACGGTCTGAGCGAAGGCGGAGGTGGCCGCCGGGCCCTGGGCGCAGACCAGGGCGGCGCTGAGCGCGAGCGAGAGGGGCCGCCGCATGCTCCGTTATTATAGGGCAGGCAGCCCGGGATCCGTATTAGACTTTAGGCCTAGGGAGCCCGCGGAAAAGGGCCTACGAGAGAAGGGGGACCAAGCCCTTCAAGTCCTTGAAGACCTGCCGGGGGGCGGCGCCGGGAAGGGCCCGTTCGCCGTGGCGGTTGATCCAGACCGCGGCCAAGCCCAGCGTCTTGGCGGGGATGATGTCGTGGACCAGGCTCGCGGCGACGTGGAGGACCCTCCGTTTGGGGACGCCCGAGACGGAGAGGAGCCTCTCCCAATGGCGGACGGAGGGCTTATACGACCGGACGGACTCGGCGGTGATCTTGAAGTCGAACGGCACGCCGATCCGGCGCAGCGAGCGCCGCAGCAGCGCGTCGTCCACGTTGGAGAGCACCGCGGTGCGGTAGCCCGCGGCGCGCAGGCGGCGGAGCGTGGCGGCGGTCTCCGGGAAAGGCCGCCATTCGGCGAGGCTGCGCGCGAACGAGCGGGAGGCGGAGGCGCTCAGATTGATGCCCCGTTCCTTGAAGAGCGCGGACAGCCCGAGCCGGAGGATGTCGCGGTAGCGGCGGTAGCTGGACTGCTCGAGGCCAAGCTCGAGCTGGATGTAGCGCCGGACCATCGGCTTCGTGTCGACCGAGACGCCCAGCTCGCGGCCGAGGCGCTCGAGGGCCTGCGACATCCCGCCCTCCCAATCGATGAGCGTGCCGTAGCAGTCGAAGGTGACGAGATCGTAAGGTCGAGTCGGCGATACCACGCTAAAAATAAGAAAGCCACCTGCGAGATGCGAGACTTGGATGAGGGGCGGTGGCTTTCTAAAACCAGTACGACTTTTGTGCGGCGAGTATACAC
>JACQPK010000270.1 GCA_016207565.1 Elusimicrobiota bacterium
GCTCGAAAGAGATCCAGGCGCTGATGGACGAGGGCTTCGACATCCGCGTGATCAAGGGGCTCAAGTCCTCCGGCAGCATGCACAACAAGTTCGCCATGTTCGACGGCCAGATGCTGACGGCCGGCTCCTATAATTGGTCGATGACCGCGGAGAACAACCACTTCGAGAACATCTTCTTCACTCAGGACGCGCGCCGCCTCAAGTACTACCAGCGCTACTTCAAGTACATGTTCGACGCCGCCGTCGTGGCGGCCGAGGCCGCGGACGTCGACTGGAAGACGATCCATCCGGGGAACGCTCCGGTCGACGAGGCCCGGCTCGAGTTCAACGGCCAGTCCTTCCCGCTGTCGGCCGGCTCCCCGAGCGGCCAGGTCGAGGCGGCGCTGATCCACGCCATCGAGGCCGCCCGGCTCAGCGTCGACATCGCGATGTTCAGCTTCTACTCGAAGCCGATCGCCGAGGCCCTCCTGCGCGCCAAGCAGCGCGGCATCAAGGTGCGCCTCGCCCTCGACGAGAGCCAGGCGAAGACGATGAAGCTCGACGAGTGGTTCGCCTACCACGACTTCGACGTGCGCATCGTCACCGGCCCCAACGACTACGAGAACGTGATGTTCGAGAAGCAGCACAACAAGTTCATGGTGGTCGACGGCCGGTTGCTCGAGACGGGCTCCTTCAACTACACGCCGAACGCCGAGAACAACAACTTCGACAACGCGAACTTCTTCGTCGACGATCCGCTGGTCGCGGCCTTCCAGGCGTACTTCGACCAGATCTTCGACTTCGGCTGGGAGCCCAAGAAGCCCACCAAGCCTCCGCTGTCCGCGCCCGAGCCCGAGCAGTTCTTCGGGGCGCTCAGCGCGTCCCTCGATCGCGCCGAATACTCGGCGATCGAGTAGCCCAGGACTCCCGCCACGAGAGCGCCGAGCGACGCGCGCCGGCTCCGCTCCACGGTCTCGTAGAGCTCCTCCAATAGGCCTCCCAGCCTCGGCTCGGGGTCGTCCGCGCCCGGGACCGGCCGGACGACGAACGCGCCGTCGCGCCAGGCCACCGTGTAGTCCTCGACGAAGCCGAGCCGGATGAGCCGGCACAGCGCCCGCTCGATCCGCGGGCGGTGCTGGGCGCCGAGCCGCAGCACGACCACGGCCGCGCGCGTCCGCCGGCCCAGCCGGTGGAGCAGTTGCCGGACGTCGTCGGCCTCGCGCTCGGGCCCTGGGAAAGCGGCGAGGTGCATGCGGAGCGCGCGCGACACGTCGTCTTGCTCGTCGCGCCCGAGGCGCTCGACCTCGCGGCGCACGCGCTCGAGCCCCTCGGCCGGCTCCGTCCAGCGGCGCGCCCGGCGCTCGTCGACGATCGAGGCCAGCAGCCAGCAGTCCGCGGCCCGCCCGTCGCGGCCCGCGCGGCCGGCCTCCTGGAGGAACGCCTCGAGACCGGCGGGCAGGCCGTAATGGATCGTGAATCGGACGTTGGGCTTGTCGATCCCGATGCCGAAGGCCTTCGTCGCGGCGAGCAGCGGGACCCGGTCCGACAGGAATCTCCGGGCGGCGAGCGTCCGGCGGCCGGCCCAGGCCTCCTCGCTCAGCCCCTCCGGCGGGCGGCCGTGATAGACGTCGACCTCGCGGCCCGCGGCCTTCAGCCGGTCCGCGACCGAGCGCGCGCCGAGCGGGCCGTCGACGTGCGGGCAGAAGACGATTCCGGGGCCCGGCCGGCCCGCGAGCAGCTCACCCAGACGCTCGGCCTTTTCCGCGTCGCGGCAGCGCGCGACGAGGAAGCGCAGCTCGGGCCGCGGCGCCTCGAGGCCGGCGGGAGCGATCAGCCCGTCCTTCGGCAACGCGAGGGCGTCGTTGAGCTCCGTCAGGGACTCGCGGTTCAGCGTCCCGGTCACCGCCAGCACCGGCGGCCGCTCGCCGAAGGCGCCGGCCGCGCGCCGCGAGGAGGCCCCGACCGTGAGGTAGGCCGGGCGGAAGTCGTGGCCCCACTCGGCGACGCAGTGCGCCTCGTCGACCACGATGAGGCTCACGCCCGCCCCGCCCGCCAGCCGCCGCAGCGCGGCGCGGAACGAGTCGGTCTGAAGCCGCTCGGGCGAAACGAAGCAGAACAGCGCCTCGCCGGCCGAAAGCAGCGCGAGCTCGCGCCTCCGCCGGGCGACCGACGCGGGCTCTCCCGTGAGCGCGAGGACGCGCGTCACCCCGGCGCGGGCGAGCCGCGCGCGCTGGTCGGCGATCAGCGACAGCGTCGGCTCGACGACGAGGCAGGTCCCCGGCAGCAGGAGTCCCGCGAGCTGGTAGACGAGCGACTTGCCTCCGCCGGTCGGCAGCACGAGCACGCCGTCCTCGCCGCGCAGCGCCCGGCCGAGCGCCTCGCGCTGCCCCGGACGGTAGCCGGGCAGGCCGAGCAAGCGCGGCAGAAGCCCGTCCGGCACCGTCTCGGCGCGGGGCCGCGCGGTCGGCCCCTCCAGCCAGAGCGCCGGAGGCGGCGGGAGCGCGGGCCCCACGGGTGGACGCGGCCGCCAGCGCGACGGCTCGAGCGCCCCCCCGTAGAGCGCGGCCAAGTCCGCGAGGAGCCTCGAGAGATCGGCGGCGGCGAGCGCGGCCGCGGGCGCGTCGCCGCCTTCGACCAGCGGCTCGGCCCCGGCGAGCGCGCCGAGCCCCGCCCCCTCCTCGCGCGCGAGGCGCACGAGCGCGCGCTCGAAGTGCAGCACGCGAGCGATCGTCCCCCGGCCGAGCCTGCGCGCCGCGCGCGCGACGGCCTCCGGCAAGGGCGGCCGCCGTCCGCGCCACACGAGGCGCTCGGCCACGCGCCAGACGCTCCGCTCCCAGGCCTCCACGCCCATGTATACGGATCGGGCGCGAAAAAGTTCCCCTCCCCGACGGAGCCGGGAGGTCCGTGGGAGCGTTTGCTCCCTAGGCCGATTGCCGGTCCCCGCGGGGCCCTTCCGGCCTAGGCGCCGGTTTCGAGGCGCGGCTACACTTTGGCGATGATCCGCGCTCTGGCGGCGCTGGCGCTTCTGTCCTTCGGCCGGACTCTGGCGGCGGAGCCGGTCCGCCCCGTCGTCCTCCCGCCGGCGGGCCCGCTCGGCGGCTACGTCGCGCCTGCTCCGGCTCCCGCCCTCGGCGCGCCGCTCGCGCCGTCGGCGCTCCCCGGTCCCGGCGATCTGACGGCCATCGCCGCCGCCGGCCGGGACCTCTACCAGCGCTTCGCGCCGGCCCTCTACATGCCGGTCGCCGTATCGCTCGGACGCGAGCCCGGCGCGCTCCCAGGGGCGGCCGCCCACGGCTGGAGCCCGGCCGCCGGGCATTCGATCGTCTTCTACGACCACGCCGAGGGCACGGAGTCCGCCCCCGACGCCGCGGGGAAAGTCGGCTCCTCGTTCGGCGACCCCGAGAAGCTCCGAGTCAGCGCTCGGCTCGAGCGCCTGCTCGCCTATGTCCACGAGCACGCGCACGCCGTCTTCGGGGAGACCGTCGGCAACCTCGAGGCGCGCCCTCGCGATTCGATCTACAACGCGGTCAATGAGGGCTTCGCGGTGAGCGTCGAGCGCCGAGTGATGGACGGGCTGCTGCGCGAAGGTCCCGCGCTCGGGCTCTCCGACGCCGAGTCCGCGGATCTCCACGCGATGAGGCGCGCGCGCGCGGCTTGGCTCCGCTCCGAGGACAACTTCTACACCGAGGGCTTCCTGAGAGTCTGGCAGCCGCTATCGCGCGAGGCGGGCGACTCCGGGCTGCGGGAGTTCCTCGATTCGCTGCGCAGCGCCCGCCTCCTGGAGCTCACGCGCCAAGACGCCGCCTATCAGCTCTCGCAGGACAAGCCCCAACGCCTCAAGGCGCTGCTCCTCGAAGGCAAGACCGCGCCGACCGCCGAGCTGCTGGAGACCGCCCACCGCCATACCCTGGAGCGCTTCTTTAGGCTCTACCTGCTGCGCGAGCAGGAGATGCGGGTCAACGGCGCGCCGGTCCGCTATACCCAGCGGTGGAAGGACGGCCTCGAGCCCCGGGCGCTGTTTTCCCTCGTGCGGGAAAGCCCCCGCGCGCGCAAGCTCCTCTCGCGCTGGCTCGCTCGGGCCGCGCGGGCGGGCAAGCTCGGCCGCGTTTTCGAGGACGGCCGCTCGCCCGCCCGGCTCCAGGAGATCGCCGCCGGGGCCGAGTCCCTGCCGTGGTCGAAGGCGGACCGCCAGGCCTGGGACGAGGGCCTGACTCGCTTTATCGCGGGCACGCTCCGGCAAGGACCCTGATCCGATCAGATCGCGGCCTCCCAGAAGGGCCTGTCGGCGCCGGACTTCGACGCCGCCAGAGCCTCCAGACACTTCTCCGCCAGCGCCGCAGCCTGCGCGGGCGTCGTCTCCTTCGCGCGCAGGGCCGCGACGAGCTCGCGGAGCGCTCCGCGCAAGAATCGCTGTAGAGCGGAGAGCTCGGTCTCCAGGCCCCACATCGCGATGTGCTTGAGCAGCTCGTTGCGGAGCGTCTCGAGCTCCGACGCGTCGGACCGCGAACCGCCCGCCGCCTCGCGGGCGACCTCACGCAGCGTCTTTTCGAGCAAGTCCCGAAGCCGACCTACCATGCGACGCCTCAACGGGGCCTCGTCGAGCACGACGTCCAGGTCCACGCGCGGCTCGCCGGCCGGAGGGCCTCCCTTCGGCGCAACGCCCCGCTTGGCCATTCGGTCGAGCGCTTGGGGCGCCCGCTCGGCGGAAGCCGCCGGCGCGCATGCGGCGAACGAGGCTCCCGCCCCGGCCGCCCACTGGGCCGGCATATGGACCGGCTGCGTCAGGGTCCGCCGCGCCGACGGATCGAGCTCGGTCTTGCGCTCGTCGACCGCGACGTAGGCGGTGAAGCGCGAGAGGACCGAGTGCTTCACGGACAGCTCCACGATGCGCGCGCGGACGTCCTCGCCCGCGCGGAAGCGGTCCTCCAGGTCACGGATGCGCGCGCGCGCCCAGAGATGCTCGATCGCGCCGAGGGCGACCGACTCCGGCTTCACCGTCGCCGAGAACGCCTTCCCGTCGGCCCAGCGCCCCGTCACCGTCACCGCGCCCTTGGCCTTGAGGAAGACCGTCGCCGCGCGGCCGGCGAACAGATCGGGCAGGCGCTCCGGCGCCGCCTCCTGCGCGCCCTCCACGCGGAGCCCCGTGATCAGCGGCTCGCCGATCTCGCGCGCGACGGCCGACAACGCCTCCTCGAGCGCGGCGCCCGGCCGACAGCACGTGGCGGTCCCTCCCCCCATCGCCGACAGGCGGGAGAGAAACGCCTCGTTGACGGCGGTGTCGATGCCGACGGTGAAGATCCGGGCGTCGGCGAGCTCCTTCTGCACGGCCGCGAGGATCGAGCCCTCGTGTCCCACCTGGCCGTCGGTGATCACGACGACGACGCCGGCCCTCGCCTTCGCTTCGCCCAGGCGGCGGAGCGCCTCGGAAAGGCCGCCCCCCAGCTCGGTGCCGCCCCTGGCGTCGATCCCTCGCAGGAACTCGTCGCCGCGGGCGACGTTCCCGTCGTCGGCGGCGAGCAGCTCGCGGCCGAACCACTCGACGTCGTTGTCGAAGGCGCAGATCGCGAAGCGGTCGCGGGGGGCCAGCGTGCCGAGCAGGATCGAGCACGCGCGGGCGGCGGAAGCCATCTTCGGCCCCTCCATCGAGCCCGAGCGGTCGAGCAGGAAGACGACGTCGCGCGGAAGCCCCGTGAACCCCGTCTTGGGCGGGGCGACGAGGGTGAGCATCGCGAAGCCGCCCTTGGCCTTCTCGAGGGACGGCTTCACCGCGCCGGAGGACAGCCGCCAGCGCAGGACGAAATCGCGGTCGAGGAGCTCGTCCTTGTTCGCCAGGGCGACCTTGCCGCCCGAGAGCCGGATCGCGTGCTGCGAGCAGGCCAGGTCCTCGACCGCGTCGCCCTCCAGCTCGACCTCGATCGAGAGCCCGACCTTCGGGTCAAAGCCCGGGGCGAGGCGCGGCGGCGAGAGGCGGCTGGCGTCGGGCACCTGGTCGGTGTCCCACTCCACGCCGGTCCCGGCCGGCTCCCGCGAGAGCGGAGTCCCGGGCACGTAGCGCGGGGCGACGACGAGCGGCAGCCGCAGTTCGGCGGTGCCGTCCTCGAGATAGGGGAGCGCCTCGGAGTAGGTCAGCGTCACCTCGGCGCGCTCGCCGGGAGGCAGGTTCCCGACCTGCAGGGTGAACACGTCGCCGCGCTCCTGCTCGAGCAGGGCCGCGCGCTTGCCTTCCGCGAGCGCCTCCTGGTACTCGGCCCGCGCCTCCCCGCGCTCCTTGAGCTCGGCGACGATGAGCTTGCCCGCGACGCGGAGCTCGCAGCGGCTCACGGCGCAGCCTCCGGAGAGCGGGAACGTGTAGACCGCCTCGAGCGCCTCGCCGAGCGGGTTCACGAACGCCTGCGTCACGGTGACCTCGGCGACGCGGCGGGCGGCGCGCGCCGCGATCGACACCGACGCTAACGGTAACCGCCCTCGCCTGCCTTCCCGCACGACGGACAGCGCGCCGAGCGCGCGCCGGCGCTCTCCTCCTTCCTCCAACAGCGAGACAGCGTGCGGTTTCGTCATGAACCACCTCCGAGCGCGTCGATCGCGGCGCGTACGCGCCGCTCCAAAGTCGCGGCGTCGAGCCGCGCGGAAAATCCCTCTTCGGCCACGAGCTTGAGCCCGGGCGCGAGCGTCACCTCGCGCAGGACGCGGGCCGCGAGCCTGGGCGCGGGCCGCTTCTCGGCGGCGGAATGGAGCAGGGCGTCCAGCTCGGCGTCGCTCGCTCCGTAGAGCCGCTCCTGGATCTCCGACAAGGCGACGCCCGACGCCTGCAGCACCTTGATCGCGAGGAGCTGCAGCAGCTGGCGCCGCCCGTAGCGGGCCTGACGCTCGACGATCGCAGGGCGGTCCAGGAGGCCGAGCGTCTGGTAGTAGCGGATCGTCCGTGCGTCAGGGACGGAGGAGACCCGGCCGTCGGCCTGCGCCTCGGCCAAGCCTCGGCGCAAGAGCTCGGTCTCGACGGCGGCGCACAGCTCCTCCAACGCCCACGCGGCATCCATAACAGCATTATACACAATTACTGTAATACTGTCAAGACCTGCGGGGCTATAACGGCTGAAACGCGAAGGACCGTGACGGGAGGGGGCGCCTGAAGAAATTAGACTACGGGCACGGCATCGAGGTCTGGCTCGGCGACTCTCCGGGAGTCTGCCGGACGGACACGTCGCACGCCGAGTCGGCGGGGCACGATCGGCTGTAGCGGATGCAGCCCGGCCCGCAGGGGCCGACTTCCTCGAAAGCCGAGCAGATGTCTTGGCAGCTGCGGCCCGCGTAGGGGCAGGCCCCGGCGCCGCCGTCTCCGCCCGTCGTAGCCCCCCCGGTCGTGGCGCCGGTCGCGCCGCCGGGCGGCGCGCACCCGGGCTGCTGCGCGCAGAGGGTCGCGCACGTCGCGGTGTTCCCGTCTTGGAAATCGAGGCACGCCCGCCAGCCGTCGAGCGGGACGCACGAGGCGCCGGCCTGCGCGCAGGCGTTCGCGCAGCGCTGATAGATGCCGAGCCGGAAGCACGCGCCCCACAGCCCGTCTTCGGCGGTGTAGCGGAAGACGTCCGCGCGCTCGGCGTCGGTCAGCCCGGTCAGCCAGGGGTATTGCTCGAGGAGCCGGGCCATCTGCGGGCTCGTCGCCGCGTCGATCGTCGCGAGCCTCGCGCGGACTTCGTGAGCGTCGGGGCCCTGGCCCGCGTTCGCTCGCCCGGCGGCTCGCGCGGGCCCGTCCTCCGTCGCCGCCGCCCCGGGGTGATGCGTCACGGTGCGCTCCGGCTCCCCCACCGGCCCGTGGCCGGCGACCGCGGCGGACGGTCCGACGGCGCGAGCCTGGCCGACGGGCCCCGCGGCGGACACGGCGCGCTCGCGCGCGCGCGACAGCCGTCCCGGCCTGAGCTGCGGGGCCCGCGACCCCGCGCGCAGCGGCCGTCCGGGCGCCGCCGACCCGCGCCGGGCGGTCTCGTCCTCGTCGGCCAAAAGCATCCGCGAGCCGTCGGAAGCCGCCGACGAGGAGGCGGCCGGGTCGCGCTCGGCCTCCCGCTTCGCCGCGAGCCTGGCCGGCTCGAGCTCGCCCTCGAACTCCGGGTCGCCCTTGAGGCGGGCGAGCAGCGCCTCGAAGCTTTCGTCGTCCGCGAGCTCCTCGAGCAGCACCCCGCGGGCTTCGTCCGGGTTCTGCCTCACGACGCGCTTCCAACGCTCGAGCAATCGGCGGTTCGTCGACAGCTCGCGGATCACGTGCTCGGCGGCGGACGAGCCGGCGGGCAGCCCGAGCAGGCCGATGAGGTGATCGTACTCGACGCGGGTCAGCGTCTGGGCCGCCACGCGCACGCGCGGCCCTCGCGAGGACGCGCCAGCAGCGCGGCCGGGAAGGCGGCGGACGATCTCGCCTCCGAGCGCGAGACCCAGCAGAAGCACGGCGAACGTCAAGGCGTAGTTCTTGTTGGACATCCTAACGGCAGGGCGTCGAGCTGGATCGGCCGGGCTCGCCCGGATCCTGACGCACGGAGACGTCGCAGGCCGAGTCGGACGGGCACGAACGTTCCCAGCGTACGCAATTCCCCCCGCACGAGCCGGCTTGCCTGAAGGAGGAGCAGAGCTGCTCGCACGTCTTTCCCGCGTAGGGGCAGGCGGCCTGGAGGCCCGGGGTCCCCCGGCGCCCGCCGCCTTCCCCGGGGAGCTCGCACCAGATCGTGAACACGTCGTGGCCCGGGCCGGGCCCGCCGCCCGGCGGGCCGCAGCAGTTCTTGCACTGCTTGGTGCCGGAGCAGCTGTGGCCTCCGTATCGCTTGAGGCAGTCGTAGAACCCTTGAAAACGGTCGCGCGGGTGTTCGCAGGTGTTGTTCAACGCGCAGGCGTTGCCTTGAACGACGCCGTTGCAGCGGCGGCACGGGACGTCGGGAGGCGGCACGCAGCCGCGCAGTTGCGCGCAGAGATCGAGGCAGGCGTCGCTGTTGCCGTTCTTGTACTCGAGGCAGGAGTCCCACGGCTTCTTGAGGACGCAATCGGGTGCCGCGCGGCACACCGCCGCGCAGCGGTCGTACATCCCGAGGTGGAAGCACGCCCCCCAGAGGCCGAATCTCGAGACGTCGTCGCTCTCCACGAGCCGCCTCAGTTCCGCTTCCGAAAGGCTCCGCAGGAACGGGTACTGGTCCAGGAGCTTCCGCATGCGCTCGGAGACGGGATCGGCGGGAGCCGCCAGGCCCGGGTTCACGTCGTTGGCGCCCGAGCCGGCGCCGCCGGGCCCGCCCGCCGAAGGGCCGCCCCCGGGACCGGACGGGGCTCCGCCCGCGTCCGCGTTGCCCGCGGCCGAGCCGGAAGCCCCGAGTCCCGAGCGCTGCGCCGCCGAAGACCCGTACGCCGCGGGGCCCGCGGACGCCGCGAGCGCTCCACCGGCCCCCGCGCCACCCGGCCCGACGCGGCCGCGCAGATCCTGCCCGACGGCCGAGCGCGCGCCGCGACCGGCGGTGAGCGGCGCCTTAGACGCCGCCCGCCCGGGGCCGACGGACCGCCCCCTTGAGAGGACGCTCCCTTCCCCGCCGGGGACTCCCGCGCGAGGCGGATCGGCGGACGCCGAAAACCCCGCGCCGGAGCCCGCGCCTCCGCCGCCGAAGCCTTCAACTCGCGCGAGCTCGACCTGCCGGCGAAACGCGGCGTCGCCCTTGAGGCGGCCGAGGAGTCCCTCGAAGCCGTCCTCATCCTTCATCTGCGAGATCAGCGCGCCGGGAGCCGCGCCGGGCTTCTCGGCGACGAGCTTCGCCCAGCGGTCCTGGAGCTTCGGGTCCGACATGATCGCCCGCACGGCGATATCGGCCGCTCCCGCGCCGGCCGGGCTGGCCAGAAGGGACAAGAGGTTGGACGGAGGAAGGTCTTCGTCGTCGAACACCGCGTCGGGACGCGGGTCGAAGACCAGCCCCGGCTCCGCCGGCTGCGGCGCGCGACCGTGGAGCAACGCGAGAACGGCGGCGGCCGCGACCACGCCTCCGCCGACCAGCCACGGGGTCTTGCCGCCCGGAAGCTCCATCTCGGCGAGTATAACAGGCGCTACGAGGCATTGACAGGGGGGCCGTGGAGGCGAATACTAAGACGATATGGCGCCGCAAGACCCGCCGGACATCGTTTCCTATGAGAAGCCGGCCGGTTGGAAGGAGTGGCTCCGCCGCAAGCGCAAGGCGCTGGCCGGGGCGGCGGGCCTCGTCGTTCTCGCGATCTTCCTCCTGTCTCTGGTCCCGCTGCCGGAGGACCAGCTCCCTCCGGCGCCGGCGCTCATGGCTCCGGCGGGCCCCGGCGTACCCCGCTGGTCGAGCCCGACGATGGAGCGCTCCGCGCCGGAGGCGCTGATCCGCGGTTTCCACGACCCGGCCCAAGAGCCCGTCGGAAAAGAGGGCAGGAGCGCCAAGACTTACCGCGCCGGCTACGAGCCGGCGGCCATGCAGCGCCCCCCCGAAGGCGATTTCGGAGCCGGGCCGCCCGATCCGCTGGCGCAGGCCGGCCGGGAGGGCGCATCGGACGGAGCTCCCAGCGGCGGGGAAGGCGGGACGCTGGCCGCGCTGCCTTCCGGAGGCGGGCTCGGTGCCGGGGGCGGAGGCGGGGGCGGCGGCTTTTCCGGAGGCGGCGGGCCGTCCGGCGGCGCCGCGGAGCCCGCGTCGAAGGGCTCGGCGGCGGCGGCGCTCCCGCGCGACAATGCCGGACCGCTCGTGCGGGCGGTACGCGCGGCCGCGCGGCAGGTGCGCAACGCCGGGCGAGTGCTCGGTTTTGCGCGCCAGGAGGCGGTCCGCTCGGGCGGTCCTGCGTTGGCGTCCGGCGGCCAGGCCTTCAGCGGAGGGGCGGCTCCCGGGATCGGCGCCCCGGGTTCGCCGACGTCGGTGACCGGCGCTAGCGCGGGAGGCGCGGCGATCACGGGCGGAGCGCCGTCGGCGGGCTCCGCTCCGGGCACCGGCGGACCCGGCGCGGGAGCCTCCTCCGGAGGGTCGAACGCGTCGACGCCGCCGAGGCCCGAGACGCCGCCGGCGGCGCCGCCGCCCAGACCGGCCGTGCCGCAGGTGGGCGCGGCGGTGACGGCCGACCGCCGTGCCGAAGCGCAGAGCCGAGCGGACCGGCCGGAGTGCCTCAAGGACATGCCCGCGGGCGACGTGGCGAGCTGGAAGTGCCCGGTCGGGACCTGCCTGTACAAGCAGCTCGAGGACCCCTTCGGGGCGATCTTCGCGCTGGCGACGACCTTCCACGGGACGATGCCGCGCTCCGTGCCCGGCCAGCCCACGCCGCCGCATCCCCGGCGCAACATCCTCGGTGAGACGGCGGAGCATCTGCACAACCAGCACACCTGGATCATCCAAGAACTCGACAGTCTCCATCAGCGGGTCGCCGACTTGGACTTCAGCGACATCCCGCCCGAGTACGACCAGGACGGCAACCTCACGACGCCCGGAGTGGACCTATCGGGGCTGCGGACCTGCCAGAGCTACGTCATCCGGCATGTCCGGGACCCGGACGGGGCGAAGGAGATGGTCCGGCGAGTGCTGGGCGTATTGGTCGAAACCGCCACGCCGCTGTGCGGATCCTACCCCGTCGACGAGCCGGAGAAGTCCGCCAAATGCCACCAGGGGATGACCTCCGCGGCGGGCCGCGACCGAAACGGCGTGAAAGGCTATATCCACAACCATCTGCGTGAAGGCGTGTCGGGACTGGCGACCTGCCGTGCCCAACACACGGGCAAGCAGAAGGAATGGAACGACTTTCAGGACGAGCTGCGCGTCAGCATCGGCAAGATCGGAAACATCGTCAACGTCCCGCTATGCGGCAGGCTCCGGCATGACCTGCCGGCGGAGATTCCCGACAAGTTCAAGCGGAGGGCCGGAGAGCGGCGCCTGCCGTGCGACCCGAATGGAGCGGACATGCTCCGCGACGCGCAACGGAAGCTGTCGAAGTTCGCCGACGCCGCGGAGGTCACCGCGACGGAGCTGGCCGAGCTCGTGCCCCCCAACAGCGTCGCCGTCTTCCGCGCCTCCGCCCGCGACCTCGAGGAGGCCGCGGAGGACCTTGAACGCTACGACCACGAGGACAGCGTCAACCTCTTCGACGCCGCCGTCGGCATCGACCGCGCGCTGATCAAGATGAAGCCGGTCCTAGACCAGTGGCACGCCGCGAAAGAGCGCGCCTGCCGCCCTCGCTAGGCATGCGCGCCGGGACGGTCGTGACGTGGGTCTCGTGCGTTGCTGCTCTGGGCGCGGCCTGCGCCCGCGCGCCCGAAGGCGTCCAGCGCCTGCGCAGCGGGGAGCAGTACCACGCCACGCATTTCCCGAAGGCGCGGAAGGTGCTGTTCGTCGACGGGAAGTATCCCCGCAAGTCGAAGCTCGGCGTCGTCGATCTCGAGTCCGGAGAGACGCGCGCGTTCTATTTGCCCGGCTACCGCCTCACGCCGGTGTGGGCGGTGGACAAGAAGGAGCGGGCGGTGGTCGGCGCGGCGGTGGCGGATGACTCGGGCGACTCGCACCTGCTGTTGGTCTCCTTGGCCGACGGCAGCGTCCAAGGGCGCGTCGCCGACACGACCGGGTGGCGCTGGATCGCCATGAGCCGGCCGTCGTGGACGAGCCGGGCGTTCTGGGTCCGCGAGACGGACGGGGCGGCCTACCTCGGCGCCTACGACTTCGTCTCGGAGAGGCTCGAAGACCCGGTCGCCATCGGCAAGCCCGTCGTCCGCGCCGCGTTCGCGGACAAGATCCCGGTGGTGCTCCTCGAGACGCCCGACGAGCTGCTCGCCTTCGACCTGCTCGCCCACCGCATCGCGAGCGCGACGCCGCTCGGAGAGCGCCCGACGTGCCTGGAGCCCTCCGCCGACGGCGCGGTCCTCTGTCGCGCCGTCCCGGGCACGAGCCAAACCAAGCTCGAGCTGGTCCACGCGAACACCGGCACGGCGAGGCCGCTGGGGACCGTCGAGGGCCCGGCCGAGTCGCTCCTCGACACCGAGTCGAAGGTCTACGTCGTGACGAAGGACCTCCGGGCGCCGCCGGGTTCCGACCGGCGCTTCTTCCCCCGGACGCTCACGATCCTGTCGAAAGAAGGCTCGCCGGCCGTGACCGTGCCGTGGACGAAACGCGGCGAGTCCCTGTTCGGGCGCGACGACCCGTCGCAGCGCCTCCTGTTCGCCGCCACGGAGCCCATGAGCCTGTGGGCCTTGGCGGACCGCCGCGAGGCGCTCCCGGCGGCGATCGCCGAGCTGGACCGGACCGCGGGCGAGCTCTGGACGTCCGAGGCGAAATGGCTCGGCTTCGCCGGCCTCTGCATCGTCGGGTTCTTCTGGATCGTCAAAGCGACCCGCCCCGGCTGCCAGAGCTGCGGCGACTAGGACCGCCAGGGTGCCGATTGATTTCGGCCCGATAGCACTTCCAGGGGCCTAGCGCCGGTCCCTTCGCCTCATGCGCCGCGCCGCCCCGGAGGCCATACTCAGCCCCAGGAAGGAGGCGATGATGCGGACGGCTTGGATCGTCGGGGTCGGATGGTTGATGGCGTGCACCTGGCAGGCGCCCGAGTCCGCCCACGCGGGTGTCCTGCAGGAACTGCGTCGCGCGTTCGGCAAGGGCGAAGACAGCGCGGTCCCCGCCATCGGCCCGACGCGCTCCTCGTCGCAGCCTCAGGAGCGGATCGGCCTCCGCGCCAACTTCAACGCCTGCGTCGCGCTACACGACGACGACTACGCGGTCTCGACCGCCGCCGACGTCTGCCGGCGCCTGGCACGAGAGTTCAGCTTCGTCAAGAACCCGAATTTCGACCGCTGCATGGCCCTCCACAAAAGCGACTTCACCACCGTCACGGCGGTCGACACCTGCATGAAACTCGCTCCACGATTCAGCTTTGTCGACAACCCGAATTTCGACCGGTGCCTTTCCATCTACACCGCGGACTTCACCAAGACGACCTCCGTCGCCGTCTGCATGGACCGGATGTGGTTTCGGTTCATCGGGAACCACGACTTCGACCGGTGCATGAGCCTCTACAGCCGCGACTACACGAAATCGACCAGCGCCGATGAGTGCATGCGGGGCGGTCCGTTCCCCTGACTTGACCCCTCGAAACAAGCCCGGATAATCCAGGCTAGTCGCAATGCCAGTCACTTAAGCCCAATGCTCCTAAGTTAACTCAGACGGAGCAACGCAGAGGTACGCAGAGGAAGTCACGA
>JACQPK010000279.1 GCA_016207565.1 Elusimicrobiota bacterium
ATCGACGCGATGGTCCGGCTGCACTGCGAGTCGGGGGCGGACTACACGTTCACCGACGATCTGCCGCGCGGCACGCGTCCGGAGGTCATCTCGGTGTCAGCGCTTCGCCGCGCCCACACCCTCGCCGAAGATCCCGGCGGAAGCGAGTACATGACGCTCTACTTCAAGAACCATCCGAGCGTGTTCACGCTGGTGCGATGGGCCGTGCCCCACGAGGAGCTGCGCCGCCCCACCTACCGGCTGACGCTCGACATGCCCGAGGACCTCGAGGTCGTGCGCCGGGTCTACGAGGCTCTCTATCGCGAGGGGCACGTGTTCCCGCTCGCGGACGCCGTCCGGCTGCTCGACGCGCATCCCGAGTGGATCAAGATCAACGCGCACATCGAGCCGCAAATTCCGGCCGACCTGAACGCGCGTCTCAGAATGTCCGTATGAGCACCTCCAAGGTCAGCGTCGTCGTCACCGCCCACAACTACGCCAAGCACCTCGACCAGGCCGTCCGTTCCGTGCTGGGGCAGACGTACACGGACTTCGAAGTCGTGGTCGTCGACGACGGATCGACGGACCATACCGCGTCGCTGCTCGATACCTATGCCGATGATGCGCGCGTGCACGTCGTCCGGCTGGATGGCGTCGGCCTGGCCGCCGCCGCCAACCGCGGCATCGCGGCGTCCCGCGGGGAGTACCTGATCCGGCTCGATGCCGACGACTACTTTGACGAGAACATCTTGCTAGTCGAGTCCCACTTCCTCGACACCCACCCCAACGTCCAGATGGTGTTCCCCGACTACTACCGGGTCGACCATCGCGGGGGCATCCTGGAGCACGTGCGGCTGCCGAAGGTCCACGACGAGGTGACGCTCCTCGATCGGAGCCCGCTAGCCGCGGGCGCGATGTTCCGCCGGTGGTGCTTCGAGGCGCTGGGCGGCTACGACGAGACGCTCGCCTACCAGGAAGACTACGACTTCTGGATCCGCTTCATCGACCGCTTCAACGTTTACAACGTTAACCTCCCGCTGCTCTACTACCGCCAGCACGACCGCAACATGTCCCGGAACTTCGAGAGGCGTATGGAGGCGCGGCGGCGGGTGAAGGAGAAGTTCGTCGAGACCAAGGGGATCCGGACGAGCAAGCGCGTGCTGGGCGTCGTCCCGGCCATGGCCCGGGTGCGCGACGGCCGGAAGCTGCCGCTCGTCCCCCTCGGCGACCGCTCGCTGCTCGCCTGGACGGTCGACGAGGCGCGGGAGACCAAGCTGTTGGACCGGTTGGTCGTCTCCACCGAGGACGCCGAGGTGGCGCGGCTCGCGCGGGATCTCCACGCCGACGTCCCGTTCCTCCGGCCGCGCGAGCTGGCGCGGTCGTCGGTGTCGGTGGAGGAGACCCTGCGCCATCTCCTGGAGCGGCTGGCCCAGGAGGAAGGCTACCGCCCGGACCTCGTGGCCGTGCTCCACATCCACACGCCGTTCCGGCGGGCGGCGCACGTCACCGAGGCCATCGACACCTTGCTCCTCTACCAGGCGGACTCCGTGCTCTCGGTGACGCAGGATCTGACGTATCACTGGCGGCGTGGTCGCGAGGGGCTGGAGCCCGTGGGGTATCAGAAGCGACTGCTCCGCGAGGAGAAGGAGACGATATTCAAGGAGAACGGAGCGCTCTACGTGACCTCGGCGGACCTGATCCGGAACGGCGGCTTCCTCGGCACGCGCGTGAGCTACGTCGAGATGGCCGCCCACGAGTCGCTGCGGCTCGAGACCGACTTCGATTTCTGGGTGGCGCAGCAGATGCTGGCCGGCGGACCCTTCCGGTGATGGCGGCACCGTCGTCGCGGGTGCGGATCGGCGACTGGCGCCCGGGCCGGCGCGTCTTCATCATCGCCGAGGTCGGCAGCAACCACAACGGCGACTTCGCGATCGCGCAGAAGCTCGTCGAGGCCGCGGCCGCGGCCGGCGCCGACGCGGTGAAGTTCCAGCACTACCACGCTGACCGGCTCGTCCACCGGGACCAGCCGGCGCTCCCGCACGTCCAGCGCTTCCACCGGACCCAGCGTGAGCGGTTCCGGAGCCTGGAGTTCACCAACGCCCAGTGGGCCGAGCTGGCGGGCCTGGCCAAGACCCGCGGCATCATCTTCT
The DNA here is from genome assembly GCA_016207565.1 of Elusimicrobiota bacterium. Lineage (GTDB taxonomy): Bacteria > Elusimicrobiota > Elusimicrobia > UBA1565 > JACRDR01 > JACRDR01. The sequence continues at coordinate 2,130 of JACQPK010000279.1, forward strand.
TCGCGAGCGTGTTCGACGAGGCCTCGGCCGACGCCATGGACCCGCTCATGCCAGCGTTCAAGATCGCCTCTGGCGACCTGACCCACCGGCCGCTGCTCCGCCACGTCGCCGCCAAGGGCAAGCCCGTCGTCCTCTCCACGGGCATGGCCACGGTCGACGAGATCCAGGACGCGCTGGCAGTCGTCGCCGCCGAGCAGGTCGTCATCCTGCACTGCGTCTCGCGCTATCCGACGCCGGCCGAGGACGCGAACCTGCGCTCGATCCCCTTCCTCGCCGAGCGCCTGCAGGTGCCGATCGGCTATTCCGACCACACCGTGGGTATCACCGCCTGCGTCGCCGCCGCCGCCCTCGGCGCCGTGATGCTGGAGAAGCACTTCACATTCGACAAGAACCAAGCGATCGGCGACCACAAGCTCTCCGTCGAGCCGGCGGAGCTTGCCGAGCTGGTCACACGGGTGCGCGAGGTGGAGCGCATGCTGGGCGTCTCCGCGAAGGCGCCGGGCGAGGCCGAGCAGACCATGCGCACCGCGATGCGGCGTAGCCTCTACGCGTGCCGGGACATCCCGGCCGGGACGCCGCTGACCGCAAGCGACGTGGTGGTGCTGCGGCCGGCGACGGGGCTGCCCCCCGCGGCGCTCGACGGCCTCGTGGGACGGGTGACCAAGCAGCCGATCCCGGCCGCGGCGCTGATCGAGGAGCGGCACTTTTGATCCTGGCCTTCGTCCGACGCTCGAACGACGTCGACCACCTGACGCCGGTGGTCTGGGCGCTGGCCCGTGGCGGCGAGCGGGTCGACGTGCTGTCGGTCAACCCGCTGCTGGACATCGGCGAGGATTACCGGCTCCGCTTCCTCGCCTCGCTCCCGGGTGTGCGCGTGGGCGACGCCTACACGGCCCACGCGCCGACCGCCGCCCATCGCTGGGTGGGTCGGTTCCTGTGCGCGCACAGGCGCCATGGCGAGCGCTGGCGCCGGCTGGCGGTGGAGCGCCTGTGGGACCGCGTGCTGCTCCCGCGGCTCTACCACGCGGGCTGGGCGGAGGGGCTGGTGGCCCGGGCGGGCGCCCGGACGCTCCTCTTCGACTGGGTGACGCCGGGCAAGCACGTGACGGCCCCGCTGCTGGCCGCCGCCGGGCGGCTCGGCGTGCCCACCTTCGCGCTGCCCCACGGCGTCAGCATCACCACCGGCGAACTGCGGACCGCGGCGGCGGCGCGGGCTGGGGCGCTTCCCGACTACGCCAGTGCCCTCCCGTTCGACTGCCTGGTGGCGCCCCACCACGATCAAGCCGACTACTTCGCGCGCGGCGGCCTTCCCCGCGACCGGATCGCGGTTCTCGGCAGCGCGCGGTTCTGCGCGGAGTGGGTCGCCGAGGGGCTCCGCATCGTCCCGCGGACCGCACGGCTGGAGGGAGGCGGCGAGGGCCTCAAGGTCGTCTTCATGGACAAGAAGTCCTATTCGAGCCGCCCCGCGATCGTCGCCGAGACGCTGCGGCGGTTGGCGTCGCTCGACTTCGTGCGCCTCGTGATCAAGCCGCAGACGCGCAACGACCGGTTCGATCTGCCCGTGAGCGATCGCGTCGAGATCGCCGCCGACGTCGCATCCGTCCGGCTCGTCGCCTGGGCGGACGTTGTGATCGGCACCGTCTCCAGCATCCTCGTGGAACCGCTCTGCCAGGGCACGCCGCTCGTCTATCCCTCCTATCACTGCGCGATCTCGACGCGGCTGGAGGAGATGGACGCCTGCTGGCGCGTCCGCGACGACCACGAGCTGGAGTCGGCGCTGCGGGCGCTCGCGCGCGATCGCGCCGCGTACCCGGTGGCGCCCGACCGCGTCGATCGGTGCCTCTCGGAGATCGTGTACGCCAGCGATCCTGACCGTGACGTGCTCGGCCGCTACCGCCGCGCCATCCTCGCGCGCATCGGCACGGCGAGCCGGGGGGCCGAGGGGCCGGCCCGCCGTCACGAGGTGCCCGCATGAGACATCCTGTGTCAACCCTCCAGTCGTCACGCGACTGCAAAGCGCCGGGCGCCGCGATGGAGGGTGACGTTGCAAGGACGGCGGTCTTGCCAGCAGCGCTACAGCACGGGAACCCACGCGCGGGCCAGGACGCGGATCGCACGGGGATGATGGCAGCCCCGCCGGCGCGCGGCGGCGTAGATCGCCGCTGCCCAGGGCGAGGCATGGCGCGAGTGGTCGGCGAAACTGGTGAGCGCCTGCCGGAGGCGCTTGTTGCACGCCCAGCGAAAGGCGACGCCGCGGTGCTTGCAGATTCGCGAGTGACGGGCGCGACGCCCTCCTCGGCGGCCAGCTGCTCGTCGGTGGCAAAGCGGCTGCGATCATCCCCGATCTCCTGGTGCGGGGGATTCTCTCCGGCGCGAGGATGGTCCTGGTGGACATTGGAAAGACGCTCCTGTTCCAGGCGGTGTCCTGCCAGCGGGCGCATCCTGGCTGTGTCCACGCGGGAGTCGGCGATGCCGGAGCCAGCGAGGCGGCCTTCGTCTACTGCCCGGCGGAGGATCTCGACCAGATCGGCGGGGCCTTTGACCTGGCGACGAACGTGGGCTCCATGCAGGAGATGAACCACGCGACGATCGCGCGCTACTTCCGCTTCCTGCGGCGGCACGCAGGCCCCGAGGCCCTCTTCTACTGCTGTAACCGGGAGCACAAGCGTCTGCTCGGGGGCGAGGTCGTCGAGTTCACCCGCTACCCCTGGTCCCCCGCGGACCGGCACCTGGTCGACGAGCGCTGCCCGTGGTACGGCTACCAGCTCCTCACGCGCCGGTCGTCGCGGCTCTTCGGCCTGGAGGTCCCGCGGGTGAAGCGCTACCAGCCCATCCGCCACCGGCGTCTCCGCATGGCGTCGTGGGTACGAGCCCTGTCGGCGCGGGCGGGGCCGCAGGTGGCGCCGTGAGCCTCCACGAGCTCTACCAGGGTCGCTACGCGGGCGAGATGCGGTTCAAGACGAGCCCCCGGGGGCTACACTCCGCCATCGCCGCGGAGCTGGTGCCGGGGCTGCGGGGCGGCGCGTGCTCGACCTCGGCGGGGAGAGATCTTGCTGTACCGGATGTGCTTCACCCCCGCGAGGACTTTCGATGTCAGGCTCGTCGATGGACGGGTCGCGGCGATGACTGCGGTCGGCATGGGGCTGACGATGCCGGCGAGCGTGCCGGAGCGCCCGCTGGGCTGTCCCGTCGCCATCTCTTCTCTGCCGGGGCTGGTGGGCGAGGCTCCCGCTGCCCCTGTGTGCCGGGTGGACGGGGTGCGGGGTGCCGCCGGGGTCATCGAGTGCCTGCTCGTCGACGACGAAAGGGTTCGGGTGGATGAAGCCAGCGGCTGAACACGCATACCAGCGAACGCGGGTGCACTTGCTCGAGAGCGCGGAGACCAAGCGCCAGATGGCCGAGAAGTGCGTCGCCCCGATTCTCGCGGCTGCCGAGC
>JACQPK010000291.1 GCA_016207565.1 Elusimicrobiota bacterium
CACGGGGGCCGTCGCCGTGAGCAGGCAGTACGACGTCGTGGGCGCGAGCGCCGCCAGCGCGGACGCCGAACTCACGGTGACCGCGCCGCCCGTCCTGCCGAAGGTCAGCGTGCCCGACAGGGTGACGGTCCCGGTCACGGTGAACACCCGCCCGGTCAGATCGGCCGCGTAGGTCGCCGTCGAGCCGTGGGCCAGCGAGACCGCCCCCAAGGAAGCGGCGCCCGACGAGCCCGACACGAGCCAGACGCGCGGACGGCCGGCCTTCAGCGGCGGAGAGACGAACGTCATGCTCGAGCAGTGGAACGCGGTCGTCGCGGGAGGCGCGAGCGCGGTGAGGTCGCCGCCGGCCACGGGCGCCCCCTCGGGCCGGAGGTCGAGGAAGAACCCGACCCGCCGGAAGTCGGAGGCGCCGTAGCAGGCGCCGCCGGGCGCGGGAGGGAGGGTGACGTTCAGGCGCAGCCTCGCGTCGTCGGTCCGCAGGGTCATCGAGGCGGCCGCCACCGCCGGCGTCGACACGGTCACCTCCACGCCGCCCGCCGGGTCGAGCTGGAAACCCGGCAAATACGCCCGGACCAGATGCCGGCCGCTCTCGAGCCCGGTCAGCGTGAAGGAGGAGGAGGCCACCGTGGCGCTGGTGCTCACGCGCAGCGGGGTCACGCTCGACGCGAACGTCGACAGGTTGTAGGCCCCGACGAACACGACCAGCCCCGAGGCCGGGCAGCCTCCCGGCAGCGCCGTCCGGCAGGTCAGCGCTCCGGTGTCGCCCAGGACGGTGACCGTCCCCGCGATCACGCCGCCCAGGCCGAGCCGCAGATCCACGCCTGGCGCGTCAACGGTGCTGACGATCACGACCGTCGCCGCCGTGGAGACGAAGCCCTGGCTGCGCGCGACGATCGTCCAGGTCCCGGGGTCGAGGCCGAACAGGGAATAGGGAGCGCTCGAGCGCGCCGTCGGCTCCCCGGCCGCGAACGCGCCTCCGTAGACCGACGGGCCGTCCGAGCCCGCGAGCGCGGCATGGACCGAGACCCAGGCCCCGAACGTCTTGGTGGTCGGGAGGATCGCCCAGCCGTGCACGGCCGACTTGCGCGCGAAGAAGAGCTGCAAATCCGAGACCTGCCCGGGAGCGAGGACCCGGCCGGCCACGACCGTCGAGAGCCCGACCTGCGGGATCGAAACGTCCAGGTCATAGGTCCCCGCGGGCACGGCGACCACCGTCCACGTCCCGGCGGCCTGCCCGAACGCGTGGCCGCCCGAATCGGAGCGGGCGGCCCCCGACGAGAAATGCAGGCTCCCCGACGCGAGCCGCGAGTAGCCGTCGTCGTGCACGGCGACCCGCCCGACGAGCTCGGCCGGCGCGGGCTCCGGCAGGGCCACGCTGAGCCGGAAGGCCGAAGGCGCGCCGAACGCGAGCGGCCCGGCGGAGGCGCCGGCGGTCGAGGCCGTGACGCCGGCCGCCGTCGCGGTCGTCAGCTCGACGGCTTGGCCGAGGACCAGCACGCGGGTCGCGGCCCGGACCTCGTAGAGCTCGCCGGCGGTGAGCCCGTACACCTCGAAGGTGCCCGTCGAGCTCGCCACGGCGAAGCTGCCGGGCGAGGCGCCTCTCCCGAGGGCGCGCACGAGCGCCCCCGCCCCCGCCGCGCCGACCGTGCCGAACACGAACGCGGTGGCCGGAATGCGCGCCTCGAGCCCCCCGGCCCGCGCGGTGCCGCCGCCCGCCCGCACCGAGAGGAAGTAGACGCCGGGCCCCGCCGCCCGAGGCGGCTCGACCCTGGCGTCGACGCCGGGCCACGACACGGACTGCGGCGACGGCGAGCCTTGGCCCGCGGTCCGGAAGAGGGGGCTCGCAAAGCCGGTCTCCGTCGCGACCAGGACCTCCCAGCCGACCTGCGGGTCCGCGACGGTGAAGCGCACGAACGCGGCGGTCCCCGTGGTCAGCACGACGCTCGTCGCCCCCGGAGTCAGCGTGCCGGTGTCGATCGAGACCCCGCCGATCGAGACGCTGGAGGCGCGGAGGTCGACGAACCGGTAGCCGTCGGATATGATCGTGCTCCCGGTGAGGCGGACGAAGAGGGCGCGGGGGCCGGCCAGGCCCGTGCGGAAGTAAACGCCGCCCGGCTCCGCGGGGCGCGAGTTCGGCGGGTTGACGAACCGCTGCGTGATCGCCAAGCCGGTCTGCTCCGCGAAGAACGCGGCCGTGCCGTCCACCGCGAAGCCCCCGTTGGGGTCGATCGAGCCCGCCTCGAGCGTCACCGTGAGGCCCGCGGGCGGCGGCGCCGGATTGCCGCAGAGGTCCACCGTCTCGAGCTGCATCGTCGGCGAGGTCTGCAGCGGTCCCAGCGCGACCGGGACCGGCTCGCGAAACGAGAGCGCGATCACCGAGCCGGTCGTCAGGTCAACGGCCGGGGGCGAGGCGATGGCGACGAGCGTCCCCGTGCTGTAGGCCTGCGCGCGCACCTCGAAGCGCTGGAGCCCGCGCCCTTGCGGCCCGACGGGCGGGCGGGCACGGACGGAGAACGCCACCTGCTGTCCGGGCTCGATGCCGGCGGCCGCCGACGTCGCGACCGCGACGACGATCCAGCCGTCGCCCAGCGGCGCCCCTCCGAACGACGCGGGGTTGAGCAGGGTCGTCGTCGCGCCGCTCGCCGAGAACGCGGGCGCGGTCGAGACGATCGTCACCTCGCCGAGCCCCGCCGGGGCCGGCGCGACGAGCCCGGCAGGCCGGGACCACCCGGACGGCAGGCGCAGCGCGAGCGCGCCCCCCGGACGGACCCCCGCGCCGCCGACGACGACGGTCACCGTCGCGGTCAGCGCCTCGCAGCCCGCGGAGGAGACCGGCACCGCGAACGCCGTGGCCCTCCCGTCGTCGGGCGCGAAACCGATCCCCCGGCTGTCGAACGTGAACGTCGAAACGGCCGGGAGCCGGAGCCCCGACGGGTTCTCCGCGACGAGCTCGACCGCGTACTGCGCGCCGTCGCTGAGGTCCGCGTCGGGCAGGGTGTAGAACCACGTCGTCGACGCCGCCCCGCGCAGGCCCAGGTCCGCGTCGGAGAACGTCTGAGCCCCGAGCGTGAAAGTCCGCGCGGGCTTGTCGTAATACAGCGCCGTCCCGACCCGGCGGATCGCGAGCTGCACGCGCTGCACGCCGGTCGTGTCGAAGGCCGTCCCGACTATCCCCCCGCCCAGCGTCGCGTAGGAGGCGCCTTGGGCGACGTTGACGTGCACGGTCGGGCTCGACACGGCCGGAAGAGAGAAAGTCAGCGTGCTCGCCGACACGCCGATCGTGGGGTCGGTCTGATCCCGGGCGGACAGCACGAACGTGCCGGTGGTCGAGAGGACCGCCACGCCCGAGAAGGTGGTCGCCCCCGGCGCCAGCGTCTGCGCCGGCGGCTGGGTCTCTGAGGCCGTGATCGTCGACAGCCGGATGGAGTCGCCGGGCGCGTCGGCGACGGGCTGGAAGAACCAGTCGGTCGCGTATACCGTCACGCTGAACGTCGAGCCTTTGACGTGGGCCGCCGGCTGCCCCGTCTTGCCGGGGAACTCCCCCGCGAGCGGGATCTCGCCGGGAGCGATGAGGAGCAGCCTCGAGAACGGGAACGGGAACGAGAAAAAGCCGCCGTCGACGAACGAGTCCCGGATCGAGACCGAGCGCACGGGGGCGGGCATGGCGAGGCCCCCGGCCACCGAGGTCCCTCCCGCCGAGACCACGGCGGAGCCGGCGGTGCCTCCTAAGGCGTCATCGACGACGACGATCGCGCCGTTGACCTTCGCGCCGGCGGCGAACGCCGCCGGCGTGAGGAACGCCGCGAGGAGCGACCCAAGGAGAACGAGTCGGGCCCTCGAGCCGGCTTCGCCGGCTCTACGGGAATTCCTCGCCATAGGCGGCGATGTAGGTGCCGATCGGCAGGTTCGCCGTGATGCCCCGCACGTTGATGATCGTCACGGGGGGGCCGCCGCTGTTGAAGCCGAAGGTCCCCTGGATCGACTGCGGAGCGAAGGCCACGCCCTGGAACGCGGAGCACAGGAAGGTCCCCGTGACGAAGCTGACGGAGCCCGAGTTGCCGTCGAGGCTCAAGCGGATGTCGACCTGGGAGCCCGTCGCGAAGCTCCCGGCCACGCCGAGCATGTCGATGCCGACGGCGTTGATGTTGCTGTACGCGTAGCCCCCCGTCGAGCGGGTCACTCCGTAGTTCGCCGTCGCGATGGTGTTGAAGCGTATCGAGACATCCGTGCTCGACAAGAGGGGCGGGATGTGGATGAAGAGCTCGACGTGCTTGCGCGCCGGGATGCCCAGCTGGACGGCCCCCGCGATGGTGCTCTCGACGTACCCGATCCGCGTCATGGCTCCAAGCCGGTCGAGGCCGATGCCCGACTTGAGGAGCGCGCCGGGCGCGAGCTTGTCGGCGGTGACGGCCGAGTTCGCCAGCCGGTTCGTGTCGATCGATCCGAGCGTGATCTTCGCCGTCCCGACCGCGCCGTCGGCGATCGCGAAGGCCTGCACCGCGGCCGTGCCGAGCTTCGACGTCGAGACGGCGCCCGAGCCGAGCTTGTTCGTGTCGACGGCGAAGTTGATGATCGTGGAGTTCACCACGGAGTCGGCGAGGAGCTTCGTCGTGTCGATCGACGTGGCGGCGATCTTCGGACCGGTGACCGCGTTGCTCGCCAGCTTGCTCGCGTCGACGGACAGGGGCGCGAGCTTCGCGGACGTGACGGCTTGGTCGGACAGCTTCACCGTCGTGACCGCCGCCTCCCCCAGCTTGCTCGTGTTCACGGCCGAGTCGGCGAGCTTGGCCGTCGAGACCGCGCCGTTGAGGATCTTCGTCGTGTCGACGGAGTCCGTCCCGAGCTTCGACGTCTGCACGGCGCCGTTGCGTATCTTCGTCGAGTCGACGGCGTCGGTCCCGAGCTTGGAGGTCTGCACCGCCCCGGCCAGGAGCTTGCTCGAGTCCACGGAGTCGGTCGCGAGCCTGGACGTCTCTACGGCACCGGCGGCGAGCTTGGTCGAGTCGACGGCGGAGTCGGTCAGGGCGCCGCGGCCGACCTGGCCGCTCGCGAACCCCTGGGCGACGACCGCGCTGTCGAGGAGCCCCGGCACGATCTGCGAGGTGAGCACGGTCCCGAGTAGCGTGGCCGCGCTCGAGGCGTAGACGGCGTAGGGAAAGGAGGTCAGCGCCTCGCGGGGCGAGAGCGTGTTGAGCGGCAGGGCGGCGGCGACGCCGAGCTCGAGATACCAAGGGCCGGCCGCGAGGTTGACGCCGGTGGGGATCGTTAACGTCGTCTTGAACACGCCGTTGAGCACGGCCACGCCTTGGGCGGCGGTCTCCGGCGTAGGGAAGCACGTCCCGCCGGTAAGGGCCGTGCACAGGCGGACCTCGACGAGACGGTTGCCGCTGACCGGCAGCCCGCTCTCCTGAAGCCGGCCTTGGTAGGTGGCCACGTTGGGAGCCTGCGCCGAGGCCTCGACGGCGAGGCCTGCGGCCCAGAAGAACGCGAGCAGGGTCCGCATCACGGCCTCAACCGCCCCCCTGGTTCGAGGCGAACTTCCGCCGGGCCGCGATCTTCTTGACCTCCTCGGCGAAGGCGGCGTTCTCCTTGAGGATGAACTGGAAGTCGGCCTGCAGCAGCACAAAGAGCCGAGTCGGCTCGAGCGCGACGACCGACGCCGACCGGGGGTCGGACGAGAGCAGCGCCATCTCGCCGAAGAAATCTCCGGGGCCCAGCGTCGTGATCGTCTTGGAGAAGGAAAAGAAACCCTTCTTGATCCGCACGCAGACGCGCCCCTGGTGCACGATGTAGAAAGCGTCGCCGATCGAGCCCTGCTTGAACACGGTCTCGTCGGGCTTATACGAGTAGAGCATGATGTAGGGCAGCACCTTCTCCATCTGCCCGATCGTCATCGGGGCGAAGAAGTCGACCTTGCGCAGCACTCGAGCCAGCAGCCCGAACTCCGCGTCTCCCATCGTCAGCTTTTCCATGCGCTCTCCCGGTAATCCGCCCGATCGCCGTCAGGCGATCGGGGGCCTAATATTCGTAAGACACCCCGAACAAGTAATTCGACGCCGTATAATCGTACGTGTACACCTGCTGAAATCCCTGGTTGGATCTTCCCCAAGCGTGCTCCCACCGGCCCACGGCGGAGAAGCTCGGCGCGAGCGGGACGTTTAGGCCCAGCGAGGCGGACCAGAGGTCCTGGCGGAGCGACGACGAGAGGTAGACGCCGGTCGGGTCCTGAGCCGGACGGTGCGGATACGCTCGCCGCGCCCACCCGAGGCCGCCGGAGGCGACGACGGGCCGGCGAGGGTCGCCGAGCAGCCACTGGGCGCCGAGTCCCGAGCGGAACTCCACGAAGTCGTAGAAGCCCGGGAGGTAGCGGGCGCGGCGGGCGTCGTAGGAGGACTGGTTCGACGCGTTGACCGAGAGCCCGAGGTCCAGGGAGCCGAGCAGGCGGCGGTCGGTGTTGGCCTCCGGCGGCATCCGCGCCGCCAAGGAGAAGGACGTGAGGAAATCCTCGCGCGCAACCCTGCCCAAGGCTCCCGAGCCGTCGACGAGGCGCTGGTCCGGGAAGCTCGAGCGCTGCTCGCGCAGCCGGGCCTCGAGCAGGAACCGCCCTCGAGCGAGGGAGCCCGCGGCGTGCGCGCTCTGCGCGTGGTGGTCGAGCGTCCGGCGCCCCGCCAGCTCCCGCGCGAGCGGCGCTCCCGTGGGGTCGAAGCCCGCTCGCGACTCGAGGCTCACGTAGTTCGGGAACGCGGTGAAGTGGTAATCCACGCCCGCCCGCAGCGAGTACGGCTCGCGGTGGACGTACTCGGCCTCGACGCCGGCGCCGAGGCGCCAGCTGTCGAAGAGGCCGCGCCCCCACTGCTCGTCGCGGGTCTCGTTGAGGAGCGTGTAGGTGTAGCCGACGCTCGGCTTGACCCTCCAGCGGCCCGCGGACGGCGCGTAGATCGCCCGTACCGCCGCCCGGTGCTCCATCCGCTCTTGAAACAGCGTCCCCCCTCCGACCAGCTCCACCGATTGCTTCGTGCCTTCATAAGACGACGACAGCACGGGCACGACGGTCCACGCGTCGTTGACGCGCGCCGCCGGCACGACCGACATCGAGGCGTTCCCGCCCAAAGCTCCCTTCTCTCCCGCGAAAAAGTACTGCCCGCCCAAGAGCTGCGCCCGGACGACCGGCCCTTCCCACGCCCGCGCGGCCCCGGGCCATGCCAGGCAGGCGGCCGCCAGCGCGACCCGGCGCCTCACTGCAAGAGACCCGCCTGCACCAGGATCTTCGGCTCCACGATCAGGTCGATTCTTCGCCCGGCGAAGTGCGACGACGTCACGACCTGCTGATAGGGAAAGGAGAGTATCCGGCTGTGGTACGCCGTGCCGGTCCTCGCCGCTCCGAACTCCGTCCGGGAGGCGGACCCTCCGTCTGGGTCGAGGGCGTAATCGTCGTACTGGATGAAGGAGCCGTCGCTGTAGGAGTCGTAGATCTGCTTGTGCGCCCGGTCCGGCGCCGGGTACGTCTCGGCGTGCCCGCCGAGCGTCGCGAGCTGTCCGGGAAACGCCGGGTCGAGCCAGGCCGTGGCGTCGGTGAGCGCGGCGCCCGTGAAGGGGTCGGTGTTCACCGAGTCGACGCGCTGGGATTCGCTCGTAATGTTGTTTCCCGCGCTCTCGCCGGCCTTCAGCCGCCCGTTCACGTAGAAGCCGTACTGGTTGAACACCGTCCTAAACACGGAACGCCCCGTCACGTCGAGGAACGCGTCCGTCGCCGGATCGAAGAGACGGGCGACGTTGTCTCCGGCGTCTCCATTGGAGTTCACGTCGACCGGCCCCGGCAAGGTGCTCACCGCGCGCTCCACGATCGAGTCGACGCCGTTCGACCGGCCCGTGGTGTACCCGGTCAAGAACCAGTCGCAGGCCGCGTCCGCGCAGCCCGGGAGCTGGCTCAACGGGACGGACAGGTCTCCCGGCAAAGACCGATTGAAAGTCCCCTGGTAGAAGAACCAGCCGAGCTCCCGCCGGCGCTCGTTGAGCACGACAAGCTTGAACTGGTCGCTCCGGGGCCTCGTCAGGTACTCCTCCACCCGCACGCGCAACCCCGCGACGTCGACGAGCGCCCTCCCTTGCTGGAGCTCCGCGAGCCGCAGCTCCCGCCCGACCGCGTCGCGCTCCCGCTCGTGGGACGCGTCGAGCGCTGCCTCCGCGCGGACCAGGGCCCGGAACTCGGAAACAGCCGTCTCGCGGCGGCTCAGGCGCCGCTCGGGCGCCTGCAGCCCGCGCACGTCGATCTGGAGGCGCTCGTTCGGCAGCAGCTGCGTCTGGTTGCCCAGGAGGTCCTCCACCGCGAGCGCGCCCTGGTAGAGCTCGACGAGCGTCCGTCCCCCCGCCAGCACCCGGACCTCGAAATCGGTGCCCCGCACGAAGAGCGTACACGTCGGCGTGCGCAGGCGGAAGCGCCCGGCGGCCTGGGGCGTCACCCGGGCCCGCAGGAGGCCGAGGTCGAGCGTCGCGCGGAGCGCCTGCGCGGAGTCCTCATCGAGCACGAACGACGCGTCCGGGCCGAGCTGGAGCTCCGTGCCGTCGTCGAACGCCACCGCCGCGGCCGCCCCGAGGCCCGTCCGCAGGCGGTCCCCCGCCTCCAGCCGCTCGAGCGCGCGGGCCGGCGTCCAGCCCGGCCCCGCCGTATGCCGCAGCTCGACGATGCCTTCCGCCTTGGAGACGTGCGCGCCCGCGAACGCGGACGTAGAGTTCAAAGCGCCGAGCAAGATGAACCGATACATGACAGAGCAGCGGGTCTCGGCGCTTGCCCGCGCTTCCTTAATACAGACTGAGTTTATATCGGAAGCATAACAGAGTTATTACGGAAAACAAGAAGACATTACGAAGGGGGACGCCGCGGGAGACGGCCGGAGCCGGATGAGAGGAGGAACGAGCTTATTGCGCGGGGGCTTGCGCGGGAGCCTGAGCCGGGACGGCCTCGGCCTGCGGAGGGGTCGCGGCCGCGGCGGCAGGCGTCGGGGCGGCGGCCTTGGGCTCGTTGGAGCCGGTGCCGCCCGCGAAGCGGATCTGCAGGGAGTAGCGGAAGGTGTTGCCGAGATCGCCGAAGGGCACCCAGGCAAAGTCGAAGGTGGCGCGGTGGAAACGGATGCCGGCGCCGAGGGACACGCCGTTGAAGCCGGGCGAGTCGCGGCGGGCGGTGCTGTAGCCGAGCCGGAAGGCGCCGGTCGCGCCCTCGTTGAAGGCGTGGCGGTACTCGCCGCCGAACATGAAGTTGAGGTCCGTGTCGCGGTACTTCGCCACGTCGAGCTCGGCGGAGATATTCTTGTAGATCGGGGCGCCGAGACCGAGGACGAGGGCGGTCGGGAGCGGGTCCGACTCCTGGCCCGCGAACTTGGGCCGGGTGCCGACATTCTTCAAGACGGCGGCGACGGTCAACGGCCGCCGGGCCTGGGGCCTCGGCATCCACTGGAGGCCGGCGTCGAGGGCGTAGGCCGACGAGCTGAAGGTGTCGATCGTCTGGTGGATGAACTTGCCCGAGAGGCCGGCGCTGAGCGAGCGGTCGAAGCGATGGGCGTAGGAGAGGTTGTAGGAGTAGTCGCCGGCGCCGAAGTACCCGGCCGGCTGCGACGTATCTCCGGTGCGCCGCTCGATGTCGGACACCGAGAGGTTGTAGAGCGAGAAGCCGAGGACGTCCTTGGAGCCCTCGGGGCTCCGCCCGCCGCGGAGCGGATAGCCGAAGGCCACGACCTCGTAATTCGTGCCCTGGAAGTAGGCGGTGTGGGCCGCGGCCACCTGCGGGTCGGAGAGCCGGGTGATGCCCGCCGGGTTGTAGTAGAGGGCGTAGGGATCGTCGGCGGTGGCGGCGTAGGCCTCGGCCATGGCGGCCGCGCGCGCGCCGGCGCCGATCTTGAGGAACTGCGCCCCGCTCGTGCCGGCCTGGCCCGTCGCGGCGCGCGCGACCGGCGCCCCGGAGGCGATCATGACGGCGACGACGAGAGCCAGTGTCCTCATCATAGCCGGCTACCCTTGATGACGGCCATCTTGAAGAACTTGGACTTGCCGCCCCACTTCACGTTGCCGAAGTAAACGCCCGACGCGACGTTGCGCCCGCCGGTATTGTGGCAGTTCCACGGCACGTACACGTGGTTGCCGCCCGCGACCTGACCGCTGTCGAGCTTGCTCACCAGCTCGCCGGCTACGTTATAGATATCGGTAGTGAGCTGCGAGGCCGCGCCCGCCGGCAGGCCGATGTGGATCATCGTGCCCTGGATGTTCCCGTTGACGAGAGCGCCGAGCGACGGGTCGATCGCCACGGTCTTCGTGACGCAGTCGAACGGGTTCGGGAAGTTCCATACGCGGATCTCGTCGCCCGAGAATCCGGCGATCGTCGCGACCGGCGGCGCGGCGAGCACGACGAACACGCTGAAGTGGCTCACCGTGACGGAGATCGTCTTGTTGGTCTCGTCGACCTTCTTGTTGCCGCTCTCGAGCTCGAACTTCTGCGTCGCCGGGTTGTAGAAGTAGACGTCGAGCGACTGCGCGCCCTTCGTGCTGTCGACGGACCCCGGGTCGAAGGAGAGCGTGATCACCGCCGGCTTCTTGAGCTGCGTCTTGATGCCGAGCGGCAGGAAGACGTCGTAGAAGGCGCTCGCGGCGGTGACGCCGCTGGAGGCCTGGGTCTTGTACGCCTCCATGGCGTTGAAAAGGGTCATCGGGATCGCGCCGACCTGCGCCGAGCGGTAGACCGAGCTCGGCACGTAGCCGTACTTCGCCAGGAACTTCGCCGAGGCCGACTTGACGTCGTCGGCCTTCTGCATGCCGACCTTGACGTTGAGCTTGCTCGCGTTGGCCGTGCCCGTCGACTCGAAGGTGCCGGCCTCGATCTCGACGGAGCCCTTCTCGTCCTTGCCGAGCGCGAGGTCCGCGTCGGAGGTCTCGAGGTTCAGCTTGCCGCCGGACACGTTCGAGATCTGCTCCTCCTTCTTGGCCGTGATGCCCGTGAAGAGGTCGAAGGTCTGGTCGATCGCGTACTCGGCGCCCGAGGTCGGGTCCTTCTGCTCCGTGACGCCCTTGATCCGGATCGCGAACTGCGTCTCCGTCGCTTGGGCGCGGTAGATCGCGGTGATCGTGCGGCGGTCGTTGGAGATCTTCTTGTCGCCGCCGAGCAAGGTCCCCGTGCCGTTGACGCCGGCGGGCGCGATGCCCGCGAGGCTCTGGCCCGCGGAGGTCGCCGTCGAGAGCGACAGGATCGCGTCTAAGTCGTTGTCGGCGGCCACCTTGTTCCGGAAGGCCTTCGAGCAGAGGATCTTGACCTGGTACTGGTTGTTGCCGACGGTCTTGTAGGTCGTCGCTACGCAGACCGGCGCCGCGGGGTTGTAGGTCAGGTTGATCGTCTTCGTCGTCTCCGTCGAGGTGAAGGTGACGGCGGCGCCCTCCGGCGGGAAGACGAGCTCGTCGGAGTCCTTCGGCGCGATGATGATGTCGTAGGACGTATTCGACCTGAAGCCGGAGATCGTGTAGGAGTTGACCGTGCGGGCGTTCGGGTCGATCTCGACGGAGCCGATCACGAACTCCGAGAAGTCGGGCGTGGCCGCGGCGACGACGTCCACCTCATCGGCGTTCGGCGTCGAGAAGCCGGAGGAGGTCGTCGGGTCGGGCTTGGTGATCCGGCCGGTGACCACCGCGCCGGTCGACAAGACGATCGTCTGGAGGCAGCCGTTGGTGGCGAGCGGGTCCTGGAAGATGCAGAAGGAGGCGGCGCCGGACGAGACGCGCACCGAGACGGTCGCCTGGGCGATGACGTAGCCGAGGCTCACCGCGCGCAGGCTGTAGCTGCCCGTCGACAGGCCGACCACCTCGAAGGCGCCGGTCTCGTTGGTCTGCGCCTCGATGTCTCCCAGCGGGTTCTTGATCGCCGGCACGCCCCGCGGCTGGAGGAAGAGCGCGGCCGCCGGGAAGCCCTTCTGCTCGCCGAACGGATACGAGAGCTCCGCGCCGTCGATGGTGCGGACCTGGCCGGTGACGGAGCCCAGCAGCTCGGTGAGCTTGAAGTCGACCGTGATCTGGGAGGAGGTCGAGAGGCCCACCAGGTTGACGGCGGTGCGGGCTTGGGTCTGGTAGACCTTGCCGTTGGAGGCGGTGTTGCCGCCTCGAGGCGCCGCGGTGATATCGAACTGGCTGGCGATGAAGGTCGACACCCACAGCGTAAACCGGCCGTCGGGGCCGCTGAAGGTCTGGACCTCGACGCTGCTCTCCCCGAACGTCGGCTTCGCGAGGACCTTGATGTTGCCGAGGATGGTGCCGGTCGAGTCGGTGACCGTGCCCTTCAAGGACGAGCCCTGGTTGAGCGTGACGACGCCCAGGCTCCGGAGCTCGCCCGGACCCGCCTTCACGCCGGAGACGGAAACGGGCGTGTAGTTCTGGCTGCCCTGCGCCAGGAAGGCCAGGTCCCACTTCTCCTGCGCGATCTTGATGTCGTAGGCCACGTCGGGCAGGAGCGGGCCGACCAAAAATCCCGCGGTGCCGCAGCGGCCCACGACGCAGACGCCGATCGCCGCGCTGCACAACTGGCCCGCCGAGCAGTCGGCGTTGACGGCGCAGCTCTGCGTGGTCTTCGTGAGGAGCACGCAGGAGTCGCCGGTCGTGCAGTTGGCCGGGACCGTGCAGGCCGCCGAGGTGTTGTTGCCGACGACCGTCATCGGCCGGCCCGAGATGCCCGCGGGCATCTGCGTGAAGCCGCCCTCGACCCACGGGTTCGCCGTCGCCGTGACCTTCAGGTTCGGAGGCAGCACGGTGACGTTGGCGTCGGAGATCAGCTCGTCGGTGTTGCCGTCCTTATAGACGCCGGTCACGTAGGCCGCGCGCTGCATGGTCACGTTCTGGTTCGTGAGGTTCGCCTGCAGTCCGGTCGGCGAGAGCGCCGGATCCGGGAACTTGATCGGCCGGCCGACGTACTTGATCGGCACGATCGTGCCCTGGACGATCAGCGTGTAGAAATCGCCCCGCGGCAGGTTCTCGAAGGAGTAGTTGACCGAGTTGGCGACGATGCCGGCCGACTGGTCGCCGAGGTACACGGTGGTCGAGCGGATGACCTCCTGGCGCCGGTTGAGGACGGTCAGGTTGAAGACCCGGGCGTCCTGGACGCTGTTGGCCAGGGAGATGGAGCCGCTGACCGTGAAGCCGTCCGAGAGGGTGAGGTTCACGCCCGAGACGGAGACCGTGCCGACGCGGATGTTGGTGCCGGCCTGAGGCACCGAGATCGGGCAGGTGGCGCAGTTGCGGAGGTTGGCGGTCCGGACGAAGTAGACGCCGGGCGTCAGGTTCCGGATCGTCCACGTGCCGCCGACGTGCACATAGCCGACGCGGTCGGTGGCCGCGTTGAAGACGTTGGAGAAGCCCGCGGCCAGGTCCTGCTTGATCGCGACGACCCGCGCCAAGGACGCCGTCGAGGTCGGAACGCTGGCCGACAGCGCCGGGTCGACCGTGACGATCTTCCCGTCGCCGTCGAGGATCGGCAAGAGCGGCGCGTTCGCCACCAGGTTCGCGTTGGTGTTGAAGAGCGAGTTCGTGATGTTGTTGGTGATCGCTCCCGCGATCGAGAAGGTCGAGCCGCGCAGGTCCGCGGTCACGACCGTGGCCGTGCCGTTGGTGACCGAGACGCGGAGCCTACGCGTGGCGCCCGTCGTCCTATAGGCGAACGTCACGTCGAGCGTCTGCGTGTCGAGGTTCGTGACCTTGAAGGTCGCCGACGAGTTGCCCACCGGGCAGTTCGCGCCCACGGCCGCGCTGCCGTCGACGGTGCAGGCGAAATTGGGCAGACCGGTCGAGACCTCGACGAACTCGTTGCCGATCTCCTCGGGCCGCGCCGAGTCGACGATCCGGCCGAAGAGCGTGACGTTCCCGAAGTCGCGGCTGCCGTCGGGCAGGACGATCGTGCCGTTGATCGTGCCCGAGGCGAGCTCGAAGGAGTACTGGAGGCTGCCCTCCGGGTTCTTGCCGGTGACCGGGTCGATCGTGGCCAGACGCGGGAAGCCCAGCGGCGCGGTGAAGGAGGCTCCGCCGCGGTGCTCGAGGTACGAGTAGATCTGGTAGGTCGCGCCCGGCGTCAGGCCGGTGATCGAGAACGAGCTCACGCTCTGGACCGCGTTGGTGGCCACGTCCACGAACGTGCCGCCGAGGTTCGGGTTGTTCGGCGCCCAGGCGTTCACGTGGACGCGCAGCTGCGGCAGGCCGGGCCCGATCGCCGGGAAGTTGTTCGTGTTGCCGGCCACGGTGACCGTGCCGACCATGATGTTCGCCGTCCGCGGGTCGGCGAAGTTCGGGAAATTGATCCCGGCGAGATCGGCGGCCCCGAGGAAGATCGGGCCGGTGGAGACGGCCTGCAGGCCCTGCGCGTTGGCCCGCAGGAAATAGGTCGCGTTCCCAAGCAGGTCCCCGATCGTGAACTGCGCGACGCACGCGCCGGGGCACGCGCCGGGCGGCAGGAACGTCGAGGCGAAGCCCGACGTCACCGCGCCGCTGGAGGCGGCGACGCTCGCCGAGCTCGGGCGGGCCGAGAAGGAGACGACCTGGCCGAAGGTGTTGAACGGCAGGGTCACCGAGCCCGAGATGCTCTTGCGCCGCTGGAAGTTGGGCAGCGTGACCGACGTCGCGCCCGCCGGCACGAACGTCGTCGCGGTCGCCGAGTCGTAGCCGGGGAAAGTCGCGTTGATCGTGAAGGTGTCGACCGAGACGTTGAACTTGAACTGCGTCCGGAACACGAACTGTTGCGTCGACGGATCCCACTGGCCGCCGTCGTCGAACTCCCGGGTCCCGGCCGGCAGGCGCATCGGCAGCGAGTAGAACTGCGGATTGGCGGAAGCGGTCGAGTTCTGGACCGTGAGGTTGCCCCACTGGTCGTAGGGCTGCGTGGACTCCGTCACGGCGAGCGTCGGGGTCACGAAGAGCGTGGGCGCGCGGAACATCTGGATCGTCAGGCCCCCCGCGGACGTCGTGGCGATCCGGATATCGGAGCTATAGGCCGTGGCGGTCGAGGCGGCGCCGCTCGCCGTCAGCAGCGCGGAGCCGGACCCATACAGATAGTCCGCCTTCTCCAAGAAGAGCTGGTAGGTGCCGGCGGAGAGACCGGGGAGCGTGAAATTGCCGTAGGCGTCCGTCTCGGCGGTGCCGCCGCCGAACGGACCGTAGGCGCGGATCGTGGCGCCGCCGAGCGGGACCTGCGGGGTCGTGCCGCCGTCGACGACCTTGCCGGCGAGCTGCGGGCTCACGACCGTGATGATCAGGCTCTGGTCGCGCAGGCCGCCGCCGACGTCGACGCGCACGAAATAGGTGCCGCTCGGCACGCGGCCGCCGAAGTTGATCCACGGGCTATAGCGGCCGTCCCAAGCGACGGACCCGCGCGGCGGCTGCCCGGAGCCCCACGTCTGCCAGACCGGGGTGGGCTCGATGCCCGTCTTGAACGGGAGCGACGAGATCAGGATCTGCCAGGGCTGCGTGGGATCGGACAGGTCGAAGTTGATGAAGGCCTGGTTCGGCGTGGTCGGATCCGGATTCGGGATGATCGTGCAGGTGGTCTGGCCAAGCTGGAACGGGATCGTGCTGACCGAGACGTTGGATAGGGTGTTCCCCTGCAGGACCGTCAGGGCGGAGTAGAAGGTCTGCGCCGCGCCGAGGTTATAGGTGACCTCCACGTTCTTGGGGCCCGTGGTCGTCGCCAAGGCGTAGTACAGCGCCGACGACTGTCCGGCCGGGAAGCTCACGGTCTGGGGCGACGCGAGGCCGCCCGTCGTCGCCGTGGAGAACTTCAGGTTGGCCGAGTCGTCCGTGAAGTTGCCGGTGTTGAAGTCGTAGGTCCGGGCGCGCAGCGTGACGTTCGTGTTCCCCGCCACCGGGGCGACGTTACCGCAGAAGTCGCGCGTCTCCAGCCGCTGCGCCTCGGACAGGGTCCCCGAGATGATGGAGAAGTAGGGGTTCGGGCTGGTGACGATCGCCGCCGCGCCCACCGCGACGGCGAGGGTCGGCGAGCCGTTGAGGAGCGTCGTCGGAGCGACGAGCGTGGTCGTGGAGCCGGTGCCCTGGGCGGTCGCGACGTTGAAGGTCCCGGTCTGGGAGAAGCACGGGACGAAGAGGTTCGCGAGCCTAAACGTCACGGTCGAGCCCGAGACGATGGGCGTGGAGCCGAGCACCGCGACCAGGATGGACGGGCCGCCGTTCGTGCTGATCCGGACCTCGTTCGGGAAGGTCGGGCTCGTGAACCCGCCCGGGCTCGCGACCGCGGCGGTGAAGTAGCCGGGTAGACCCGCGTTGTCGACCTGCGGGAACGGCCAGCCGGGCGGGACCACCAGCGCCGCCGCGCCGCCCTTGCGGAGGCCGCTGGCGCCGACGACGAGGCGGATATCGATCGCCTGGCTCTGGGTGCCGGCGGGCAGCGAGGCCTGGGCCCCGAAGATCGCGCCCGTCGTCCCGCTCGAGATCGTGGCCGTGCCTTCGCCGGTGGCGCTGGTGAAGCCGCCCGTGATCTCGCGGGTGCCGGGGTCCTTGAGCGCGAAGTCGATGTTGGGGACCGTGCCGCTGGTCGGCAGGAACACGGCCTCGGCTCCCTGGCCGTTCGGCGCGTAGACCCCGTTCGGCTCGTTCGGGTCCTGGAAGCTGTCGCCGTCGAGGTCCATGAAGGCCCGGACGTAGTAGGGCACGCCGCCCGGCAGCGAGACGTCGTAGGGTCCGGCGCCGAAAGGCAAAGTGCGGACGCCCGTCGGCTGGCCCTGGAAGGCGGAGTTGCCCCAGAACTCGACGCGGACCGCGCCGCTCAGGGTGCCGGCGTAGGTGATCTGGCCCGTGATGCCCGCCGCGTTGGCGGCGACAGCGGTCGAGCCGGCGATGATGAAGTCGATGCCGGTGAGGTTCTGGCCCGACTGCAGGAAGATCCCCGCCGGGCTCCCCGTGCCGAAGAAGCTGGTGTCCTCGCCCGGGTCCGGCTGCTGATTGAAGTTGGCGTCGACGAAGGCGCCGATGTAGTAGGTCGAGCCCGACTGGAGATTCGTGAACGTGTACACGCCCGCCGCGCCCGCCCGGATGACCTGCACCGGCGGGGCCGCGTCGAAGTCCGCCGTGTCGAAGATGCCGGCCAGAATCCCGCCGCCTTGGCTGCCGGTGTAGGTGATCGCGCCGGAGATCGAGCCCAGGCTCCCCGCGGAGCCGGACAGGCTGACGCGGAAGGTGCCGACGACCCCCGGGGCGAACGGCGAGCAGCCCAAGGTCCAGACGCCGTCGGTCGTCAGGACGTAGTTCGTGATGCGCGCGTTCGAGTTGCCGCCGCTCTCGTCGTCGGTAGCGACGAGGACGCCGTCCGGGTCGCGCAGCGTGGCGTAGGTATCGAAGATATCGCCCTTGCGCTCGGCGCCCACGCAGTCGATCGTGACCGCCTGGCCGCGGGAGCCGCCGAAGGTGTAGAGTTGCTCGTAGGCCCCGGACCTCGACTCGGGCTTGCAGTCGTTGGTCGAGATGCCCGTGCTGATCGCGACCCCGGCCGTGATCGGGCGCCGGTCGCAGAAGGGCAGGTCGGGCCGGTTGAGGTTGCTGCCCTGCGTGTAGAAGATATCCTCCGACAGGGCGATCGGCTCGTCGGCGTCGGGGACGAAGTTGTTGTTCTTGTCGATGAACGCCTTCAGGAAGTACTCGCCGGAGAAGAGGTTGTTGAAGACGTAGCCCACCGTCGCGGCGAACGACGCGGTCGAGTTGCGGACGGGCGCGCCCGCGCCGTCGACCAGCACGGAGCGAACGGTGCCCGAGCTCGTGTTGGCGCCGGACCAGACCCGGTAGACGAGCTTGCCGATGATGGCGTTCGTCGCGGTGTTGGAGGTGATCACGACGGCCTGGCCCGCGCCGCTCTGGGACCCGCTGGTCGCCATATTCTGCCGGATGGTCGCCCAGTCCAGGTTCTGACCGTTATTGACCGAGCCCGTCACGTACACGTTGTTGGTGTCGAGGACCGCGACCGACGCGGCGCCGTCCTCGAGCGTGTTGTTGAAGCCGTCGAAGGTCCGCGACGACTGGAGCACGAGGCTCGAGTCGTAGCGCAGCGTCAGGAAGTCGCCGCCTCCGGGCGCGGGCGCCTGCAAGGCCTGGAACACGGAGCCGTCCGGACCGACCGCGAGGCTCCCCAGCCCGTTGCCGAAGCGGTTGACGATCGGGCTGAAGGAGACCGATCCGACTTGGCCGAGCCCGGTGTTGAACTTATACAGGACGGAGCGCGTATCGCCTCTCCGCGTGCTGGCCAGGAATAGGTTCCCGCTGACGGGGTTGAACGCGATGGCGGCGTCGTCGCCGAGGTTGAGTCCCGTGACGTCCTGCTGGGCGAGGGGCGCTCCGAGGTTCGCGCCGAACTTGAACAGGGCGGTCAGGTTGCCGAAGTCGCCGAAGCCGCTCGAGGCCTGGACGTACACCTCGCTGTTCACCGGGTCGACGGTGAGGCCGTGCGCGTTGGTGTCGGAACCCGCGCCCTGGCTCGGGAACACGTAGGTGCCGGTGGCCACGGTCACACCGGTGGCCGGATCGACCTTGCGGACGAACTCACCGTCGGTGCTCGGCAGAGTGACGTACAGGAAGCCGTTGAGCCACGCCAGCCCGGCCACGATGTCCGCCTTGTTGAGAAGGAACGTGTTCTGGAGCTGCAGCGCCGGGCTGAACCCGAAGAGGGCCGCGGTCGACGTGACGTTGCCGCCGCTGCCGATGCTGCCGCCGACCCAGACGTTGCCGTTGGGCGCCACGAGGACGCGCGGGAAGTTCGTGTTCGCCAGCGTGGTCGAGGCCACGAAGACGCCGGCCGAGCTGTATTTGACCAGCGAGAACACCGTGCCCTCGTTCTGCTTGGTCAGGCCCATCACGTAGAGGAAGGGCCCGTTCGCCGTGATCGTGTCGACGCGGATCGTCAGCGCGAGGTCCGTCGCGCCGCCGTCGAAACGCGCGCCGCCAGGGGCCGAGAAGCTGCCGGTATAGGCGTTGACGCTACCGCCCTTGCCCGGGTCCGTGATGGGGTCGCCGTACACGCTGTCAAAGCTGTTCGTCTGGCTCAGTTCCGCGGTCCCGATCACGCCGTAGGCGTTGAACGTCGTGTTCAGCGAGCCCGTATTGCTGGTATCGCGGAAGGCGTCCACGCAGTAGGTGCCGAACGCGAGGCCGGAGAACGTGAAGTTCACCGGGGTCGGCCCGGGCGGGAACGGGAAGCTCTGCGTCTGCAGCGGCGTCCCGGTGACGGAGCAGGCGCCCTGGAAGAGGCGCACCACGATCGGGCCGCCCTGCGTGCCGAGATAGATGACCTCGCCGCCGATCTGGCCCACGCTGTTGACGTCCCCGCCGCCCCCGCCCGAGGTGAAGCCAGCGCCGTTCTGCAGGAAGATATTGACGCCGTAGGTCGGGAAGGAGCCCGTGCCGCTCGAGACCGTCACCGCGGCGCCGAAGCACGGGCCCGTGCCCGAGCACGCGGTCTGGCCGAACTGGGCGAACGGCTCGCCGAAGTCCGGGTTGTCGTTGCCGTTGAGGTCGATGAAGGCGTTGACGTTGTAGTCGGTCGCCGCGCGCAGGAACGAGAGCTCGTAGTTGTACTCGAGCTCCGCGGTCGGCGCGAGCGAGGTCCGGCTGAAGCTGAAGTCGGGGCAGTTGCCGCCCCCGGAGCAGGCCCGGCGGAAGGCCTGGACCACGACGGGTCCGCTCGGAACGGCGGTGAGGCTCACCCTGCCGTTGATGCGGCCGGTCGGGGGCTCGACGAGGGTGATCGTGCCCACGTTCGACGAGCCGGTCTGAGACACGAACACGCCGGTCTGGTTCTCGAAGCTCCCGCCCAGCACGCCCACCGGCTCGCCGTCGTGATCGTCGGGCTGGCCGTTGGCGTTCACGTCCAGGAACGACGCGATGTAATAAGTCGTGCCGCCGAGGATGCCCGCCTTCGAGAAAGCGCCGGGCTCCGCCAGCGTGAGGATGTAGGAGATGGAGTTGAACTCTGGGTCACCGGCGATCGCCACGAAGATGTTGCCGGTCTGCGTCCCGGCGTAGGCGATCGTGCCCGACAGCGTCGCGTTGCCTTGGGCGCCGAGTCCCGGGTCGGTGACGAGCAGGTTGACGGTCGTCGTCGAGTTGGCCGTGACGGCGACCGGGTTCTGTATCTGCGAGGCCTCGAGCGGGTCCCGGCTGTTGTTCTCGTTGACGTCCACGTAGGCCTGCACGACGTAGCTCGTCGCCGGGGCGATGAAGTCCAGCGCGTACGCGCCCGCGCCCGGCAATTCGGTGAAGGCGACCAGGTTGAGATCGGAGCAACCGTTGCAGCGCAAGGTGCCGATCTCGACGCGGATCGTGCCGGCCTGCGTACCCTGGCGGAGTATCTGACCCGCTACGCTGCCGACCGCCGGGTCCGTCAGGGTGATGTTCGCCGGGTTGGCGGAGGGCACGCCGCCCACGATGCGGATCGCGGTCGGGGACGACGCGCTCACGCCGAAGGCGCCCTCGGGCTCGCCCGCGTCCTTGACGAAGTTCGCGTTCGAGTCCTTGTAGGCGCGGACGTAGTAGAGGCCGTCCGGCAGGCCCGTGACGGCGTACGTCGCCAGCGAGCCCGACATCGAGAAGGTCGAGATGCGGATCGGGAACGCGTTGGCGTCGGCCGTGTTGAACACCTGGACCGTCAGGTTGCCGGCCTTGGTGCCGTTGTAGGTGGCGCTGCCGCCGATCTGGCCGGCGAAGCCGCCCACGACGTGGAACTTCACCAGATACGCTCCGGTGACGCCCTGGTCGAAGGAGGTCGGCTCGATCCGATAGGAGCCCGCCTGGGTGACGTTGGTGTTGATGACCGCGCCGCCGGGGCGATTGTCGGAGGCGACCACGTTGCCGTCGGGGCCGAGCAGGAAGAGCCGGTTGGCGTAGGTCGACTCGAGCCGAATCTCGACCTGGGAGCCGACGCCCACCGAGCCGGCCGCGCCGCCGCCGACCGGGAACGTATAGATGTCGGTGAACCAGCCGCGGCCCTGATCCAGCGCGCGGCAGTCCATCGTGTCGAGGTTGCCGCCGAGCTGGTTGCCCGGGGCGATCGGCGTGCGGTCGCAGATCGTCACCGTCGAATTCGAGACCGAGTTGCCGTTGATAATCTGGACCGGGTACGGCTGCGCGATGCCGCCGAACGTTCCCGCCGGGTCGGAGCCGCGGTCCTGGACGCCGTCGCCGTTGAGGTCCCGGAAACCGCGCACGAAGTAGGTGCCGTCGGCGAGGCCGGCGAACCGGTACGGGGTGGAGGTCGAGGGTGAGACCTCCTGGATGAAGCCGAAACCGGTGGTCGTGCCCAGGCGGACCCGGAAGGCGCCCTGGAGGGTGGTGCCGCGGTACTCGAGGGCGCCCGTGATGGTGCCGCCCGCGGCCGGGACGATGCCGAGCAGTCCCGAGGGAGTCGACTCGTTGGCTCCCAGGTCGATGGCGATGATCCGGTAGAGGTTGTTGAGGTCCGGGATGGGCGAGCGGTCGGCATACACGGTCTGCGTGGTGACCGCGAGCGCGGTCCACGCGAGCACGCCGGGCGCCGTGCCCACGGGAGCGGTCGCGCGCTCGACGCGGAAGAACGCGAGATCGTTCAACGCGCCGTTGTCCGCGCTCTTCGACGGCGCGATCCACGCCGTGTCGATCCGGCCGATCGTCTTGGCGAGCGTCAGGCCGGCGGGAGCGGCCGGCGCGACGGTGTCGACGCGCACCGTGAAGTCGGTGTTCGGCACCGGCCCGCCGGCGACGACGACCGACTGCGCCGCGTTCGTCGAGTACCGGAAATGGCCCCGGTCCTCGCCGGCCTCAAGCCCCCCGTTGAGGGGCGCGGTGCAGGACCGCGACGGCGTGCCGCAGTCGATGAAGGCCCGGACGAAGTAGGTGCCGTTGGGGACCGGCAGGTAATAGGGCTGGATCGAGCCCACCGGCAGCGAGACCTGGGCGGAGACCGGGAAGAAGTTCGCGCTGGTGGAGACGATGACGTTGATGCTGCCCGACTGCTTGCCCAGGTAGCCGACGGAGCCGGAGATCGACGGGACTCCGGACTGAAGCGTGGCGGTCGAAGCGGTGTTCGCCGGGTTGAAGGCGCGGACGCCGCCGGCGTTCACCGCCGCGAGGTAGTAGAGGTACGTCGTTCCCGGCGCCAGGCCGGTATCCGTGATGGTCGTGGCGGTCGTCACCCGGACGACGAAGAACGGGGCGCTGGTGCCCGTGGCCCGGTTGATCTCGTAGAGGGTGGCCGGAGCGGGGTTGCCGTTGGAGAAGCCGGTCAGCGTGACCTCGGCGGCGGTGACGCCGCTGAGCACCGGCGTGGCCGGGATCTCGGCGAGCGTCGCGAGCGCCGGCGCGCCGGCCGTGGGGCCGTCGCCCGACAGGTTGTTCGCCTTGATCCCGCGGATGAGCGCGAGCGTGTTCGGCCCGCCGAGGACCTCGAGGAACGAGGTCGCCGCGGTGGTGTTGACCACGGCGCCGACGCTGTCGACGAGCTTATAGAGAGTGGCGCCGGGCGCCGGGTTCCACGTCCACTGGATCTTGGTCGTGTCGAGGGCCGTTCCCAGGAAGCCCGTCACCAGCGGCGGAGCCGACGCCCCGCCGATGAACACCTCCGCGTAGGCGAAGGAGGCGGAAGAGACCGACAGGGCGCTCGGCGTCTGGCCGAAGCGCTCGTTGGCGTCGAAGTTCCCGTTGCGGTTGTCGTCGAGGAACGCGAAGACCGTATAGTTCGTCGCCGGGCTCAGGAGGCCCACGTCGAAGCCGATCGAGCCGTTGGACGGGAGGCTCGAGATAAACTTCCGCTCCGCGTTCTCCACCACGTAGCCGGGGGTGCCGAAGAAGCCGTGGCCGGCCAGGATCACCGCCTCGGCGTTGGTGAGCGGGTCCTGGAAGCGCAGGTTGCCGCCGATCGCCGCGCGGTCGATGAGCTCGACCGGGGTCACGAGAGTGACCGTCGCGCCGGTGTCGACGAAGATCGGGATGAAACCGACGCCCGAGGAGATGAGGTTGACCGGGTTCGTGGACACGCCGTAGATGCCCAGAGGCTCCGGGCCGTCCGGCCCGTGGCTGAAGTTCACGTCGCGGAACGACACGAGATAGAACGTATTCGGCGTGGGCAGGTTCTGCAGCGCGATCCCGCCCGCCGCGGGCGTCGAGATATCGCCGAAGAACGTCACCTCGCCGCGGAGATCGCTCGTCGTCGTCACGCCGACGAAGAAGTCGCCTTGGTTCTGGATACCCGTGTACTGCAGGGTCGCGTTGATGCGCCCGAAGCCGAGCGACATCGTGAAGGTCGGCGCCGACACCGGGGTCTGGCTCAGCGGGACGTTGACCGCGGGCTTCTCGAAACCGCCCGTCTGCGCGACGTTGTTCGAGATGTAGGCGTTGACGTTGTAGAAGCCCGGCTGGATGCTCGGGAAGAGGTAGTTGTAGAGCGTCTGGCCGCCGACGAGCGGCACGGTGACGGTGGCCACGGAGACGCCGTCGCGGCAGAACTCGCAGAAGAGCCGGTTCGCGATGACCTTGAGCTGCCCGCCCGAGGCGGCGGCGGTGCCGAGGTACACGATCTGGCCGCTCAGCGCGCCGGCCGTGGCGCCGCTCACGGAGAAGTCGATGTAGCCGAGTCCGAGGTTGTTGTAGTAGTCCCCGTTGATGTCGTTCATCCCCAGGAAGACGTTGCCGCCGAACTGCGACGTGACCGTCACGGGGCCGGTGCCGACCGCGACCCAAGGCTCCGCGCCCACGCGCAGCATCAGCGCGCCGACTCGTCCGCCGGGCACGACCGTGCCCTGGCCCTCGGTTCCCGGAACACCCGAGACCGGAACTCGACCGAAGCCGGAACCCGGGGACCAGGTCCCGGTGCCGCGGAGGACGGTCACCTGCTGGCCGGGCTCCGCGAAGACGCCGGAGTCCACGCCGCCGCCGGCCGGCTGGTACGGTGTGTAAATCCGGCCGCCCTCCGCCGCGTCGATGGTCTTGAGGATGTCGACGTCGCCGGACAGGATCGGGTAGATCGCCTGATCGGCCACCGAGCCCTGGCTCAGTCCGAAGTAGACGCTCGAACCGAGCGACAGGCCGATGTCGGGCAGCGGCGGGTGCTGCCCGTAGCGCTGCATGTCGAGCGCGACGAAGTACGTCGTCGTCTCGCCCGATAGGATCGTCTGCGCCTCATACAGCGTGACGGTGCCGGTCGAGGCGCCGGGGAAGATGTCGCCGAAGCCGACCGCGTGGTCCCACTGCTCGGTCTGCTGGACGTTGAACGCCGCGCCCGCGTCGGTGAAGCTCGTGAAGACTCCGGGCTTGAAGGTGTTCCGGAACACCTGGACCCCGGCGGTCTGCGAGGGAAGCCCTCCGGTCACGTCGAATTTGAGGCTGTTCCAGACGACGTCGCCGCCCGCCGCGGTGACCGTGAGCTTGAGGAGCGCGTGCGACGCGTAGTCGCCGATGAACCCGCCGTGCGCGGGGCTCGCGACCACCGAGAGCGTGCCGCCCGCCGCCGCCGAGCCTCCCGTGATCGTGACGGCGCCCGCG
>JACQPK010000292.1 GCA_016207565.1 Elusimicrobiota bacterium
CATCATGACCTCGAACGTCGGCGCGCGCCTGATCTCCAAAGGCAAGTCGCTCGGGTTCGTCCCGTCCGAGTCGGCCGAGCGCGACTACAAGGCGATGAAGGACACGGTGATGGACGAGGTCAAGCGCGTCTTCAACCCGGAGTTCATCAACCGCATCGACGACATCCTGGTCTTCCACCCGCTCAGCGAGGCGGACATGACCCAAATCCTCGAGCTCATGCTCAAGAAGGTCGAGGGCAAGCTCAAGGATCAGGGCTTCAAGGTCGAGATCACGGCCGAGGCGAAGAAGTACCTCGTCGAGACCGGCTTCGACCCGAACTACGGCGCACGGCCGCTGCTGCGGACGATCCAGCGCACCATCGAAGACCCGCTGGCCGAGGAGATCCTGCAGAAGAAGTACGCGCAGGGCGCCACCGTCTACATCAACCTCGACGAGGCCGCGAAGAAGCTCTCCTTCAGCGACAAACCCCTCGTCAAAGCCGGCAAGTAAAGGCCCGGCCGAAAAAAAGTAAACCCTGGGGACTGTCCCCCGGGTTTACTTTTTGGCGCTCGCCTTGCCGGCGGCGGCCAGCGCGGCGAGGATGACGGCCACGACACTGCTGCCCGGTTGATAGTTCATGGCAGGTTGAACGTATCAAACCCCCTGTAACGGCCAAATAGGCGATCGGCAAAGCCTCCGTGACGGCGGTCGTGATGGGGGGACCAAGGACCCCCCGCCGATGTGGCCGTTGTTCCGTGGCGCCCGAGGCCCCCACGCGGGTATCCTTGGCTCATGACCCGGCCATGGCTTCCGCTCGTCCTCTTGCTGTCCTCCCTCCCCGTCTCCGCGCAGGAATGGTACTCCGGCCCGACCTGCGGCGAAGCGTCGGTCCGGAGGCTCGGCTACGTGCTGCCGGACTGCGGCCGGCTTTCCGGGCGGGGCCAAGACACCTGCGGCGGGGCGTCGGTCGTGCGGCTCGGCTATGTGCTGGCGGACTGCTTCGACCTCACGGAAGGCGGGCGCTGCTCCGCCGCGTCGATCCAGCGCCTCGGCTACGTCCTGGTCGAGTGCAAGCGAGCGTCATCCTCCGGACAGGACCGCTGCGGCGCGGCCTCGATCCGCCGCCTCGGCTACGTGTTGGACGACTGTCTCGAGCTGTCGAAGGGCGGGAAATGCGCCGAGGTCTCGCTGCACCGTTGGGGCTACGTGCTCGGCGAGTGCGCCAGGGTCTCCGGCTACGACCAGGACCGGTGCGCGGCCGCGTCGATCCAGCGGTTGGGATACGTGCTCGACGGCTGCCTATCGCTCGCCGATGGGGGCCTGTGCGCGGAGGCGTCGATCCACCGGTTCGGCTACCTGCTCGACGGCTGCTCCCGGGTCAAAGGCTACACGCAGGACCGCTGCGCCGCCGCTTCGGTCCAGCGGAACGGAAGCGTCGATCCCGCCTGCCTGAAGTAACGGCCGTCTGGAAAAATCCTACGGTCGGCCCACGGGCGCTGAAAAGCGCATATAGTTCCTGGCGAATTCGCTGTAGAGAAACCCGGCTCGCGCTCTCCCCCCGGCCTCGTTATCCTCTGAATATGAAACCGCCGACATCGCTCCGAGCCGCCAGCCTGGCCCTGTCCTTGTGCGCGTGCGTCGCCCAAGCTCGAGAAACCTGCACGCCGATCTCGGAGCTCGAAGGAGTCCCCTCCGCGCTCGAGTCCGTCCGGGCGAAGCTCCCCTCGATTGAACGCATCCGCGCCGCGTTCGTATGCTTCGCCCAGCAGGATCGGTTCGTCGTGCTCTACGACCGCGACGGCGTCGCCCACTACTTCGCGCACGGCGCGCCGGCGGATCGACAGGCGCCCGCCCGCGAGCAGCGGGCCGCGGGCTCCGGCGCGGAGGACGAGCGCGAGGAGAAGGAAAAGCCTCCGCTCATCACCTCGGTGGGCCGGCGCCCACAGCTTGAGTACGGCGACGACGAGCCGCTGCCCGAGATCAAGGACCCCGAGCTCGCCGCCGTCGAGCGCCGTTTCCACGAGCTGTTCCGCTCGGGCTCATGCCAGTCCTATTGGGTCGAGTCCGAGAAAGCGTGGAAGCAGCCGCGTTTTCCGCGCGTTGATCGCGTGGTCGCGCCTCGGGCCGCCACGAGGCGAGGCATCGCCCGCGACCAGGAGGTCCAGTCCCTCTATTCGATGACGACGGTCTCCAAGTGCCGCATCGCAGCGTGGAAAGACGAGCTCGCCTCGACGAAGATGGTGAGCATCTCAACGCCGCTCGAGCGCATCAGGCGGGAGGCGTCGACGCTCGCGTCGATCGCCGCGCTCCTCGCCCAACGCGTGGCGGCGCTGCCTCGCTGCCAGGCGGGACCGGAGGACCCGGCCTGCCCGGAGGAGCCCGTTTACACGCTCGAGCCCGTGAGGTCGACCGCTCAAGCGGTATTCCCGCACCTCGAGCTGCTGGCTGCCCAGGTCGCCGGCGAGGCCGAGAGCCTCCGCCAGTCGCTCTCGAGCGCGGCAGCCCAACAGCGGGACGCCCGCGCACGGCAGGCGGCCGACGACACCATGCGGCTGCTGCTCCAGTAAGCCCGCGTGAGCTAGTCGAATAAGAAGAGATAGGGCCTGAGCGCGTCGGGGTTGGCCTTCACGTAGAGGCAGAAGGCGTAGACCGCGGCGCTCACCGCGAGGCCGACGGCGGCGTACCCCCGCTTGCTGCTCGCGGGGATCTCCACGGGCTTCTCCAGTAGGTAGAGCACGAAGAACGTCCCGCCGATGCGGCTGAGCTCGGGTATGGAGAAGACGTTCCCGACGAAAAGCGCCAGCAGGCCCGCCGCGACGGTGACTACCTGGGCTCCGAGGTAGCCGATCGCGCGCCCGTCGTAGAACCGGCTCGAGAGGATCAAGAGTCCGAGGTAACCGACGAAGCTCCCCAAGAAGAGGCCGCCGCGCTCGAACACGCCGAGGAGAGGGAGGCTCTCGCCGGTGATCCGCAAAGCGACGTGCAGGATCAAGACGACGAAGGCGGCGACGGTGCCTCGGCCGACGGCGGCGTCGTTCTCGAAGCCGATGAAGTAGCACAGCGAGCCCATCGCCACCATGAAGCCGAACGCCGACAAGAGCGCGGCGACCGCGAGGAACCCGATCATCGGGCTTTGGTAGAGCATCGCGGCGCCGCCCCAGACGGCGTAGAGAAGCAGGGCGAGCCTCGCGGGATTCCCATTCCAGCGGCGTACCATGGCCGAAAAGCATACCGCCGCGGCGAAGAGGAGGCAGCCCGTCAGACCCACGTACGCGGCGGCGCCCGAGGGGAGGAATTTTCCCCCGACCAGGAAGGCCGCGGCGAGCAGGTGGAAGACGGCCTCGTAGACGACGAGCGGCACCTCCTTGAGGAGGACCATCAGCTCCTCCACGTAGGAGCCGAAAAGGAAGCTGAAGCAGACGACGCCGAGGCCGATGCCGAGCGCCCAGAGGACGTTCACGAAGGTGACGAGTCCCGCGAAACGCTGGAGCGGAGTCAGCGCCCCGGCGCCGGGGAAGGCGGGCAGGGCCTCGAGATCCTCGCGCGACATTCTGCGGCCCGCGAGGCGGCCGGCGGTCTCGAGGTAGCGCGCCGCGCCGAGCTCGGCCTGCTCGCGGGTGATGACCTTGGCC
>JACQPK010000275.1 GCA_016207565.1 Elusimicrobiota bacterium
CCCGTAGGGGGCGAGGCCCATGACCTTGTGCTCGCCGGAGTTGACCTTGAACCCCAGGTAGTACGTGAACGCGGAGTAGAGCAGGCCGAGCGAGTGGGGGAAACGGAGCTCGCCCAGCAGCTCGAGCCGGTTGTCGCGCCCGACGCCGTAGCTCGCGGTGGCCCACTCGCCGACGCCGTCCATCGTGAGCACGGCCGCCTCCTGGAACGGCGACGGGAAGAACGCGGAGGCCGCGTGGGACTCATGGTGCTCGGTGAACAGGACGCGTCCCTCGTAGCCCAGGCGCTCGCGGATCAGCGCCTTGATCCAGAGCTTCTGTTGGGTCCAGACCGGGAGCGCGAGCGAGAACGACGCGAGTCCCTTCGGGGCGCACGCGAGGTACGTCTCGAGCAGCCGCTCGAACTTGAGCAGCGGCTTGTCGTAGAAGGCGACCAGCGCCAGCTCCGAGGGGCGGATGCGCGCGTGCCCCAGGCAGTACTCGATCGCGCGGGCGGGGAAGCCCGGGTCGTGCTTGCGCCGGGAGAAGCGCTCCTCCTGCGCCGCCGCCACGACGACGCCGTCGCGCACCAGGCAGGCCGCGCTGTCATGGTAGTACGCGGAGATCCCGAGGATGTCCGCCATCACCACCCAGTATTTCAGGCCCGCCCGGGCGCGTCAAGCGTCAGGGATTGGGCGGCGGCGTGCCGCGCCGGCGGAACGCCATGAGGCCCAAGGCCACCACGGCGATCACGAAGACGATCAGCCCCCAGCGCCGTCCGGCCTCGGGCGCGCCCGCGGTAGCCTCCCGGCCGCCGGGAGTGCCCGGCTCGCCGGGCCGCAGGTCGCCGGGGGCGCCGCGGTAGGGCTGCTGCTGGCCCGGGGCGACGCCTCCGCGAGGAACGGTCTGGCCGGGCGCGCCCGCCGGCGCCTCCCGGATCCGCCCGTCCGAGTCCATCGTCGCGCGGTCTTCGCGCCAATCGTCGTATCGATCGGCCGGGCGAGCCTCGTCGCCGGTCTTCTCCTGCACCTGCGCCGTCGAGCCGCCGGGGAGCCCGCTGCCCCGGCCGGTCTCCGGATTCGCCGCGAACGCCGGCGCGCACAACCACGCCGTCACGATCGCGGCCTGGATCGCTGAAGGTAGAGACATGGCCCCTCCTGGGTCCGGATCAAGCACAGTATACGGCGGCGGACCGGCCGGGCGTTGACGGGCGGGTGACGCCGCGGCTACGCGGCGGAGGAAGGAGCGGCGGCGGCGCGGCCGTGGACGTGTCCCACGGCCCGCGAGTCGAGGGCCTCGAGGAGCTCCGCGAGGCCGTGGGTGCGCGAGTCGGACCTCGCGTCGGCGAACCGGCCGAGGGCCTGCTTGATCAGCCCGAACGCGTCGCGGAAGTCATAGCCGCGCGCCGCCCGCATCATCAGGATCGAGCGGCGCCGGTAGTCGTCGAGCACGCCGTAGAGCGGCATCTTGAACTCGACGACCGCCTCCTTGATCTTGGCGAGGTCGACGCCCGACGGCGCTTCCAGATAGATCCGGAGCAGGTCCGAGAAGAACCCGCAGTGGCGCGCCTCGTCTTGGCTCAGCGCGTCGAGCACCTGCCGCGCCACCGGCTCGGCGCACGCGTCCCGCAGCTTCGCGTAGAAGACCTGCGTGGCCTTCTCCTGCACCACCGTGTAGACCGCCATCTGCAGGCCGTCGGGATGCGGGGCCCGGTAGGGCTGCACCGCGGCCGCGCGCATCTCGGCGCCGAGCGCCTCGGCGTCGACGCGTCCGGTCGCCGCCAGGTAGTTCTCCAGGGTGTGCGCGTGCCGGTCCTCGTCGGAGGTCCACTTGAACACGAAGTGGAGCATGGCGCGCCTAAACGTCAGCTCCGCCGCCGGGAGGTCGGGCGTCAGCGCGAACAGGTCGTGATACGCCCGGCTGTAGCCCGGGATGTGGTCCTCGACCAGCATCGCGGTCCGAAGCGCCGAGAGCTGCTCTTCCGTGAGGAGCTCGCCCCGGACGCTCGCCCAGTCGAATCCCGTGAAGCGGTTCCAGCCGAGCGTCTCGAAGCGCGCGAGGTAGCGCTCGACGAGACCTTTGACTTCGGTGATCATGTATTCGTTGGACATGTTTGGGGCGGGGGCTCGCCCCGAGCGCTCGTGTGGGGAGGGTGTCGCGTCCGCATCGGATTATAGCAGTAAGCGCACGGGGCTGCACGGCATTAGGAGCGCCGTCCGCGGCTCGGCGGTCCTAGCCGGGGCTGGGCCCTTCGCCGGGCCGGCCGGGGACTCTTGGCCTCAGGAAGTCCCGGAGCCCCCGGGTTATCCTGTCCTCATGAGACCCTCCCTCGCCGCCGCCGTGCTGCTGGCCGCCTCGCCCGTCTTCGCCTGCCAATCGGACACTCGGCCGCCGGAAGGCGCGGTGACGGACGCCGCGGGCTACGCCGCTCTGGTGAGCGCGGCGAAGGCCAACATCCAGGCGAGCCGCGACGAGATGTTCGCGCTCTTGGGCGCGGGCCCCAACGCGGGCCGCCTGAGAGAGGAGCAGCTCAAAGCCCGACCCGTCCGCGTGGAGCAGGTCAGCTTCATGTGCGGGAACACGCGCCTCTCCTGCGGTCACTACGTGAACTCGGGCTCCTTCTTCAACGTGGGCGACGCCCGCACCCCGGACACGGCCATCCAGGTCGGCGGAACCGAGATGCACTTCCTGCTTGAGCACTCTCAGGCGGCGCCGGCCTTGGTCGAGCGGATGTCGAAGCTGCTCGCCGTCCCGGCCGCCTCCGCGGCGCCCGCGGGCTCCGCGTCACCCGAGACCGTGGCGGCTCCCCCGGCGATCCCGGAGCTCCGAGCGCCGGTCGTCGCCTGGGAGTAAGCCCCGAGGAGGGGCCGTCGTCACCGCGGCCGTAGCCCGGCCGGCGGGGCGGTGGGGGTGAGCATCGCGCGCGCGATGCCTTCAGCTGCTAGACGCTTCGCTCGCGCGCGGCGCTGCGGGAAGAGGGATTGCGCCCGCCAGGAATCGAACCTGGACCTACAGCTTCGGAGGCTGTCATGATATCCATTTCACTACGGGCGCGTGGGTGCCATTATAGCACGCTGGGCGCGGGCGCCGCGATCAGCGGTTGGACTTGGTCTTGACCGCGGTCTCGACTAAGGCGGTGAACTTCTTCACCAGCGAGTCCCAGTCGTAGTCGCGGCCGCCGCCTTGGGCGAAGTCGGGGCGGCCGCCCGCCTTGCCGCCGATGACTTCGGCGACCGCGCGGGCGATCTCGCCGGCGTGCTGGCCCTTCCCGGCCAGGTCCGCCGTGACCCCGACGACGAAGGAGAGCTTCTCGCCCTCCGTGGAGCCGAGGAGGACGACGCCGCTGCCCAACTCGCCCTTGATCTGGTCGGACATCGACCGGAGCGTCGCGATCTCCGCCTCCTTGAACTTCTGCACGCAGACCTTGAGCGGCCCGACCTCGAACACGACGCGGCCGACGTGCGCCTGCTGCGCGAGGGCCTGGCTCTTTAAGTTCGTGAGCTCGGCCTTCAGCATCTTCTCGAGCTCGCGCAGGGCTTCGATCGAGCGCTTGATCTCCGGCAGCGGCGCGGTCGCGGGGTCGGGGAGCCGGCGCGGGATCGCCTTGAAGGGCTTGCCGGTCAGCTCCTGCACCTCGGCGGTCAGCTTGAGGTACTTCTCGAGCATCTCCTCGAGCTGCTTGCGGTGGCCCTCCTCGACCATCCGCTGGTGCTCCTCGAGGGCGGGTCCGGCCACGGCCTCGATGCGGCGGATGCCGGCGGCGACCGAGGACTCTTTCACGATCTTCATGTGGCGGATCTCGCCCGTGTGGTGGACGTGGGTGCCGCCGCACAGCTCGAGGCTGTAGCGCTGCTGCGGGTCGTTCCAGCCCTTCGGCCCGATGAGGACGAACCGGGGACGCTCGCCGTAGCTCTCGCCGAGGAGGGTGGTCGCGCCCAGCGAGTCCACGTCGCCGACGGGGCGCTCTTGAGGCTCGACGGGCATGTCGGCGGCGATGGCGGCGTTCACCGAGTCCTCGATCGCCTTCTGCTGCTCGGGCGTCACGGGCTTCGGGTACGTGAAGTCGAAGCGCAGCCGGTCCGGCGCGACCAAGGAGCCCGCCTGGCGGACGTTGGGCCCGAGCACCTGGCGGAGCGCGGCGTTCAAGAGGTGGGTCGCCGTGTGGTGGTAGCGCACGGTCTCGCGGTGGTGGCGGTCGACCTCGGCCTTGACCTTCAGGCCCGGGCGGATCAGGCGCAGCGCGGTCACCCGGTGCGCGATGATGTCGGGGTGCGGGCGCTGCGTGTCGTGAACCTCGGCGACCTTGTTCCCGACGTCGTCGAAGACCACGCCGCGGTCGCCGACCTGGCCGCCGCCCTCGGCGTAGAACGGCGTCTTGTGGAGGATCACCTCGCCCTCGTCGCCCGGCAGGAGCTGCAACTCGGCGTTGGGATCGGTCGAGAGCTCCGCCTTCTTGTAGCGGATCACGCCCACGATGCGGGTCTCGAGGCTCATCGTCTGGTAGCCGTGGAACTCGCAGCGAAGGCCCGGGTTCGCCTTCACGAACCCCTCGTAGTTGATCGACGGCTTCTCGCCGGAGCCGCGCCAGCCGGCTCGCGCGACCTCGGCGGCCTGCGTCTGCGCCCGGGCGAAGCCGGTCTCGTCGACGGCGACGCCGGCGCCGACGCAGATCTCCTTCGTCAGCTCGAAGGGGAAGCCGAAGGTATCGTAGAGCTTGAACGCGACCTCGCCGGCGATCTGCTGCGGCTTGGACTCGAGGATCGCCCGGAGCTCGCGCTCGCCTTTCTCGAGGGTCTCGAGGAAGCGGTCCTCCTCGGCGCGGATCGTGTTCTCGATCTGGCTGCGGGCCTTCGCGAGCTCGGGGTACTGCTCGCCCAAGATCTTCAGCGTCGGATCCACGAGCCGGTGGAGGAACGGGCCGCGGTGGCCGAGGAGCTGTCCGTAGCGCACCGCGCGGCGGATGAGGCGGCGCAGCACGTAGCCGCGTTCGACGTTCGACGGGATGATGCCTTCGGCGGCCAGCACGCACGCGCCGCGCGCGTGGTCCCCGATGATCCGGAACGCGAGCTTGGTCTGGGGCGTCTTGCCGGGCAGCGTCTTGAGGATGTCCGCCGCCGCCTCCATGATCGGCCAGAAGAGCTCGGTCTCGAACGGAGACTTCTTCCCGCTGACCGCCAGCGTCAGGCGCTCGAGGCCCATGCCGGTGTCGATGTTCCTCTGAGGGAGGGGGATGAGCTTGCCGTCGGCCTGGCGGTCGAACTGCATGAAGACGAGGTTCCAGATCTCGAGGTAGCGGTCGCAGTCGCAGCCGGGGGCGCACGACGGCTTCCCGCAGCCCGACTCGGCGCCCAGGTCGATGTAGATCTCGGAGCAGGGTCCGCACGGACCGGTGGGGCCGACCGCCCAGAAGTTCGTGTCCTCGCCGAGGCGGACGACCGGGTTGACGATCGGCTGCTTCGACCAGAGCGTGTAGGCCTCCTCGTCATCCTTGAAGACCGTCGGGGTCAGGCGCTTGGGGTCGAGCCCGGCCTCTTTCGTGAGGAACTCCCAGGCCCACGCGATCGCCTCTCCCTTGAAGTAGTCCCCGAACGAGAAGTTCCCGAGCATCTCGAAGAACGTCAGGTGGCGCGCGGTGGTGCCGACGCGGTCGATGTCGGTCGTGCGGAAGCACCGCTGGCAGCTCGCCGCCCTGGAGATGCCCGACTTGAGGCCGAGGAAGTACGGCTTAAACGGGACCATCCCGGCGGAGGTGAAGAGCAGCGTGGGATCGCCTTGCGGCACGATCGGGCTCGAGGCGATGACGTTGTGCGCCCGGCGATCGAAAAAGGACAGGAAACGGCTCCGCAATTGGCTCATCGCTGGGGGCCATGTTAGCACTTTTATCGCATGGCGCGTCATACTGGAATGAATTAGTCAGGTATGATAAAGTAGGTTGTGCCGTCTCTCCTCGCGAACGCCGGCGTCGGCCACACACCGATCGTCGAGCTCACGGGCCTGCGGCCGTATCTGGGCACGCGCATCCGCCTCTTCGCCAAGCTCGAGTGGTTCAATCCGGGCGGCTCGATCAAGGACCGCGCGTGCTGGCGGATGATCGAGGAGGCCGAGCGGCGGCTGGAGCTGACGCCCGGCAAGACCCTCCTCGACGCGACCTCCGGCAACACGGGCATCGCCTACGCTTGGATCGGCGCCGCCAAGGGCTACAAGGTCTCGCTGTGCGTGCCCGCCAGCATCAACCCGGTCCGCCGCCGTATCCTCGAGGCCTTCGACGCGGAGCTGATCCTCACCGATCCTCTCGACGGGTCCGACGGCGCGATCGTCGAGGCTCGACGGCGCTTCGCGGCGGAGCCGTTGCGCTACTGCTATCCCGACCAATACTCCAATCCCGACAACTGGAAGGCGCACTACGACGGCACGGGCCCGGAGATCTGGGATCAGACCGAGGGCCGCGTCACGCATTTCGTGGCCGGGCTCGGCACGAGCGGGACCTTCATGGGGGTGGGCCGGCGGCTGCGGGAGCTCCGGGGGGACATCCGGCTCGTCTCGGTCGAGCCGGACTCGCCGTTTCACGGCTTGGAGGGGCTCAAGCACATGGAGACCGCCATCGTCCCCGCGATCTTCGACCCGAAGCTGGCCGACGAGCGGCTGACGGTGTCGACCGAGGAGGCGCAGGAGCAGGTGCGCCGCCTCGCGCGCGAGAGCGGCATCCTCGCCGGGGTCTCCTCGGGAGCGAACCTCCTGGCCGCGCTGCGGGTCGCCGACGCGCTCCTCGGGCGAGGCGAAGAGGGGACGATCGTGACCGTGTTCCCGGACTCCGGCGAGCGTTACCTGGGCGAGCGGTTCTGGACGGAAGGCAAGGCGCCGTGAGCCTGCGCGTCACCCAGCCGGTCTGGCAGCTCATCGAGGGCTACGCCCGATCCGCCTATCCCGAGGAGTGCTGCGGCGCGTTGATCGGCGAGCCGCCGTCCGACTTCGACCGGCCCGGCCGCCTCGTGGAGGCGACGGACGCGCGCGCCTTCGGCAACGCGTGGGAGTCCGGCGCCCGAGGCACGCGCTACCAGGTGGAGCCTTCCGAGCTCGCCCGGCTCGAGCGCGAGCTCGCGGGCACGGGCCGGGCCATCGTGGGCTGGTATCATACCCATCCGGACGTGCCCGCGTGGCCTTCGCCCTACGACCTCTTGCGCTCCTGGCCCTGTTACAGCTACTTGATCGTGTCGGTCGTCGACCGCAGGGCGGTCGACGCCCGGAGCTGGATGCGGTCGGAGGACGGGAAGGATTTCGTCGCCGAGCCGTTCGAGGCCGTCTAGGAGGTTCCGATGCCCGTGAAAGTCATGCTGCCGACCGCGCTGCGCGCGTTCGCCGATCGCCAGGAGGCGGTCGAGCTCGAAGGCGCCACCGTCGGCGAGGTGCTCGGCCGCCTGGCCGGCCGCTACGCCAAGCTCAAGGAGCACCTCTACACGGGCGACGGCAAGCTGCGGAACTTCGTCAACGTCTACGTCAACGACGAGGACATCCGGCACCTGAAGGGCCCGGACACGGCGGTGAAGGCGGGCGACACCGTCCTCATCGTCCCTTCGATCGCCGGCGGGTCGGCGACCGCGGCGCTCCCCGCGTTGTCGCGCGAGGAGCTCCAGCGCTACCACCGCCACATCATCATGCCGGAGGTCGGGACCGAAGGGCAGGCCCGGCTCAAGAAGGCCCGGGTGCTCGCGATCGGCGCCGGCGGACTCGGGTCGCCGTATACGCTGTATCTCGCCGCCGCGGGCGTCGGCACCATCGGGATCGTCGACTTCGACACGGTCGACGCGACGAACCTGCAGCGGCAGATCCTCTACTCGTCGGACTCGATCGGCAAGCCGAAGCTCGCCGAGGCCAAGGCGCGGCTCAAGGCCCTCAACCCGCACATCGAGGTCGAGCCGCGCGAGGAGCGCCTGACGTCGCAGAACGCGCTGGAGCTCTTCAAGCGCTACGACGTCGTGGCGGACGGCACCGACAACTTCCCGACGCGCTACCTCGTCAACGACGCTTGCGTCCTAGCCGGCAAGCCGAACGTCTACGGCTCGATCTTCCGCTTCGAGGGACAGGTCTCCGTGTTCGACGGGAAGTCCGGGCCGTGCTACCGCTGCCTCTATCCCGAGCCGCCGCCTCCGGGGCTCGTGCCGTCGTGCGCCGAGGGCGGCGTGTTCGGCGTCCTGCCGGGGGTGATCGGCACGCTCCAGGCCGTCGAGACGCTGAAGCTCATCTTAGGCGTCGGCAAGCCGCTCATCGGGCGCCTCATGCTCTTCGACGCGCTCAACATGGAGTGGCGCACGCTCAAGACGCGCAAGGACCCGGGCTGCCCGCTCTGCGGCAATAAGCCGACGATCACCGGCCTCATCGACTACGAGGCCTTCTGCAACGCGGGCGCCCCGCCGGCGCCGGCCGCCGTCGCGGAGATCTCGGTCGAGGAGCTCAAAGGCCGCCTCGACCGACGCGAGCCGTTCGTGCTGGTCGACGTCCGCGAGCCCCACGAGTACGAGATCGCGCGCATCCCCGGCTCCCTGTTGATCCCGCTCGGGCAGCTTCCCGAGCGGTTGAGCGAGCTCTCCAAGGAGGACGACCTGGTCGTGCACTGCAAGATGGGCGGCCGGTCGATGAAGGCGGCGAAGCTCCTCCTCGAGAAGGGCTTCAAGCGCGTCACGAACGTCGCGGGCGGGATCAACGCCTGGTCGGAGCGAGTGGACCCTAACGTTCCCAAGTACTAACAGCGGATCGCAGAGGTCCGCGAAGGGAAGTGACGGAAAGGAACGCGAAGGACGGATCGAGAGTCTCGCTTTGCGCTCCTTTCTGTTACTTCCTCCGCGTGCCTCCGCGTTGCTTCGTTCGTTAGACAGGTTGAAGGCGGACTAAAAGTCGAGCGCCGTTTCGGGGATGCCGCCGGAGACCAGCCAGTCGCGCAGGGCGGCCTGGTAGAACGAGTCGGAGTTGCCGGTCCGGCGGTTTTGGCGGTAGACGCCGATCTTCCAGCGGCCGCGCTCGAGCGTGGCGTAAAACACCACCCCGACGCCGGTGACGTCCGGGTCGCGCCCCGTCGAGACCGACCGCACGCTCCTTCCATAGAAGTCCACATACATGAACGCTCCGGCCCGCGCGAGCTCCTCCACCGACTTCCCGGAGGGGGAGACGATGTTGCCGGCGAGATTGCGGAGCGCGTCTCCCTGGTCGTTGTCGGGGTAGCTCCGGACCACCGCTTGTGTCTCGGCCTTTTCGAGCTGCCGCTCCACCGCGTCGATGAGGAGCTCGGTCTCGTTCCGGGAGAGGAACTCGTCGATGCGGTGCTCGACGATGATCTCCTCCAGCCGCGCGACGGGGACGCCGCGGCGGGCGGCCAGCTTCCGAAGCGCCGGCGCATGGGCCGCGAAGCGAGGGCTGACGGGCTCGGGCTCGCCGAAGAGGCGGCCCTCGATCGCCTCGGCGAGCTGGGAGTCCGTCGGGACTCCGAGCTGCTCGAGATACATCTCGAACACGGCGCGGGTCTCACGCTCGGTCGGAACGCGGCTCCCCATAAACGACCTGAGATAGCGCGGGAAGCGCGCGGCATGGACTTGGGAGGGGTCCGGCTTCCTCCCGGATTCTTCTCCGGCGGTGCCCCGCGCGATCGGCGAAGCCGCCTCGCCGGGCGCGCCGCCCGCGAGGGCGGCCGCCTTGACCGGCGAGGCGGAGGCGCCGTCTTGCGTGCGGATCGCGGCCGCGGGCGACCGCGCCGATAGAGACAGCGGCAAAGAGAGCGGCGTGGTGAGCGTCGGGCCGGAGGGCGCTTGAGTCTGCGTTACCGGCGCCAGGCCGGAGGCGGCCGCGCCGCCGACGGGGACGCCGACGATGGGGACGTCCTTGACCTGCGCGAACGCAGGGGAGACGGAGCTCAGCGCTAGGGCGGCGGCCCACACGGCGTGCGAGCGGAGTGACCAGGTCATGCCCTGAGCATAGCGGGGGCGCCCGCCGGCGGCAGGGGTCGTTCGTCGCACAGGAAGGAAGGTCCTAGGTCCTATGGGGGCTAGGACCTTTGGCCCTAGCCCCCCAGGGGCTTCTCCTATATAAGCAGGAGGTGCTGAGGACCCTCCTGCTGCTGCTTTCGGCCTCGCCCGTCCTCGCGGAGCCGCTCCGCACGCAGGACGCCGCCCACTCGATGCCGGGCTTCGAGTTTCGCGCGTTGCTCTCCAAGGAGGTCGTCCGCTACGGCGGCCCCCGGGCGGCCGGAGTGCAGTCCCTCGACGGCGGGCCCCTGCTGGTGTATTTCTGGGGCCCGGCGACGTACTGCCGCGCCTGCGGCCAGGCCATGACCGTGTTCGAGTCGCTCCACCGGGACTTCGCCTTGAAGGGCCTCCAGATCG
Source organism: Elusimicrobiota bacterium (assembly GCA_016207565.1). Lineage (GTDB taxonomy): Bacteria > Elusimicrobiota > Elusimicrobia > UBA1565 > JACRDR01 > JACRDR01. The sequence continues at coordinate 10,345 of JACQPK010000275.1, forward strand.
TCGGGCTCGGCCTGGAGATCCCTCCGGACGGCGAAAAGGACGCCGAGGCGCTCGCCGGCAAGTTCAGCCACCTGATCGGGCCCTACCGCCCCAACGGCAGGACCGCCGCGGAAGGCATCGGCCTCAACAACATCCCGAGCTGGGCGCTGGTGGATTCGCGGGGGAAGGTCTTCGCGAAGTCCGACGTCGGCGTCGACCGGGACTACATCGCGGGCAAGATACGCGAGATGCTGCAGGCGCGCTAGCCCACGCGGGCCTGGAAGTCCTCCAGCACCTTCGGCAGCGTGGTCCGCGGCGTATCGTAGAGGCACAGCCACCGGTCGCCCTTCTTGGCCATGTCGTCGACCGCCTTCTTGGCCAGCGCCTTGTCCAGCTTCGAGAGGAAGAGCACCGAAGGGCCCCAGTACCAGGCGAGGTTCGACCCGTAGAAGGCGCCTTTGAACCACTCCGGGGTCGCGGCCAGGATCGAGAACTCGCGGCCGTCGCCCAGCGTCGCCTGCACGACCGCGGTGCCGCGGTCTTTGCCGGCCAGCTCCACCAGAGGCACCTTCACCGGCTGGACCGCCTCGCCGGGCCGCTCGCGCGCCGCGCGCGCGCAGTACCCGAGCCAGTAGCCGCTGAGGTCGTTCGCCATGGCCGAGACCGCCCCGGCCACGTTGTCGTCGGAGAGCTCGCGCACGTACACCGGCGGCACCCCGGCGTAGAACCCGGTCGCCTGGGTCCAGCCCTCGGCGCAGTCCGCGCCCGCCGCGATCAAGGCGAATTCCCTGCCGTTCTCGAGCTTGACCTCGACGCGCAGGCGCCCGTCGGAGGGCTCTCCCACAAAGACCGACGCCAGACCCTGATTCATCGTCCGGCTACGATAGCAGGCGCGAATCCCGGCCGCAAGGCTGCCTACCGGGCGACCGCGGCGGCCAGGGCCTTGGCCGCGCCCGGGTCCTGGGACCGGATGAAGCCTTCCCAGCGCTCTTCCCGCCGCCGGAGGTACAGGCCGATACCGTCTCGGGAGAACAAGCGGTTGACGGAATCCCAGCACGGCTCGGGTCTGAGGCCCGCGCGCAAAGCCTCTTCGACCGCCCGCTCGACGGGACCGTCTTGGGCTCCGGCGAGCGCGAAATCCACGAGGGGACCCAGCCGCTCGAACTTGAAGCGGATCCAGGCCAGCTGCATGCAGTAGAGGTCGAACGCATCGGCGACTCGGAACAACGATGGACGGCGGCTATGGAAGAACACGGGCCTCCCCTCGAGGCTCCCGTCCAAGAACAGCTCCGCGGCGTTGCCGACGGCGATCAGGATCGAGTCGCCTCGCGGCAGCGGCGGGAGTCCGGGCTCGTCGCCCTCCTCGTACCACTCCCTCACCGCGTCGAACCCGCCCGCATCGTCGGCGAGCAGCGTGAAGTCGGCGGGACGGCGGCCCATGCGGAGGAGGTACTCCCGGAACTCCGCGGGGATCGGGCCGCCGAAGTGAGCCGCCTCGAAGTCCCGCAGGACGGTCTCCGGATACCCTTCCATCCGTTCCCGGAAGCCCGGCGCGCCTAAGGGCCCTTCGAGGTACGAGACGAGGCGGTCGACGAAGCCCACGGGGCTACGGTACCGAGGACTCCGCGTGTCCGGGACGCGCGGCCTGCGCGGTGCGCCCTGAGCCGCTCCGCCCCTGCATGTACGCCGCGTTCAGCATGCAGTGGGCGCAGGGCACCATGGCCTCGCCTTTCCGGTTCATCATGAACCATTCGGAAACCAGCTCGACGGGCAAGGCCCCGGCTCCCCTAAACGGCGCGAGGAGACGCTTCTCCGCGCAGGGCTGATGGCGATCGGTCTGCTCCCCGGGCCGCGCCTTCAGCGGGATCAGGGCCTCCTCCGGAGGGAGCGCCACGTCGACGAGCCATTTCACCTCGTATTGGCCTTCAAACTTCGCCTCGATCGCGGCCTTCGCCGCGGCGAGCTTCGCGTGGGCCGGCTTCCAGCCCGACACGGCGACGAAGAGCCGGCCATCCTTGGTCACGAGGACGCCCATCGCGTTGAACACCTTCCGGGGCACGGCGGCGAACTCCGCGCGGACGATGTCCATGGCGGCTCGCGCCTGGGAGCCCGAGGGGAAAGGAAAGAGCTCGCCCGGCGGCTGGGCGAGCATCCAGCTCCGGATGTCGGCGGGGATGTTGTCCTGCGCCAGAGCGCGCTTCTCGTTGGCGAACGCGTCGTAGAGCCGCTCGACCTCGGCGACGAGGGCGCCGTCGTCGCCGGCGACGATCCTTCTCGCGGGTCCGGCGGTCGCGTTGTAGAGCTCGGCGAAGTCCTTCGCCGCTTGGACCCGCTCGGCCTCGACGGAGGCGCGCCGGGCCGGATCCGCGGCGGCGTCGAGATCGAGGAGCCGGGCCTCGAGCGCCGCCCACCGGTCGACGAACGCGTCGGCCGCTCCTCGGAAGTCCTTGGCGGGAAGGCGCATGCCGGCGATCGAGACGTTTTGGGCCGTTCCGTCGGCGCCGGCCGGCGCCGGCCGCGACACGGTCTCGCCGGTGCCGTCGACGGGGAGCCGCGGGGTGTTCGCGTCGTCCGGCGAGACCTTGGCCGGCTCCTCCGGCGCGCCCGTGCCGCGGACGACGCGGCGGCTCTGGGCGGCCCTCGAGAGCCGGGAGAAGAGCTCGTTGTAGTACGTCTCGAGCGGGTCCGGGCGGCCGAGCAGCCGGTCGGTCCAGGAGCGCGCCGGGACGCGGGCGATATCCGCGCGGTCGACCAGATAGGCCCGGGGGGTCGGGTCGGAGGGAGTGGTGCCGACGCGGATGTTGTCGGCGAGCATCACCCGGTCGTCGAGGCGCAGGCGGGCGTCGACCAGGCGCCTAAACAACGCGCGGAGCTGGGGCAGCGCGGCCGGCCCCAGCTCCGCCGCGGTCGGCCCCGTCACCCTCTCCTGGGTGAGGTAGGCGATCTCGCGCAGCGGATGCCCGTCGACCGGCAGCACGCCGTGATCGACGATGCGGGGCGAGACGCCGGCAGCCTCGAGCGCGGCGGCGTGGGCCATCTCGAGCCGGCGCTCGCTGACGCTGCCGGCGGCGTCGCGGGCGCCGGCTTGCGTAAACAGCGTGACGAGGTGGTCGGGCGAGTCGGGGTGGACCAGGATGTCCTTGAAGCCGCCGCCCGAGAAATACTCCGCGGGCTTGCCATCGATCCTCCAGTTGCGGCGGCCGATGCCCTTTCCGAGGCGCGTGCCCGGCGGCCCGGACCCGGGGCCCGGCGGCAGCTCGGCCGCTCCGGTGCCCAGCGGAGGCTCCGCGGCCGGCCCGGCGGAGGCCCGCAGCGTCCTCAGGGGACCGACGCGCACCGGCACCGGGTTCGACGCCGGCGGCGGGGAGAAGAGCTCGAAGGCCCGGTCGATGAGCCCCCGCCGGCGGGCCGGAGCGGCGGCCCCGACGGCCTGGTTGTTCGCCTCGGCCGCGAGCCGCAGGAGCTGCGCCTCCGAGTAGGGCAGCATCGTCGCCGGGTCCCAGCCCGGCCGGATCTCCGCGGTCTCCAGGCCCAAGGCCTTGAGCTGCTTGAAGCGATACACCTCGAGACCGCGGAAGTTGGAGTCGGTCACGACGAAGCGCCAGACGCCCTCCTCGCGCAGCCGCGAGAGGGTGCGGCCCGCCCCGTCGCGCCAGGCCTGGCCGAGGGTGCGGAAGACGCCGTTCTCGGCGATCGCCCCGGGCAATGAGCGCCAGCCCGTCTGCCGGTAGGCGGCGCTGATCACCACCGCGTGGGCGGCGCGGCCCACGATCGGCTGCGTGAACCCGATGGTCCCGTACACGGCTCCGCCCTTCTCGGCGGCCGAGTGGATCGTCCGCACCAGGGCGGCGGCGTCCGGCGGGGCCGCGTTGTAGTCCAGGCGCAGCCCGAGCCGCGCCAATACGGCCCTCGCCTGATGGTCGTAGGTGCCGGTGTCTCGCAGCGGCTCGCCGACGACGCGCTCGGCGAAGCCGAGGAACCGGTTGTAGTCCTGGAACACGAGGCGCGCCGGTCCGAAGGCCTCGTCGTTGAACATCGCGCGGACCGCGCAGTCGGAGTAGCGCTGCGTCTCCCGAAGGGCGTTCGTGAGGTTGCCGGTGGCGCGGCTCATCGGGGGCTCGCCGAGCGCGAGTTCGGCGCCGATCGCCGAGATCACGTCGGCGACGACGCGGTCGGTGCGGGCCTTCGGACGGAACCAGCTCCGCGACGCCCGGGAGACGTACTCGTAGAAGCCCGCGTCGCCGACCATGAACCGCCGGGCCGCGTCCGCGGCTCTCACCGGCAGAGGGCGTCCGGCGGCCCCGACCCGGGGCTCCGCGGCGCCGGTGCCTTCCGGCGCGCGGCCCCGCGTCGCCTCGCCCGGGAGCTTGGTGTAGCCGAAGAGCTGCTCGGACCAGAGGTCGCGGCCCGTCGCGGTCAAGAACGGGTCGTGGTCGGGGTTGGCCGGGTCACGGAACGCCTCCGTGACCTGCCGGCGGAGCGAGGCCTGGCGCTCCCGATTGCCGTGCAGGCGGTCGGAGAAGCCGTGGATTTCGTACTCGCCCTTGAGGGTCCGGTGGACCAGCACCTGGTCCGGCCGCAGCTTGCGGCTATTGATGTAGTCGGGCGTCTGGTGCGGGACGGTCTCGAGGGCCGCGACCGCGGTCGCCCGGTTCAGCCCGCCGGTATTGACGATCGCGTAGAGCTCGCCGGCCTCGAGCTTGCTGCGCTCTTCCGGAGATACGTCGCCGGTCGAGTGGTTCGACTTCTCGATCTCGAGGTCTTCCTGCCCCCGGCGGCGGTACTCGCGCTCCATCGCCTCCTTGATCTGCCGGCGAGCCTCGGGCGTGTCCGCGAGGCCGCTTTCCTCCATGAACCGGTCGTACGCGTTGCGGGCCCGCGCTTTGTCGAACCTCTGGCCGGCGGCCTTGAGGCGGTCCATGAACGCGAGGACGTCGGCCGGCCGCGGCCTCGCGGCGGGGGCCGGCGCCGGGCGGTTCGCGATCGCCTGGGCCACGAGGCCGACGTGCTCGGCGTAGGGGGACTCCGCGAGCCAGTCCCGCAGGAGCCGGCGCCCCTCCTCGCCTCCGGCGGTCCGGGCCCGCCTCATGACGGGATCGATGTCGCGGTAGAGGCGCTCCCGCCAGGCCGGGGAGCCGGGGCCGTCTCCTTCGGCCGCGCCGGTGCCTTCCGGCCGGCGGCCCAGACCCTGGGCCCGGCGGCCTTCGGACGGGCGGCGCCCGAAGTGCTTGGCGTGCAGCTCGACGAGCGTGCGGACGTTGACGAGGACCTGGCCGTCGGCGCGGACGATCGCGTCGGGGGGCAGGAGCTGGAACGCCTCCATGTACATCTTATGCAGCGTCGCGTTCTTCGCCGGCGACGCCAGGTCCGCCTTCGGCATGAAGTCGGGGTTCTGCGAGAGGGGCTTCTTCGCGTTGGCGTGCTGGACGTACTCACGCAGCAGCCCGGGGAAGTCCTTGACGTTCTGGACGACCGCGTCCATGTAGCGCGTCACCTCCGCGTCCGCCCAGCCCGACTCGCGCAGCGTCGACTTGAACTGCTCGCGGAAGGCGACGGCGTCGGGCGTGTCGCCCAGGAAGCGCTCCTGCCAGACCTGGAAGCGCTCCAGGATCGGCTCGCCTTTCGCCCACGTCGCGCGGTCGAAGATCGGGTAGCTTTTGCCGAAGATGTCGGAGTCGATCATCTGCTTGCGCAGGAGCTCGATACGGCCGTTCATCTGCTCCGGCGTCGGATTGCCGCCGCGGCCCTTGGCCTCGGCGAGCAGGCTCTCGGCCAGCGAGCGCCGCAGGATCTTCTCTCCGTCGATCATGAACGGGGTCCCGTCCGGGCCGAAGAGGATGTTCTTGTGGTGCATGTCGCCGAGCCGGAACACCGACTTGAGGATCATGTAGTCGGCCCGCTGCGCGTCCGAGAGCCCCTTCTGGAAGAGCCCTTCGTTCGGCTTCCCCGGCACGGCCTTGGTGAGCACGTAGACCTCGCCGCCGTGCTTGAGCACCGCCACGTCGTCGGTGGCGATGAACGGGCGCTTGCCTTGCGGCGTATCCGGGAACATCGCGAGGAGCCTCGGGAGGAGCGCTTCGTTGAGGGCCCGCTCCATCGGGGTCAAGGCGCGTATCTCCGCGTCCGCGATCGCCGGCAGCTGCTTGGTCACGCGCTTGATGTAATAGGTGTCGGCGCCCACCGTGACGCGCGCCGCGTCGCCCACCATGCCGTCGCCGGCGCTCGCCTCGAATCGCGGCACGTGCCCGTAGCGGTCGAGGAACGCCTCGAGCCCGTCGATGACCGGACCGCGCTCCGGAGCCCGTTGGGCCGCCGCCCGCGGCGCTCTCTCGACCGCGCCCATCGCGGAGAAGAGCCGGGTGTAGGGGTTCTCCACCTCTCCGGCGGTCCCGCGGGGGGTGCGGGCGGGCTCCGCGAGCCCGAGGCCCTCGCGCGCGAGCTGGAGGCGCTGCTCGCGCGCGTAGGGCTCGAGCCGCTGGGCCGCGGAGGCGACCTTCTCGGGCGCGAGGGCGCCCGCGTTGCGGTAGGCGGCGACCCGGGACGTGGCGCCGGCCTTGCCTTGGGCGCCCAGGAGGATGTCCCGGAGGACCGGGTAGCTACCGCCCACCTGCGAGTCCGTGATCTCGACGTAGCGGTGCGCCTCCTCCGGCGCGATCCGGTACGCCTCCTGGGCGGTCTTCGGGTCGAGCCTGCGGGCGCTGACCTGGTGGGAGCCGCCGCCGGAGCCGTCGGCCTTCTTCGCGAGGATGATCGAGAGGCCGAGCGTTTCTCCGGCGTCGAGGGCCGCGGCGATGTCTTTCGGCTGGATCCTCTCCACCGCCATGCCGAACTCGGCCTGGGCCACGTCGACGATCGCGTCCTTGTGCTTCGCGAGTGATCCCCGGTCCTTGATCGAGTCCAGGACGCTCTTCCCGAGGCGGCGCTCGAGGGCGGCCTCGAACCGGCCGTACTGGCCCTCCGGGATGCCGATGATGTCGGCGATCACGCGGGCGAAGCACGTCGCTTCCCCGCCTTGACGCTCGATCGTCCGGCCGCGGTACGTGCCGTCCTCCACGCGGGCGCGTCCCTCCCGGAAGGCGTGGGTCTGTCCGGGATCGGCGGTCTCCGAGCGCAGGCGGCGGTGCATCTGCTGGACGACGGTGAGCTCGTTTTGGACCCGCCCGACGAGCTCCGCGCGCTCCTGCAGGAACTTGCCTTTCCCGCGCGCCGCCTCGACGTTGACGCCCAGCCGTTGGCCTTCGGCGATCGCCGCCTGGAGGTTCTGCTCCAGCGGCTTCACGTAGGCCTCGCCGGCGGGCCGGTAGGCGTCCAGCATCTGCTGGGCGTGCGCGATATTGTCTTCGGCGAGGCGCCGGTCGACCGCCCCGTCGAGCTTGCCCGCCTTCTTCTGGGCGTAGTCCAGCCTCCGACGGGCGTTCTGGAGCTCCTTTTTGGCGGCGGCGAGCTCCGGCGAGTCCGCGACGGGCTTGGGCTTGGGCGCGGGCGCGGGCTCGGCCGGCCTGGCGACTCGCATCGTGGTCGTGGTCTGGGCGGACGGCGTGCGGAAGCTGCCTTTGACGGGATCGTAGCCGTCGGGCGAGTAGAACGGCTTCCGGTTGAGGACCGCGTCGGCGAAGAAGGGCTTGAGGGCCTGCGGGGTCGCGGACTGCAGGAGGAGGTCGAGGTAGCCGGGGTGCTCGATCTTGAGGCCGAGGCGGTTGACCATCGCGTCCATCATCGGACCGTACAGCCCCCAGTTGCCTTCCCGGAACTGCCGGAAGCCGGCCGCGGTGCGGCCGAAGTCCACGACCGTGTCGAGCGCCTCCCGCACCATGGCGTCGTACTCGGGACGCCTCGCGAAGTCCGGGTGTTCCGCCTTGAAGCGATGGATCCCGTCGACCTTCCGGGAGAACTCCGCGATGCGCCCTTCCAGCGCCTTGTAGTAGACCTCGCGCACCTCGGGAACGAAGGCGTCGGCGTAGTGGTAGCGGCTTCCCCGGAAGAAGGGGGAATGATCGACCGGGATATCGGGCAGCGGGACCGGGCCGTCGGGCAGCGCCTCGAGCCCGTAGTAGTCGCCCGCGTAGCGCCGAGCGAGGTTGCCGCGGCCGTTGCTGAGGTGCCCGGTCGCGTACTCGCCCGGAGGCACGCTCTTGAGTCCCGCCGCGTATCTGACGTGCATCGCCCGCATGAGGTTCTCGAAAGGCATGTCGAGTTCCCCTTTCAGCCAGCGGTCGAACATCCCGAGGGCCTTGCGGGAGTTGGCCACGAAGGTCTCGCCGTTCGGGTACTCGGGGGTGCGGTTGTAGTTCTGCGCCTGCCGCAGCGCCGCGGCCTCGGGCGTCTCGGGGAGCGACAGCCGCCCGTCGCCCAGCTCGCGCGCGACCGGCGGCTCGGACGGCTTGGGGGCCCGCTGGGCCTGCACCTTGATCTCCGCGTCCAGGCGCGCGCGCTCGGCGCGCAGCACCGCGAGCCGGGCTTCCTCGACGGCGAGTTCCCGGTTGGCCGACTCGTTCGCGCGGGCCGGCTCGTCGCCGGTCGCCTCCGCGCGCCTGCGCGCGGTCTCCAGGAACTCGCGCTCGGCCTTCCGGTAGGCCTCGTCGGCCGCCGACTTCCGGACTTCGTCGCCGCTCAGCTTGGCGAGCTCGCGGCGGTAGTCGGCCTGCCGGAGGGCGTCCTGGGCGACGTCGAACCTGGAGCCCGAGCGGTCCAGCATATCCAGCATCTCGCGCGCCGTCGCCCCGTAGCCGAGCTGCTCGCGGAGCGCCCGGATGCGATCGTACTCTCCCCAGTCGCCCGTCTTCACCGCCTGCTTGCGCGCCTCGCGCAGCGGCGAGAACTCGAACTCGAGCCGCATCTCGAACGGATCGGCGCCGAGCTTTTTGAGGCGCGCGCGGCCGGCCTGGAGCGCCGTCACGAAAGGCTCGTAACCTTCCAGCTCGACGTCCGCGGGCTTCTTCTCGCGGATCGCCTCGAGCTCTTGGAAGACCTCGCGCGAGGCCTTCTCGATCGCCCGGCGCTCCTCGAGCCACTGCGCCTTGCCGTCTTTGGCCGGGGAGGCCTCCTCGGGACGGGCGGCGGAGGCGCGCCAGCGGCGGGCGAGCGCGTCCCAGGCCCGGCCGACCACTCCGGGCTTGGGCGCCGGGATGCCTTGGAAGCCCGCCTCGAGGAGCGTGAAGCGGCGGGCGACGCCCGGGGGCAGCCGCTCGAAGCCGGGGCCGCTGACGCCCCGCAGCTTGTGCATCCCGCCCTCCAGCTCGAAAACGAAACGGAGCAGCATGCGGCCGTTGGTCTCGGCCGCGAGCTTCGGGCTCGCGCGGCGAAGCGGGGTGACGTCGCCCGTCCTCGGGTCGTAGTAGGCGTCCACCGCGCGGACGGCGCCTTCGCCTTCCGCCTCGAGGGCCTGCCGGAAGCGCTTGCCCGAGAGCTGTTCGATCAGCTGCTTCGCCGGAGCGGCCGCCTGGCGGTCGAGCTCGTGCATCGTGACCGCGGCCGTCATGTCCGCGAGACGGCCGGGCGCCTCCCCGGCGGCCGAGACGCGGCTGATCTCCAGCTCCGGGCGGAACCGGGACAGCAGCCCCGGCTTCCGTGCCGCCTCGACCTCGAGCGTCACCTTCGTCGCGCCCTTCGGAGGCTTGCCGAAACCGAGCGCGTGCGTCTTCGGATCGTACCAGCCCTCGACGTTGAACTTCACCGTCTCGCCGGGCCTGACCGAGGCGCCTCCCTTCGCGAGCCGGGCGAGCTCCGCCCGGTAGGCCTGGCGCGCCGCGCCCTGGAACGGCTTCCCGTCCGCGGCGTTCAGCGCGGACTCCATCGCCTTGGCGTTCTGCCGCCGCTCGACGAGCTTGTTGGCCTCCGGGATCCTCGCCGACACGCCCTCGCGGACGCGCTGCGCCACCTCGCCGTCGGCGTGGACCTTCTCGACCCTCACGCCGCGGTCCTCGAGCCTCAGCTCCACCTTCACCGCGTCCTTCGTGGGCGCCTTCCGGCCGGAGCCGAGGATGTTCGTCGGCTCCTTCGGGTCGACCCAGGCCGTGACCTTGTCCGGGTCGCGCAGCCCGAGCTTCTCCGCCGCCCGCTGGAGGCGGGTGGGCTTGTCGGCGGCCCCGCTCAACGTCTCCGCCGCCTTCAGCGTCTTGTGGCGGGCGCTGCGGTCTTGGTTGTACGCGGCCTCCGTCTCGCGGAGGGCGCCCTCCTGCTGGGCGTTCAGCTTCTCTCCCTTTCCGAAGATGCGGTCGGCCAGGCTCGGCTTCGCCGGCCGCGCCTGCAGGTGCGGCGCCCCGTCGGGGCCGTTGACGAGGCGGAGGTCGACGTTCACCCCGGCGCTGCCCGCCGGCTTCTCGCCCAAGGACAGCTGTCCGCGCTCGTTGAGATGTCCGCGCTGGACGGGGGACTCGCCTCGGGCGACCTTGCTCATGAGGGCGCCCGTGAGGTCGGCCTGGAGGAGCCGTTGGTTGCCGGTCACGATGTCGCGCGCGGCCTGGTAGTCGGGCGCGAGCGCGGCCTCCGGCGCCTGCTGGGCTTTGATCTCCGCGTCGGGGATGGCCGCCTTCGTGGACGGCGCCCTCTGCGGGTCGGGGGCGACGGGGACATCGGCGACCACCGTGGCCGGCGCGGGCGCCGGGGCGGGCGCCGGGGCGGGGGGCTGAGCGGCCGGCGAGTCGGGCGCGCCGGTGCCGGCGGGAGGCTGTCCCGCGGGCTGGGCCGGCGCGACCTGCGGCGTGGCGTTCGGCGTCTGGGGCCGGTCCCCCGCTTGGATCCCGTCGATCGAGCCGGCGGCCGGCGAGTCGAGGGTGCCGCCGGTCTTGATGTTCCCTTTGAGGTCGGGCGCGCGCACGTTGAGGGGCGCGCGCTCCGGCGCGGGCGCGGGCGCCGGCCTCGCCGTCTCGCCGCCGGTCCCGGCGGGCCGTACGGCGTCCGGGGTCGCCGCGACCTGCGGCGCCGGCGGAGGCGGTGCCGGCGCGTCCGGCGGCGGCGCCGGAGTCTCCGGCGGTTTCGGCGGCGGCTCGGGCGGGCGCTCCGGCGTCGCCGGCCGCTCGGGCACCCGGTCGAGGTCGGCGCTTCGCTGGACGCGCTCGCCCTCGATCCGCGCCTTGCGGCCCTCCCACATGTTCTTGCCCATCTGGCGGACGAAGAACAGGTCCAAGGCGTTTTGGGCCAGGTTCGACTTCCAGTCGAGTCCCTGCCGGTACATGTCGACCGTCTTCAGGAGGCCCGAGCCCGCGGTGCTCGCGAACAGGCCCATCTGCGTGGCGTTGTAGTAGTTGTTGAACGTGTTGGTGTAGCGGACGAGGGCGCTCGCGTTGCGCAGGCTGGCCGCGTGCTGGAGGCTCTTGGTGACGGCGCCGCCCGCCCAGAACATCGGAAG
>JACQPK010000278.1 GCA_016207565.1 Elusimicrobiota bacterium
GCCGCGCGCCCGCGCGCGCTGGCGGGCGCGACCGTCGCGCTCCTGGCGACCTTCTGCGCCTTCGACGGGGTGCTCGCCTGGCACGCCCACGCGATCCGGCCCAACGAGAACGTCCCGCCTCGGCGCACGATCGCGTTCATCCGGGAGCACACCAGGCCCGGCGACGTCTTGGCCGCGCGCTACCGCGAGACGTTCGCGTGGCACACCTCACGCTTCGCGATCGACGTCGGCTTCCACCCCGACCCGGACGCGTGGTTCCACGAGCTCGCGCGCCACCGCGTGCGCTACGTGGTCAACCACCCCGAGGGCGAGACGATGGAGTCGGTGCGTCAGGACCGCCTCCGCGCGTCGTCGCGTCTCATCCTCGAGCGGCTGGAGGACCCCTCTCGCTTCCGCTTCGCGTTCCGCGCCGAAGGCGAGCCGTTCACCGTCCACGAGCTCCTAGGGGCCGAGGCCTTCGAGCGCGGCTACGCCCACCTCCTGAAATTCCACGAGGCACTCGCCGCCGACGACCTCCCAGGCGCGCGAGCGGCGCTCGAGGCCGCCCGCAAGACGGGCGCCGCGATCACGCGGCTGCCGTTCTACCTCGGCACGACCGAGATGCTGTCGGGCCGCCCGAAAGAGGCGCGCCGCCGGCTGGAGGAGGCCGTCCTCCGGGAGCCCGCCTTCGCCCCTGCCCGCCGCAATCTGGAGCGGGTGCTCGAAAAATGATGAAGTAAGGTAGCGTGCCAGGCCTCGACCGGTCGGCGTAACGATGAGGCCAGGCACGCGCCGAATAGAAACGCAGATGGTGACCCTCGATGAGCTCGAAGGCCGCTACGAGAGCAAGCAGCAGCTCGGGCCGGGCATGCGCTACTCGCTCGATCTCGAAGGTCCGCGCTCCGGACTGAAGCCCGGGGAGCGCTTCACGCTGGAGGTCCGGGCCTACACCCTCACCGGCCAAGCGTCGCCGGGGACGGAACAGCCCGAAGTGAAGCACCTCGGCACGCGGCGGTTGTTCGGCGCCTACCGCCTCGAGGGAGGAGGCGTCGTCCTCGACGCCCGCCTCATTACGGACACCCCGGGCGAGGCGGTGGCCATCCCGGGGCCGCCCCCGACGGTCCAGCGCAACATCTCCGAGACGATCGTCGTGGAGCTCGTCGCCGGCCCGGCCCTCTCCCTGCACTTCAAGCTCTACGGCTCCGAAGTGCTCGTCACCCGCCGGTAGAGCCGCCAGTCCCACCCCGACACCGCGGAGTACCGGTACGTCCTCTCGAGCCGGTAGCGGCTGCCGTTGTGGGCCGTGAGCTCGGGGGGCGAGTCCGGCGTGTGCCGCTCGGCGTGGCCGATGACCCACTCCGGCGAGCCGGGGGTCCAGCCCTCGCGCGGCACGTACCGGAAGGAGGCCTCCGGCACGCGCGGGGCGTAGAAGGAGACCATCATCCGGTGCGCGAAGTCGTGCCCGCTGCCGACGGTGATCTCCCTCCCCCCGGAGCTCGCCGCCATGAAGCGCAGCGCCTCCAGGTAGTGGCCGCGACCGTCCTTCAAGAACGAGGCGGTGCGGACGGCGTTGCCCAGGACGAACAGCCCGACGGCCGCCGCCGCCGCGCCGCGCGCCGCGCCCCCGGCCCGCCACGCGACCGCGGCCGCGCGCGCGCACAGCGGCAGCGCGAACGTCCCCGCGAGGAGGAAGTAGCGAGGGAAGAGCAGCCCGGGCGGGTGCAGGGCCAAGAGGATCGCCGGGGCGCCGAACACGATCCAGGCGAAGAAGCTCCATTCGTCACGACCGCCGCGCCTGAGGTCCCGCGCGGCCCAGGCGGCTGCGGCGAGGAACGCGGCGCCGGCGGCCCACGCGAGCGGGGAGTCCGGCGCGCCCGTCGCGAGCGCCAGCGTGTCACGCAGGATGAGCCGCGTCGGCTCGGCGAGCCCTCCCGCGTGGCCCATGCCCCGCACCTGCACGACGTACAGGAAGGCGGCGGCCGCGGCGCCCGGCGCGTGCAGCGCCGCGAGCCCTCCCGGGGCGCGGCGGAGCCGCCACAGCGACCACAGCAGGAGCCCCGCGTAGGCCTGCGCGAACATGAGATGCGAGAAGAACCCCAGCACCACGCTCGCGGCCCACGCCGCGTAGGCGGCGGGCGAGCGGCCGCGCAGCCAGGACTCGAGGGCGACGAAGGCCGCCAGCGCGAAGGCGACCATCGTCGTGTGCCCTCTCGCCTCCGACGAGTAGAGCGTCAACAAAAACGACGCCGCTCCGAGCGCCGCCGCGAGGGCGCCCTCGAGCCGTCCCCACCGGACCGCGATCTTCCACAGAAGCCAGAGGGTCGCGAGCCCCGCCGCGAGCGAATGGAGCCGGTAGACGCCCCACCACTCGCGGACGCCGACGGCGCGCAGCCACAGCGTGTTCAGGATGTGGTTGGCGTCGTAGGGCACGCGCAGCAGGATATCGGCGTAGCCGTGCCCGCGCGCGATGTTCCAGTTCCAGATCTCGTCGAGCCAGAAGTCGGTCCAGAGCCCGGCCACGCGCGCGGCGACGCCCGCCGCGAGCGCGAGGACGAGGACCACGCCACCGGCGCTCGCCTTCATGCCGGCGCCCGGAGCCGCCGCAGCGCCGCCTCCAGGTCGTCCGCGCGCACGAAAAGCAGGTAGCCCGCGATCGCCGTCCACTGAAACAGCGGCACGTTCATCGCCCACTCGATCGAGAGGTGCAGGCACAGTCCGGCCGCCAAGACGACGTAGCGCAGCTCGCGGACCCAGACCAGCGTGCCGACGGCGAACTCGACCGCGAGGGTGCCCCACGTCGCCAGCTTCACGAGCGGCAGATAATGCGGGATGATCGGCACCGGGAACCGGCGGAACTCGTCGAGGTTGAGGACGAAGTACACCGCCGTGCCCTCGGCCCACATCGTCCCGGACATCTTCGAGACCGCGGTGAAGACGTACATCGCGCACAACTGCAGCTGGAGCAGGCGCTGCGCCCAAGGCTCCACGCGCGCGGGCGCGGCCCGGCCCCGGCCGCGGGCCAGCCAGGCGTCGACGGAGAGCCGCGCGCCGGCCTGGGAGAAGATGAGGAAGAACCCCATGACGCGCAGCAGCGTGTCGCCGCCGTGCAGGATGAAGACGTTGCGGTGGTGGAGCGACGTGAGGCCGAGGAACGTGATCACGGCCGCGGCGCGGGTCTTGAAGCCGGCCGTGAGGGCCGTCGCCGCGGCCGCCAGCGCGGCGAGGAAGACGAGCGCGCCCGCCTCCGACTGGACCAGGGCGCCCATCACGTCGAGCCGTGACATCGGCTGGAGCCGCTGCTGGACGGCGACGGGCAGGATGCCCGCCTCGGAGAACCACGTCCCCGCGTCCGGCATGAGGAGGAGGATGTCCACGAGCACGAGCAGCCCGTAGGCGACGCGGAATGCGCAGACCGGCAGCGGCGAGGCCGGCTCGAAGAAGAACTCGTTCCAGGCGCGCCGCAGGCGAGCGAGCCCGATCATCGCGGCGCCCCTCGAAGGCGCGGCGGGCGCCACTCGTAGAACTCGTACTCCTGCTCCCGGCGCTCGAGCGGCTTGATGCGGCCGAGGAAGCCCTCCGCCTCCGGCGCCGGGATGTCCCACCACCGCCGGATGAGCCGGACCAAAGTCACCGGCGCGGGCCGGTCCGCGTGGAGCCCGGCGACCCACGCCGCCGCCGGCCGCCAGAGCTGCGGATTTTTGTCGAGCCGGAGGTTGTCGTTGACCCACTTCCGGTAGCGCTCGCGCCGGTAGCGCTCGAAGAACCCGAGGCGGTCCATCTGCGGGAAGTCGTAGAGCTCCGAAGTGCCGTCGGCGAAGGACACGATCGCCCCGACGCGGATATTCGTCGTGCGCGGGTTCGGCGAGAACATGTCCCAGCCCTGCCACAGCCCGAGCCCGACCACGTACCGGGAGACCCGCTCGGCCAAGGGCCGGCGGAGCGCAAAAGACGCCGGCAGGCACCAGACGAAGAGAACGGCCAGGTGGAACGCGATGAACGCGTTGGTGAGCGCCCGCCGCCCGCGGTGCGAGAGCGGGACGCGGACCGTCACGCCGACGGCGCGGCAGGGTGCGAGAAGGCGGCGCGCGCGTCGCCGCGGACGAGCTGCGTGGCGGGCACGACCAGGAGCACGGTCGACAGGACGGCGTAGGCGGCGCCGACGGCCCCGAGCGGGAACGCCGACGGCCCGCCGGAGGCGAGGCTCATGCCCGCCGCGACGAGCCCCAGCCCGCCGATCACGCCCCCGACGATCCCCGCCCAGCGCGCCCAGCCCATGCGCTTGGAGATCGCGAACGCCACCCCGAGCCCGAAGACGATCCGCACCGCGCCCAGGATCAGCTCGTCGAAGTGGACGCCGAGCGACAGCAGGAGCCAGACCTGGTAGGTCAGGGTCACGATCCCGTACGCCGCGAGCGCGATGACGGCCCGGCGGAGGGAGAACGGCAGCGGCCCCTGGGGGTGCTGGAAGAAGGCCACGGGCCTACGATACCCCAACTCGCGCGGGAGCGCAATACCCCGGAGAACCCCGAGGCGAATGCCCAACGGCACCGACACTCCGGCGACTCGCCGACTTTTCGCCGATCATAGCGCCGGAGCTAGGAGATAGCTAGAATCCCGCGGTGGTCCGCGTCATCGTCCCCGCCTACAACGAGGCGGCGAACCTGCCGGCGGTCTGCGAGCGCGTCCAAGCCGCGCTCGCCGGCCGGGCCTACCGGCTCTTCGTCGTCGACGACGGCTCAAAAGACGACACCGCGGCCGTGGCCGGGCGGCTCGCCGCGGCGCACCCGGTCGCCGTCGTCACGCACCCGGTCAACCGCGGGATCGCGGCCGTGTTCCTGAGCGGCATCCGCGCGGCGCTCGAAGGCGCGGGCGACGACGAGCCGGTCGTCATCATGGAAGGCGACGGCACCAGCGACGCGGCGCTCTTGCCGGCCCTGCTCTCGGCGCTCGAGGGCGAGGCGGACATCGCGATCGCTTCGCGGTATCTCCCCGGCGGCGAGCACCGGCGGTTCCCCCTCAAGCGGCTCCTCCTGAGCCACGGGGCCAACACGCTGCTCCGGACGCTGATCCGGCTGCCGGGCGTGTCGGACTACACGATCTTCTACCGCGCCTACCGCGCGCGGGTCCTCAAGCGCGGGCTCGAGGCCGACGGCGAGCGGCTGACGAGCGTCGGCGGGTTCGCGTGCAACGCGGAGCTCCTGCTGCGGGTCTCGCGCTTCTGCCGCAAAACGGCCGAGGTCCCGTTCGTCTACGACTACGGCCTCAAGCGCGGCAAGAGCGGGATGAAGATCGGCAACAACCTGCTGAGCTACGCGAAGCTCTTCTGGATCTTCTTCCGGCAGAGCGCGGCCTAGAGCGGGCATGCATTGCAATTTATAAACACTTCTGTTAATATATTGGTATCACTGATTCTCTCGCCCGCGAGATTCTGATCTCCTTGTTCCGCTTGCACCCCGAACGCTTCGTCTTCATCGGGGGCGGCGCGCTCCGCCTGTTGCATGGCAGCCCTCGGTCGTCGGCGGATCTAGATTTCGCGTGCCGTCGCCCGGTCTCGGAAGCCCAGCTCAAGGAGCTGGCGGCGACCCTCGAACAGGACCTCTCTCGGCTGCCCTCCCTCTCGCGAGTGGAGCTGAACTGCCGAGCCGTGGGACACGACGTGGAGGTCCTGCTTGCGGGGCAAACGGCCGCGTTGCTTCAGTTTCCGACGCTGACCACGGTGCCGCTCGGCGGCGACCGACGCTTGATAACGGGCGATTCGCTGCGCACCGAATTGATCGTGTCGCCGACCCTCGACGCGTTGCTTTTCTGCAAGGCCGTCGCCTTCATGAAGCGTCCGTCGGTCAAGGGCCGCGACGCCTTCGACATTTGGTTCCTTCATGAGCGTGGCGCCAAACTCGACGAGGCCGATTTCCACGCCTGGAGGCGCTGGGAGGAGCTCGACTCCTCGGACTTTCGCCGGCGCCTCGAGCAGGTCACGTTCAAGCGCCTCAAGGCCGATCTTTCGCGCTATCTCGATGAGGGCCTGGCCCGGCGGCTGGAGAGCGTAGCCTACGCGCCGGTGATCGAAGCGACGCGCGCGTTGCTCGCCCCCTGGCTGGAGGACTGATGGCTCTTCGCGTCGACGAGAAGATCCGCCGCCTAGCCGCCCTTCCCAGGCCTGAAGGCAATTTCCTGTCGCTGACGAGCTTGGCGCGGCTGTTCGAGATCTCCGTGCCGAGCGCGCGCGTCGTCGCAAAGCGCTACGAGCGCAAGGCGGTGTTGCGAAGGGTGGGCCCGGAGCTTTGGGCGAACCTGCTCGGGGACCCATCGCGCGAGCAGTTGGCCGGCCTCCTGCATCCCCCGGGCTACCTTTCTTGCGAGTTCGCGCTCCTTCGAAGCGGCGCCATCACCCAGATCCCGCGCGAGCTGATCGTCGTGACTACGGGCCGGCCGCGTCGGGTATCCACGCCCTGGGGGCCTTTGCGCTACCAGCACGTCGCCCCGGAGCGGTTCTTCGGCTTCGACGTGCAGCGGCTCGAGACCGGAGCCCAGACCTGGGTCGCGGAACCGGAGAAGGCTCTCGTGGATTGGGTGTATCTCGGCGGGAGGGCCGGAGAGGGTCCCGCGCTCGACGAGGTCGACTTCCGGCGGCTGGATCGAAAAAAGCTACGACGCTACGCCGCGGCCTTCCCGCCACAGGTGGCCCGTCTTCTGAAAGGCGCAGCTACGCCAAGCCCTTCAGGACCTTCCTCCGCCAGAGCTCCACGACCGCGAGCGAGGCGTAGACGCACACGAAGCTCATCAGCGGCAGCCGGTAGCGCACCACCGCCCAGAACACCGCGTAGACCAGGCTCACCATCGCGATGACGATCACGGGGATCGCGGTCTCCGGGGCGCGCCTCCAGCCCAGGATCAGGCCGATCAAGGCAAGCGGGATGAGCCACCCGTCGGAGAGGATCGAGGCCCAGCGGATCATGTCGAAGTTCAGCCCGTAGTCCCGCCGGTACGGCACCGGACGCCAGAGCTTCAGGAAGCTCTTCCACATGCGGAGCGCGAAGCCGCCGGGGCGCTCGCGGATGTAGGCGCGCGTGGCCTCGTAGCACAGCCGGTCGCGCGTCTTCGGGTCGAGGTCCGCGCGACCGAGGATCGGGTCCTTCATCGTGAGCTCGGCCTCCACCTGCGTGCCCGCGTGCTCGTCGGGGATGACGAGGCCGATGTAGAGGTGGCAGCCGCCCTCGGTCGTGCCGAGGATGAACTTGTGGAATACGAGAGCGTTGCGCAGCGGCCAGAGCGCGTAGAGCCCGCCGCAGGCGACCGCGTAGAGGACGGCGTGGACGAGGAGATTCTTCATCAGCCGGCGGCCCGCGTAGAGGATCCCGAGGCAGACGAGGCCGATGCCGGGGAGCAGCGCCGTGTTGATCAGCCCGACCAGCGCCCCCGAGACCCCGGCGAGGACGGCAATGGCCTTGGATGATCTTTGGATCGCCTCGACGGCAAGCACGGCCGTCGAGGCGACCAGAAAGGCCTGCGGGATCTCGCGCACGTTCTGCGTCGTGTAGTAGACGAGCTGCGGATGGACCGCGACGAGGAGCCCGGCCAGGGCGCCGACCCTCTCCCCGAACAGCCGCTCCCCGAGCCTCCAGGCGAGCAAGGCCATCGCCGCGCCGAGCAGGACGTTCATCACGACGACGGCCCAATAAGACGGGCCGGTCACGAGGTAGAGGCCCGCCAAAAGCAGCGTGTAGACGGGATCGCGCACGGCCGTCGGCGCGCCGTCGGGCGTAGCCAGGCTGTGGTACTTGAGCGCGGCCATCGCCAGCTTGTGATATCCGTCGGGATCCGGGATGCCGCCGTCGGGCGCGAGCCGGCCGAACTTCCAGGCCACGGCGACCCGGGCCGCGAGCGCCAGGACGGCCAGCGCGGCGAGGACCCGCCCGCGGGTCATCGCGAGGCCGCGGCCGCCGGGCCGAAGCGGCCGCCGATCCGCATCTCGTGGGCGAAGCGCTTGATGAACTGCACGCCGGTCTTCCACGACTCGGCGGTGCTCACGCCGCCGACGCGCGCGCCTTCGCGGGTCGGGAACTCGGCGATCCGCAGCCCGAGCTTCATCGCGCGGATCGACATCGTGAACTCGACGTCGAAGCCGTCGACGTCGATGCCCATGCGCTCGAAGGCCTGCTTCGACACGCCGCGGTAGCCGTTGATCGTGTCGGTCACGTACGCGCGGCGGTTGAAGAGGAGGTTGGCGCCGAGCGTAAACGCGTTGTTGACCCACTTGCGGGGCCGCCACCACCCGACGTCTTCCTCGTTGAACGCCCCGGGCATCATCCGCGAGGCGATCACCATGTCGTGACCCTCCGCCAGCAGGTCGAACATGCGCGAGATGTCGGCGGGATCCTCGTTGCCGTCGGTGCTGAAGAACACGATGTGCTCGCCCGCCGCCTCCTGGACGCCGAGCTGAAAACCGCGCCCGCGGCCGCGCCGGTCCTGCACCACGACGCGCACGCCCTTCGAGCGGACGAACTCGATCGTGCCGTCCGTGGAGCCGCCGTCGACGCAGAACACCTCGTCGGCGGCCGCCAGGGGGATCGAGCCCCAGACCTTGGGCGTGGCCTCGATCTCGTTATAGGTCAGGATGACGAGCGTTTTGCGGACGCTCATGCGTGCGTCTTCTGGTGCGCCCGGTACCACTCGAGGGTCTTGGCGAGCCCCTCCTCGAGCGTGACCCGGGCCTCGAAGCCGAACTTCTCGCGCGCCTTGCGGGTGTCGCAGTTCCGGCGGGGCTGCCCCGACGGGCGGCTGACGTCGAACTTGAGCTTCGCCTTCGAACCCGCGACGCGCAGGACCGTCTCGGCGAGCGTCTTGATCGGCACCTCTTCGTCCGTCCCGAGGTTGACCGGGTCGCACTCGGGGTACTTCTCGGTCGCCTCGATCAGGCCGCGCGCGAAGTCCTCCACGTAGAGGAACGCGCGCGTCTGGCTCCCGTCGCCCCAGACCAAGACGGGGTCCTGGCCCTCGACGACTCGGCGCACGAGCGCCGCGATCACGTGGGAGTTCTCGAGGTCGAAGTGATCGCGAGGGCCGTAGCCGTTGTAGGGGCGCGCGATCGCGATCTTCATGCCGAACTCGCGGTGGTAGGCCATCGCCTGAAACTCGGCCATGCGCTTGGCCCAGCCGTAGCCGTCGTTGGTCGCCTCGGGCGAGTCCCTAAATCCCTCGGTCTCGGGCGTCGGGACCGTGCAGTCTCGGGGGTAGACGCAGGCCGACGACACGACGAGGAAACGCTCGACTCCCTCGAGGCGCGCCGCCTCGAGCATGTTGAGGGAGAGCCTCATGTTGTCGTGAAACATCGTGCCCGGGTGCTTGGCGTTGTAGCCGACGCCCCCCACCTTGGCGGCGAGGTTCAGCACGACGTCTTGGCCGCGGCAGATCCGCCGGCACTCGTCGAGATCGCCCAAGTCCGCGACCTCGACTCTGAGGTCGGCGTCCCGCGGCAGGTTGTCCCGCCGCCCGGGCTTGAGGTTGTCGGCCACGGTGATCTTGACGTCCCGGCCGCGCCGGAGGAGGTCCTCGACCACGTGGCTGCCGACGAAGCCGCAGCCGCCGGTCACGAGCACGCGCCGGCCGTCCCAAAAAGACATTGGGGCCATTATACGATTTACTACAATCCGCCGGGTGCCAGCTCCGGAGACGGTCGGCGTCGTCATCCCCGCCTACAAGGAGCAAGACAACATCGCCGCGCTGATCCGCCGGCTGCGCGAGGTGCTGCCGGAGGCGTGGATCGTCGTGGTCGACGACTCGCCGGACCTGGCGACCGTGCAGGCCGCCGAAGGCGCCAAGGCGGGCCTGGCGCTCGCGGAGCGGGTGAAGGCGCTCCACCGGGAAGGCAAGGGCGGACGCGGCTCGGCCGTCCTCGCCGGCATGAAGTGGCTCAAGGAGTCGGGCTGCGGCCGCGTCGTCGAGATGGACGCCGACTTCTCCCATCCCCCCGACGAGATCCCGGCCCACCTGGCCGCGGCGCGCGAGGCCGGCCTCGATCTGTTGATCGGCAGCCGCTACCTGCCCGGGAGCAAGATCGAGGACTGGCCGATCCGCCGGCGCCTTTTTTCGCGCTTCGCCAACGCGATGGCCCGGCTGTGCCTCGGCATCCCGATCACCGATTACACCAACGGCTTCCGCTTCTACTCGGCCCGGGCGCTGGAGGAGGTCGTGGAGCGCTGCGGCCAGCTCGGCAGCGGGTTCATCGCGCTGAGCGAGATATTAGTCAAGGTCGACCTCGCCGGCCTCAAGCTCGGCGAGCGGCCCACGCGGTTCATCAACCGCACGCGCGGCGAGAGCTCGGTCGGCGTCAAGGAGATCACGCAGTCGATGGCCGGCCTGTGGCGGATCTTCCGCTACCAGCGGGCGGCCCTGCGGGGGCGCCCGTGAGCCGGCTCCTCGTCACCGGCGGGCTCGGCTTCATCGGCTTCAACGCGGTCCTTCGCGCCTCCGCCCAGGGCCGCTCCGTCGTGGTCCTCGACAACCTGAAACGCAGGACGGCCCGGCGCAACTTGAAGGCTTACCGCAAGCTCGCCCCGCGCGGAGCCAAGCTGGTCGTCGCCGACGTGCGCGACGCGGGCGCCGTCGCCCGGGTGTTCAAGCGGCACGGCCCCTTCGACGGCGTGATCCACCTGGCCGGGCAGGTCGCGGTCACGACTTCCGTCGCCGAGCCCGTGCGGGACTTCGAGGCCAACGCGCTCGGGACGCTCAACGTCTTGGAGGCCATCCGGAAGCACTCCAAGAAGAGCCGCCTGGTCTTCGCTTCGACGAACAAAGTTTACGGCGGGCTGGACTGGACGAAGATCGCGCGGAAAGGCGAACGGTATGTCTTCCGACACCCCGCGGGCGGGGTGTCGGAAGCGGCGCCTCTGGATTTTCACTCCCCGTACGGCTGCTCCAAGGGCGCGGCCGACCAGTACGTGCGCGACTACGCGCGCATCTACGGGCTCGGCACTGTCGTCTTCCGCCAGTCGTGCATCTACGGGCCCTGGCAGTACGGCGAGGAGGACCAGGGCTGGGTGGCGTGGTTCCTCATCGCAGCCCTCCGCGGCGCGAAGATCCGGCTCTTCGGCGACGGCCGGCAGGTCCGCGACGTGCTCTTCATCGACGACCTGCTCGAGCTCTACGACCGCGGGCTGGCGCACCCCGCGGCCCGCGGCGAGGTCTTCAACGTGGGCGGCGGCCCGAGCCGGACGCTGTCCTTGCTCGAGCTCCTGGGCTGGATCCGCGAGCGCCTCGGCATCCGCCCGCCGCTGGAGCGCCACGGCTGGAGGCCGGGCGACCAGCGGGTCTACATCTCCGACATCTCGAAAGCCGGCCGGCGCCTCGGGTGGAAACCCAAGACCTCAGTCGACGCCGGGCTCTCCCGGTTGGCGGACTGGCTGAAATCCGGCCGGATTGACTTCGCGTGAAACGAATTGCAAAAGTGACGTCGATGGGGGCCAAGGCCTACCGCGTCATCACGCGCTGCCGCATCTGCGGCAACCCGGACCTCGTCTCGCTGCTCCACCTCGGGGAGCAGGCGCTGACGGGCGTCTTCCCGCGCTCGCGGACGCAGAAGGTCACCGCGGGCCCCGTCGAGCTCGTCAAATGCCGAGAAGGGAAGGACCCCGACGCCTGCGGCCTCGTCCAGCTCCGGCAGTCCTACGACAAGCGCGAGATGTACGGTATGGACTACGGCTACCGCTCCGGGCTGAACCAGTCCATGGTCCGGCACCTGCGGGCGAAGGTGGCGCGGATCGTCGAGCTGGCGCGGCCCGGCAAGGACGACCTCGTCATCGACATCGGCTCCAACGACAGCACGCTGCTGCAGGCCTACCCGGCCGACGGCCCGGAGCTCGTCGGCATCGACCCGACCGGCGCCAAGTTCGGCAAGTACTATCCGGCGCACATCCGCCTCCTGCCCGATTTCTTCTCGGCCCAGCTCGTCCGCCGCGAGTTCGGCGAGCGCCGGGCGAAGGTCGTGACCTCGATCGCGATGTTCTACGACCTCGACGCCCCCCTCGAGTTCATGCGCGAGGTCGCCTCGATCCTCGCCGACGACGGCGTCTGGGTGCTCGAGCAGAGCTACCTCCCGGCGATGCTCAAGGCCACCGCCTACGACACGATCTGCCACGAGCACCTCGAGTACTACGCGCTGCGCCAGATCGCGTGGATGGCCGGGCGCGCGGGGCTCAAGATCGTCGGCGTCGAGCTCAACGACGTCAACGGCGGCAGCTTCTCGATCACGCTCGCCAAGCCAGGCTTCGCGCGCGGCGACGCCGCGGCCGTCAAGCGCCTGCTCGCCGCCGAGCGCCGGCTAGGCCTGCACACCCTCAAGCCCTACGCGGCCTTCAAGAGCCGCGTGCTCGAGCACCGCAAGAAGCTCCGCGCCTTCCTGGCGCAGGTCGCCAAGCGCAAGCAGACGCTGCTCGGCTACGGCGCGTCGACGAAAGGCAACGTGATCCTCCAGTACTGCGGGATCACCGCGGAGCAGATGCCCGCGATCGCCGAGGTCAACGAGGACAAGTTCGGCTGCTTCACGCCGGCGACCCGCATCCCGATCGTCAGCGAAGCCGACGCGCGCGCCCGCAAGCCCGATTTCCTGATGGTCCTCCCCTGGCACTTCCGCGCCGGCATCGTCTTGCGCGAGAAGGACTATCTCGCCGGCGGCGGACGCCTCGTCTTCCCCCTCCCCAGGCTCGCGGTCGTGAAGAAGTGAAGGTCGAGCGCTTCCTTAATTCTCCCCTTACCCGCCCTTAACCCCCTTCCGGCATCCTATCCGCGTGGGGGCATGGATCTTAGCCGCGCTCTTGTCGTGCGCCGTCTCCGCCGAACTGCGGTCGAGCGCCGGCGCCCCCCCGGGCGAAGACCTCACGCTCGCCACGATCACCCCGCCGAAGAAGGTGCGGCGCGCGCGCCGTCCCGACCATACTCGGCGCGCGCGCCCGAAACCTCCTCGCCGGGCCCCCGCCTCGGCCCAGGCCGTCGCCCTCCCCGCGGCGGCCTTCGCGGCGGAACCTTCCGCCAGCCTTCGTCTGGATCCGGCCGACCTCCGGCTCCTGGACTCCCTCGGGCCCGGCGTCGCTCGCGATACGGTCCGCGAGTCGCTCTGGCGGAGCCTGCGTGAATGATGCGCCGAAACGCGGGCGGGCGCCCGCGCAGATCGCGCATGGGAGAATCCGCAGCGGAAGGCGGGGTTTTTCGCGGCGTGACGGCGCGCCTGATACTTTCCTTTAAATCAGGGCGCGCGAAAGACGACGGTGCCTTCGGCGGGCTCGGCGAAGGCGCGGGCGCCGGCGCCGAGCAGCGCCTCCAGCTCGGCCGCGTCGAGCGGGCGCCGCGCTTCGACGATCCCCGTGCTGCGCCGCATGTAGCCGGAGAGATCCTCCGCGAGCACATAGTCGACGCGGAAGTCCCGCAGCCAATCGCGCAGCGTCTCGGCGCCGCCCGCCGAAGGCAGGTGGAGGCAGCGGCGGCCCGTCAGGAGGTAGACGCGGCCGTCGTAGTTGGCGGCGAACACCCCCTCCGGCGGCGTGTTCTCGCGGATCCAGGCCGCGGTGCGCTGGGGCCCCGCCGTGCGGTCGGTCTTCTCCGAGAGGGAGGCGCGGACCGCCCGCGCGACGGGCCAGGCGCTCAGGGTCACGCTGAGGGCGAGTAGGCCGAGCACGAGCCCGCGGCGGCGCAGCCTGCGCTCGGCCTCCGCGGCGCCGGCGAAGAGGAACACGCAGGCCAGCGGCAGCGCCGGGTAGGCGTAGCGCCCCGAGCGGTACGGCCAGAGCAGGTGTACCGCGACGTAGACCATGAAGAAGGCGACCGGGAGCTTCCGCCAGCCGCGGTGCCCCCAACGGATGAGCCCCCACGCGGCGAGCCCCGCGGCCAAGGCGGCGAGGATCCCCCCGAGCCAGCCCGGAGCGCGAAACAGGGTCCGCCCGAAGAGCTCGTAGACGTAGTACGGGACCCCGCCGGCGACGGCGGCGGCGAGCCCCGCGACTGGGTCCCGGCCGTAGGGCTCGAGCATCTCGACGATCCTCGTCTCGCTCTGGCCGAGCGCCAGCCGGACGCGGACGAGATGCGGCAAGAACACCGCGGCCGAGCAGGTTCCCGCGAGCGCCGCCTCGCGCCAGCGGCGCTCGAGCAGGAGGCAGCCCCCGAGCGCGAGCACGAGCGACAACCCGCTCAAGCGCAGGGAGGTCACATAGCCCGCGAGCAGTCCGAGCAGGACCCACGTGCCCGCTCCCCGGTCCTCCCACCGCCGGCGCGCCAGCGCGAGCGTCGCGAGGCTGAACGCGATGAACGGGACCTCCGAGAGCACGACGCCCGACAGCGTCACGGTCGCCGGATTCAAGGCGAAGGCCGCGGCGGCCGCGAGGCCGGGCTCTCCAATAGCCCCCACGAAGCCCGGCCCAGCGGGGCTCCGCCCCGCTAGAGGTCCGGTCTCGCCGGGGCGCTCGGCGAGCCGCGTCACGAGCCACACGGCCGCGAGCGTCAGCGCGACCGAAAGGAGCTGGTAGCCCAGGAGCGTGTCGCCGGTGACCGCGCCCCAAGGCGCCAGCAGCCACGCGTAGCCCGGCGGATGCGTGTAGAACGGACGGAGGTCCGGCGAATGCAGCTCGACGTAGCGTCCGAGCCGCAGCAGCGCGCGGGCCCCGATGATGTAGAACGCGTCGTCGTTGAAGAACCCGACGTAGTAGGCGCGCAGGCAGAGCGCGTACAACGCCGCCGGGACGAGCAGCAGCCACTCGGGCCGACGCCACCACGCGCGCACGACGGGGATTCTAACCCTTTTTAGCGGCCAAGCGATCGCGGTGCCGCCGCAGCGCCTGCGGGCTCCCCTGGATCGGCTTGGACGCCTTGCGCGGGCGCGGAAGGCGGACGTCCGAGCCCATGAGGGTCCCGAATTCGGGTCGCTACCTCGCGCGCGCGATCCTAACGGAACGCGGCGGCCCGGAAGTCCTCGATCAGGCGGTCCGCGACCTCCAGCGACTCCCGCGAGCACGGAGCCGCGCAGAAGTCCCGGAACCGGTCGGCCAGCGAGGCGAAGGACGGGTGCCTGCGAAGGAACTCGGCGTCGGACGGGATCTGCGACGCGAACCGCACGGTCAGCCGGTGCCACCCCGCCAAGTCCGGCCTCCCGCCGCGCTGGAGCTCCTCCTCCGCGGTGGCGCCCAGGGCCTGCGCCCAACAGAGCCCGTGCCCCCACTCGAGCCAGCGGCGGCTGGGCAGCGGCAGGTGGTCCTCGAGCGAGGCGCGCGTGGCGTCGAGGAGTGCCTCGCCGGCGTCGCCGAGGGCCTCGATGTCGGAGCCGTCGAGGGCGGCCGCCCAGGCGTCGTGCAGGGCCTGGTCGGCGAAGTAAGGCCAGGCCTTCCCCGTGAGGGACTGGAGCTCCTCGTCGAGCGCCTCGCCCACGGCGCGCAGCTCCGTGCGCAGCTTGCCGTTGATCTGGCCCGCCAGGCGCACCAGGCAGCCCAGGTAGCCGAGGCGCCAGCCGATCCTCGGGATCACGCGCGTGTGGGGGCCGGGCCGGATGTAGAACATCAAGGTCGAGAGCTTGGCCGCGGCCTCGCCGCCGGGCTCGCGCTCGCGGGCGGACATCCACTCGCGTCCCGCCTCGTTGAGGCGTCCGGCGGCCATGTGGATGTCGCCGGCGAGCGTGTAGAGGGCGGCCGTCGGTTTGATCGCGATCGCGCGCTCGGCGGCAAATATCGCCTCGGAGAGCCGTCCGGTGCGGTAGGTCGCCACCGCGAGCGCGTAGCCGGCGAGGCCGTGCTCCGGCCGCGCGTCGAGGAGCGTGGCGGCATCGTGGGCGGCCGCGGCCCAGTCGCGCTTGTGGAGGGCGGCGACGATCCGCTCCTCGAGCACTTCAGGGGCCGGCGCGCTCACGGGCGGGGCGCGGGCTCGGGCGGCGGGACCGTCGCCGTCGAGCGGTCGACCGCGGGGACGGGCTTCGGCCTCGAGGCCGGACGCGGCCTGGGGCGCGGCGGCTCAGGACGCGGGGCCTCGGGCGCGGGCGGCGGAGGAGGCGCGGCCTGGGGCGGCGCCTCGCCGGGCGCGAGCACGCGAAGCGCGCGCGGCGCGAGGATGATGCCCAGCCCGGCGCACGTCGCCAAGAGCGCGGCGCGAAGAGCGAAGATCGCGGCCTTCTCGGAGGCGGGGCGCTCGACGAGCGGCGCGCGCGGGACCCTCACCAGGCGGCCCGCGTCGGCGTCCCACTCGACGTCGACGACGCGCTCGAGCGTCGAGCCCGCCGGGGGCGGGAGCCCGCCCGAGACGCGCGCGACGAGGGCGGTAACGTTGTCCTTCGTGTCGCCTCGGACCGCCGTGCGCAGGAGCTCGGAGGCGGCGCGGTCGGCGTCGGCGGCGCCGAGCGCGTCGCGCAGGCCGTCATCGGAGACGACGCCGTGCAGGCCGTCCGAGCATAGGAGGACGACGTCGCCTTCGCGCAGGGGCACGCGCGAGAGCTCGACGATCAGGCCGAGGTAGCGCGCGCAGACGCTCTGGGCGAGGATGTTCCGCCGCTCGGGCGGCGCGTCGGGGAAGATCTTCTCCACCGCGCTGTGGTCGGTGGTCAGCCGCTCGAGCCGGCCGCCGCGCAGGAGGTAGGCGCGGGAGTCTCCGACCTGGGCGACGTAGAGGACGCCCTCGCAGGCCCAGGCGACGGTGAGGGTCGTCCCCATATCCGCGAGCTCGGCCTCGCGCTGGCCGCGCTCGTGCAGCGCGGCGTTGGCGGACTCGACCGCCGCCTGAAGCGTCTCGAGCGGGGGACGGCCGCGCTCGAACTGCATCGAGGCCAAGAGCGTGCTCAAGGCGAGGTCGGCCGCCTCCCTCCCGCCCTTGTGCCCGCCCATGCCGTCGGCGACGGCGAGCAGCACGCCGCGCGGACCGGCCTGAAACGTCCGGACCGCGCCGGAGGGCTCGGACCAGCGCGCCTGGAAGTCCGAGACGAGGAAGCCGTCCTGGTTCTCCTTGCGGAAGGGGCCGATGTCGCAGCGGACGCCGATTTTGAGCTCCATGTCAGAACCTGAGCACCCAGCGCCTCTCGCCGGTCTGGGGGTCGGTCTCGACCTCGAGGCCCGTGAGCTCGACGCCGGAGGCGTTCTTGGGCGCGGGTTCGGGGCTCGTGACCGGCCGCTCCTTCGGGCGGACGGCCCCGGCGTAGCGGCGGAAGGGCTCGCAGGCCTCCGCGAGGTCCTTGAAGCGCTTGGCTGGATTTTTCTCGAGCATCTTGAGGATCGCGGCCTCGATCGGCTCGGGGACCTCGGGGCGTTCGGGCCGGATCGCGGGCGGCCTCGCGTTCTTGTGCTTCTCGGCCAGGACCAGGTGGTACTGCGGGCCGTCGGCGGTGAAGGGCAGCCGCCCGCGGAAAAGCTCGTACATCATCACGCCGAAGGCGTACTGGTCGACCGACTCCCAGAACGACTTGGCCTTGGGGCCCTCGGACGCGGTCCAGAAGTCGGGAGCGATGTAGGCCGGCGTTCCCTTCACGCCGGACATGCTCTGCACGGTGTCGTGCATCTCCTTGGAGATGTTGTAGTCGATGAGCACCATCCGCCCGTCGACCTCCAGCACGTTCTGCGGCTTCACGTCACGGTGGTAGATGCCGGAGCCGTGGAGGGCGCTCAGCGCGCCGCCGATCTCGACGGCGACCGAGGCGGCGCGCTGGAGCCAGTACGGGGGCTCGTAGTCGCTCGCGCCGGGCCCTTCGTCGGCGAGGATCATCCGGAGGTCGCGGCCGCCCAGCGGCATGACGGCGTAGAGGGACTCCGTGTCCTCGTCTTCGCCGTAGTCGTGGATCAAGATGAGATGCGGGTGGTCGATCTTCTCGGCGATCGAAGCCTCCCGCGCTTGGGCCTCCCGGACCTTCTCCCACTCGGCGGCGGTCCGGCCCTGGCGGAGCAGCAGCTTGACCGCGACGATCTCGTCGTCCGCCTCGTCGACGGCCACGTACACGCGGCCGAAGCCGCCGGCCCCGATCAAGCCCTCGAGGCGATACAGGCCCCCGACCGTCTTGCCGGTCCAGGGGTCCTTCTCGACGATGCGATCGCCGTCGCGCGCGCAAAATAGGCCCGCGTCAGCCGGAGGCTCCTTGCACCGCCAGCAGAAGCGCGCCATCAGAATCCGTGGGACCGGAGGAAGCCGTCTAGGACAGGGCCCGAGACGCCGATCGAGTAGCTCGTCGTCTCGTCGCTCCGCCCCCAGCTCCCCGCGTTGACGCCCACGATCCGGCGCCGCGTGTCGAGGATCGGAGCGCCGCTCGAGCCCTTGCCGGTGGTGGCGTCGAACACGACGACCTGGTCGCTGCGGTCGACGAGCGCGCCGTTCATCATGGCGGCGCGCAGGCCACCCGTGGCGCTGGCGACGAGCCCCGGAAACCCGGCGACCGCGACCCGCCCGCCGTTGGAGAGACCCTTGAACTCCGAGGAAGGCACAAACGAGAAGGGCTCGAGATCCGTGCACGACGTCTTCACGGCGGCGATGTCGTCGTAGAAGTGGTCGATCCTCGGAAGGCAGTCCGCGTAGGCCCGGAGGCAGGATTCGTCCTGGCAGCGCGCGACCTCGTCGCGCCAGCCGGGGTGGTTGTTGTGGCAGGCCTCCTGCGCCCAGCGGCGCGTCGTGTAGGAACCCGGGATCCTCATGTCCGAAAGCCTAAATTGGCAGGTCTCGTGGGTGCCGGACCGGCGCGCGAACCCGCCGACCACCACATCGCCGCCGCCGGAGCGGAGGTCGACCGCGTCGGCGAGCTGGCGGAGGGCGAGCGCGACGTGCGCGTTGGTCGCGATCGCGTCGCGCCGCACCGCGAAACCCGTGCCGGCCATCGCCAAGCGCTCCGAGCCGCCCGAACGCGGCGCGATGATGACGCCGACCGCGAACACCGAGCGCTCGACCTCCGGCGTCAGCTCGAAAGGCAGGCCGGACGCCACGATCCCCTCGACCTTCCTTTCGAGGCCCTTGAACCCTCGGGCGGCCTCGCGCGCGCGGCCGGCCTCCTGGTCGGCCATGAGCGCGATGGACTTCTCGTAGGCGGCGAAGCGCCCGGAGAACGTCTTGTGCTGGAAGGCGGCCCAGACGCCGCCCGAGACGACCGCGACCCCGAGGCCGATGAACGCCGCCTTGAACCGCCGCTCCACCCGCCGCTCGATCGCCCCGCCGAGCGCGGCCCGAAAGAGCTCCACCGTGCGGGTCCCGACGTCGCGGCCCGCCAACGCGCGCGCGAGCTCCACCGTGGGGCTCTCGGCGACCCCGGGGACGATGATCTCGGAAGGCTCCGTGACCGGCTCGGCGACCGACAGCGCGCGCACCGGCTCCGGCACCTCGACGCGTTCGTTGAAGCGGTAGGCGGGGCCTTGATTGGAGAGCTGGATGCGGTCCCCTCCGCGCAAGCGCTCCGGAGACTCGCTCGGCAGCCGCTTGCCGTTGAGGAACGTCCCGTTCTGGCCCTTGTTCTGGAGCCAGAACGCCCCTTTGGCGTCGACGTAGACGCGCGCGTGGTAGCCGCTGACGCTCTCGTGGCGCGCGTCGACGACGAGCAGCTCCGTCTTGTCGCCCGCGTGGCCGCGCAGCTTCGACTCGTCGCGGCCGATCAGCACCTCGGCGACCTCGCGGGCGTCGTAGACGGGGCCGACCTCGCCGTCGCGCTCCGGCTGGAGCTGGAAGCGCTCCACTACCGCCTCCGCAGCTCGAGGCGCAGGAGTTGGCCGCCCAGGCGGCGCTCGTCGCCGTCCGCCGCAGCGGGTGCAGAAGCGCTGGCCGCCGGCGAGCTCCCTATTGCAGCCTTCGCAGCGCGCCATGGCGGTCTCCTCCTGACGTCCTCCGGGGGAGTCGGGTCATCCCGCTGCCCCTCCGGACCAGTTGACTCGGATGGTCCAGGCCGTCCCTTGCTCGGTCGCCAGCACGAGGGTGCCCGCCGCCGCCTGTCGCGGCAATTCGTCCGCGACGAGGGAGACGGTGAAGGCCCCCGCGTCGCCCGGCGGTACGTCGAGCGCGTCCGGGCTCACCGAGAGCCACGCCGGACGCGAGCGCACCGAGACCGACACCGGACGCGAGCCGTGGTTGCGCAGCCCGAAGGAGCGCGAGAGCGGCCGGACGCCCGCGCCTTCGAAGAGCACGACGGCCCGTGCCTGGCCGCACGCCGGACACGGCGCCTTGCCGAACGCGCCGCCGCAGCCGCGGCAGCGAAGACGGGACATCGACGGCAGCGCCGTCTTGGCGTAGGCCTCTGGGTCGAGCGAGTCGAGCCCGATCGCGACCGGGCGCTGCTTGCCGGCGAAGTGGAGCATGAGCGGCAGGTCGGGCACGATCGGGATCTGCTGCCCGTTGAAGCGCCAGGGCTCGATGCCCGAGCCGCGCTTCGGCGCGATCTGGGAGTGGTAGAGCCAGCGCCCGCCGAACGCCAGGCAGGCGATCGAGGAGACCGCGAGCCCCAAGAGCGCGAAGACGCCCAGCCCTTCCCAGCCGAGCGAGAGCGCCACGCCGAACGCCAGCCCCCCGGCCGCCGCGGCGCCGCCGCAGCCGATCGCAGCGGAGCGCTCGGAGTCGGCCTGGGCGTCGAGCCACGCGTCATAGAGCCGCCGCCAACCGCGTTCGGCGCCGGTCATCCCTTCCATGGAAACGGTAGAGGCTAGGCTTGGCCTTCGGGCGCGGTGGTGCGGATCTCTTCGTGGAGGATCTCTTGGATCTCCGGCACGCACTTGGTGAAGGCGTCCGTGACCATGGGATCGAAAAGGCGGCCGGCCTGGTCCTGCATGTAGCGAAAGGTCTCCTCCAGCGTCCACGCGCCCTTGTAGACGCGGCGAGTCGTGAGCGCGTCGAAGACGTCGACGACGGACACGATCCGGGCCTCGATCGGGATCTGCTCGCCCCGCAGCCCGTTCGGATAGCCCGAGCCGTCGAAGTGCTCGTGGTGCGCGATCGCGATGCGGCACGCGAGCTGGAGGAGCCTCGTCTCGGCGTTCTCGAGCATCCGCGCGCCGTAGATCGGGTGCTTCTTCATCTCCTCGTACTCCTCGGGCGTGAGCTTGCCCGGCTTGAGGAGGATCGCGTCGGGGATCGCCACCTTCCCGATGTCGTGGAGCGGGCTCGCGTAGCGGAGGTCCTCCACGACCTCGTAAGGCATCCCGAGCTGCGCGGCCACGATGGCCGAGTACTTGGAGATGTGGCGGAGGTGCTTGGCGGTGTCGGTCTGGTCGCGGTACTCGGCGACCATGGCCAGCCGGTAGATCGTCTCGAGGTGCGAC
>JACQPK010000283.1 GCA_016207565.1 Elusimicrobiota bacterium
AAAGGCGCGCAAAGCGAAATATTCCCTCGATCCGTCCTTCGCGTTCCTTTCCGTCACTTCCCTTCGCGTACCTCTGCGTTACGCAGTCTCTGTAGGCATCATGTTGGATCTGCACTAGCAGGGGAATTGCGGTTGGACTTCCGCGAGGAGCGCCGCCGGCTCCCCGACCGCGCTCGGCACCGCCAGGACGGGAGTGTGCGCGTGCCGCAAGACCCGCTCGGCCGTCGTCCCGAGGAAGCGCTCGCGGGCGCCCGTGCGGCCGTGCGCGGTGAGCACGATCAGGTCGTAGTTGAGCGCCGCCTCCACGATCTCGGCGACGGGCTTGCCCACGCGGCGCAGGAGGCGGGGCCGGATGCCCGCGAAATACTCGCTCAGCGAGGCGGTCGCCGCCTCGAACTCCGGGAGCCGCGAGCGGCCGTCCGCCTCGGCGACGTGCAGCACGTCGAAGCGGGCGTCCAGCGCCTCCGCGAGGGCGGCCGCGGCGGAGATCCCTCCGAGCGAGCGCTCGGCGAAGTTCGCCGCGACGAGGATGCGCCGCACCGGGCGCCACGAGTCGCGCACGGTCAACACGGGCAGGCGCGCGCGCCGGGTGACGCCCTCCGCGACCGAACCCATGAGCACGCGCGCCGGCCCCGCGCGTCCGTGGGTGCCCATCACGATGAGGTCGGCGCCGCGCTCCTCGGCGAAGCCCAGGATCGCGTCGACGGGCGCGCCGTCCGTCACGTAGACGTCGGCGCCGCCCCCGAGGGCCGCCCGGAGGCCGGCGCCCGCCTCCTCTCGAAGCTCCCGCGCGGCGGGCGGAAATCCCTCCATGCCCTGCACGGCGCTCATCGGCGGCTCGTAGGCGTGGACGGCCTCGGCGTCGCAGCCGAGGCGGATGGCGAGGTCCCGGGCCAGCGTCCAAGCGGCCAGCGCGGGCGCCGAGTGATCGACGGCGACGGCGATGCGGCGCGGCGGAATGTTGTGGGCGGTCATGCCCGAGGTCGTCGCAACGAACGCGCCCGGAAGGAGCCGGCCGCCTCGAACGGGGCCCCGCTCCGCGCGCCGATGGGCGGGCGGGGCCCCGTGAAGCGGGCGCGTCAGGCGACGTGGAACTTGCGGGTCTCCGACAACGCGCAGACGCTCGTGCCGACGCGGCTCAGCGCGACGAGCGAGTGGGGGCCGGGAGCGTAGTCCGCCCAATCGAACCACCAGAGCCCGACCGACTCGCGGCAGGGCCGCCAGTCGCCGCCGTCGACCGAGACTTCCACGGAGTTCGCCTCGGGAAGCGCCGCGACCCGGAACGTGTAGGCCGGCGGCGCGACGGCCTCTCCCTCCTGCGGATACTCCACCCTCACGGCGGGACGGCTCCTCTGCGCGGCGGGCGTCGCGGCTCCGGCATGCGGCTTTGGTTTGGCCATAGCGGATCTCCTCCTGAGAGATGATGCGGCATGAGCTCGCGCTGCAATAAAGCGGCCCGCCGTTTGATGCCGGCGACGCAGGTCCTCGAGTCACCGGCCGGCGGCATGGACCAGGCCCAGCCACCGCTCGCGTTCGCGCTCGGTCGCGAGCTCCGCCGGCGGCACGGTGAAGACCAGGCTGGGGTAGCGGCACAGCACCTGCTCGGCGGTCGTTCCGAGCAGGAAATCGCGAACGGCCCCGCGGCGGTGCGCGGAAAGCACGACGGCATCGCGCTCCCAGGCGACGTCGGAGATGGTGTCGGCCACCGAGCCGGACCGGCCCTGGATCTGGATCGTGCACAAGTGCCGCGCGCCGCGCGGCAGGAGCTTAAGCCACGAACGCATGCGACGCGCCGGCGCCGCGGACTCGCCGGTGTCGACGTGCAGCATCGTCAAGCTTGCGTCGAGCCTCTTCGCGAGCCGGCCCGCGTAGACGAACGCCTCCCGGGAGTAGTCCGTGAAGTTGACCGGAGCCAGGATCGAGCGGATCGGACCGGGCTGCCCTCGCACCACGAGCACGGGGGCGGGAGCCCGGCGGATCACGCCGGCGGCGACCGAGCCGAGGAGGAACCTGCCGAACGGTGCGTGGCCGTGCGAGCCCATGACGATCAGGCCGAACTCCTCCATGTAAGCGGAGTGGAGGATCCCCGCCGTCGCGTCGCCTTCCAGGACCTGGACCGGCGCCTCGAGTCGAGCTCTCGCCCGAATCTTCGCGGCGATGCCCGCCCGGACGCCCGCCTCCCGCGGGACGTACCAGTTGTGCGGGAGCGGCGTGATCACCGCCGGCAGGACGTGAAGGATCTTGAGCTTCGCGCCGAGAGCCGCGGCGAGCAGCTCCGCTTGTGAGAGCGCGCGAAAGGAGATCTCCGAGAGGTCCATCGGGACCAGGATGCTCTTCGGTGGGACAGAGAACATGACGTCCTCCCCGGCCGCAGGCCGTGCACCCGAAGACGTCGCAACGCTTGCTCCAGCCGAGGGCCGGCGCGCGGGGGCGGAAGCGTTGCGGCGACCCGAGGCGAGGGCATCCGCGCCCCGGGAGGGCGCCATGGAAGGGGAGAGGCTGCTGCGCTATCTGCGCTCCGCCGCGGAGGGGGAGCGCGAAAGACGGCGGGAGGAAGAGGGGCGCGGGGCCTTCGTCACGATCTCCCGCCAGTCCGGCGCCGGGGGCCGCACGGCCGCCCGCGCGATCGTCGCGGCGTTGGAGCGGGAGCAGGAGGCCGTGTGGCGGGGCTGGCGGGTCTACGACCGCGAGCTCTGCGAGAGGTTGCTGGAGGACTCCCGGCTTCGCGTCTCGCTGGAGGCGCTCCGCAATGAGGAGTACCTCACGCCGCTCGGCGACCTGGCCGCGCAGCTCGTCGCGGGCGATACGCCGCAGGAGGTCGTGGTCTGGCGTCTCTTCAAGCTGGTCCGCTCGGTCGCCGGCGCGGGCAAGGCCGTGATCCTCGGGCGAGCGGGCTGCCTCGCCTGCCATGGGATGCCCGCGGGCGTCCACATCCGGCTCGTCGCTCCGCTGGAGACCCGGGCCGTCCGGTTGGCGCCCGGAGCCGGGGGAGACCACGCGGAGAGCGAACGGCGGGCCCGCGTCCAAGACGAGGGCCGCCGGCGCTTGTTCGCGAGCCGCTTCCGCAAGGACATCGACGACCCGTATCTCTATGACGCGGTGATCAACACCGGCTCGTGCTCGCCCGAGGAGGTCGCCGCGCAGGTCGTCTCGTTGCTGAAGAGCCGCCGGACGCGTTCGCTCGCCTCTCTCGGCGCCGTCCGTTGAGCCGCCGGGACATACCGTTGCTACGATCCCCGCTGGAGAGCCGAGGCTCTCCGCCGGAGGGAAGAATGCCCAAGACGGAGATCATGCCGGTGAAGCGCGGAGTCAGGCCGCCGCGCGAGACGACGGACATCGAACGGTCGCTCAACCGCCTGTTCGAGGAGTTCTTTACGGGCGGCTCGGCGTTGCCGCGCGCGCTGCGCGGCGGGAACGGAGAGTCGATGATCGTCCCCGAGTTCGACCTGGCGGAGACGGAGGAGGAGCTGATCGTGTCCGCCTGCCTGCCGGGGGTGGAGAAGAGGGACATCCACCTGGAAGTGACCGAGAACCAACTGATCATTCGCGGCGAGCGGAAGGGCGCCACGGAGGAGAAGGGCCGGGCCTGGCTGCGCCGCGAGCAGAGCTACGGAGCGTTCTACCGGGCGATGGAGCTGCCCTCGAAGATCGACCCGCAGAAGGTCAAGGCGATGGACAAGAACGGCATCCTGGAGATCCACCTGCCCAAGGTGGAGCGCACCAAGGCGCGCCACGTGAACGTCGAGTAGCGGCCGAGCGGAGCCCGAGCCACGCGCATCGGCGCGGTTCGGGCTCCTCCTCGCCGCTCTTTTCCTTATATAGGGTCCGTCCCGCTACAAACCGCAGCCGTACCGCTCCAACTCTTTGACGTCCGGCCTCCCGCGATTCGTCTTAAAATGCGTCGAGTGCAGGAGGTCCCCGTGAAGAACCACGTGACGCCGTCGAAACCCAATCCTCGCTTTCTGCGCCGGCGCGTGTGCGTCAATTGCCGGCTGGCCGGCTCGATGTCCCTTCGCGACGGACGGCTCGTGCACTGGTGCCTCCAGCGCGACCACGACATCGGCGGGGCGCCCGGCCTGCGTCCGGCCTGCGCGGACTTTCTGTCCGCTTAACAATTTAGACATTGATTTTCGTCAGGCCTCCTCTATACTTTGCCTATCGCCGAGACCTGA
The DNA here is from genome assembly GCA_016207565.1 of Elusimicrobiota bacterium. Lineage (GTDB taxonomy): Bacteria > Elusimicrobiota > Elusimicrobia > UBA1565 > JACRDR01 > JACRDR01. The sequence continues at coordinate 4,173 of JACQPK010000283.1, forward strand.
TGAAATATTGGGTCTTCCAGAACAATCAAGTGATCGGTCCGTTCGACCGCGAGGCCATCTCGCAGGTCGCGGGCTTTTCCGCTGAGACGCTCGTCTGCCCGGAGGGCCGCAAGGGCACGCAGATGGGCGACTGGCAGCGCGCCGGCGTCGTTCCGGAGATGGCGGAATCGCTGCTCGCCGCCACCCGGACGCCGGTCCTGACCCGCGCCGGAGGAGAGCGGGGCGCCGGGTCGATGCTGCCCCCGGAGCCCACTCTCCGCGACCTCGCGGTCCTCGGCTCGCTCCAGGAGCGGGTCGCGCAGCTCGAGACGTCCTCGCAGAAGATGCACGACGAGCTGCGCGCCAAAGACACGGAGATCTCCCGCCTGAAGGTGGAGCTGGACCAGAAGTCGCGAGGCGCCGCGGAGATGCAGACCAAGCTCGCCGACCTCGAGGTGAAGGCGTACGGGCTCGCCGGGGTCAAAGACGAGCTGGAGCGCGCGAAGGAGGATGCCCGGGTCTCGAGCATCAAGCTCGAGGAGCACCAGCGCGCGCTCGAGGAGCTGCGGGAGAAGCTCGCCAAGGGCGCGCCGATGCCGGCCCCCGAGGTCGATCCGTTCCGCCCGCAGACCGAGCCGCCGGGCGCGTCGACGTCCTCGTTCCCGTCATTCCCGATGGGCGGAGCCCCCGGCGCGGACGCGCCGCTCGCCGGGCTCAGCGCGCCCATGGGGGAGGCGCCGCTCGGAGGCGCTCTCGGCGGCGCCGTCGAGGCGGCCGGCGCCGCTTCGCCGATGGGCGGGCCGAAGCCGGGCGGCATGGGCCGCATCGGCGAGTTCCAGCCGCCCTCCGACCCGTTCTCCCCACCCGGGCCCGCAGGGCCCGGAGAGTCCTTTAGGGCGCCGGCTCCCGGGACCGTCGCGGTCAAGCCGCCGGAGCCGGTCGCGGCCGATCCGTTCGCGCTGCCTTCGTCGTCGATGCCTCCGGGCGATCCCGTGACGGAGCCGCTGGTGTCGCTCGGCGGGCCGCCCCCGGGCCTCGGCGGCGCGCCGCTGGCGGCCGCGCCTCCCCCGCTGGTGCCGGTCGGCGATCTGGTCGAGCCGCAGAAGCAGCCGCGCGACAAGCGCGTCTTCATCGCCATCGGCGTGATGGTCGTCGCCATGATCACCGGCGTCGCCCTCCTGGGCGGCGGCAAGAAGAAAAAGAAGAAGGCGCAGGGCCCGACGCTCACCGCGCAGCCGGCGCCGGTCACGCCCAAACCGATCGCGGAGCCGGCGCTCGACCTGACGCAGGCGGCCGTCGATTTCGTGAAGGGCTACCAGATCCCCGGAAGGCAGGAGACGGTCGCGATGCTGCTCGAGAGCCGCTACCCGGCCACCGGCAACCTCTCGCCGTGGATGGTCGAGAAGATCGAGAACGACCGCTACCAGGTCAACTTCTACGCCTCGCAGGCCGAGAAGGCCCCGGGCCCGAAGCCCGAGTTCCAGTTCCAGGTCCACGTGAAGGCCAAGCTGCTGCGCGGGATGAACCCGCCGGCGCTCTCGCTCCTCAACGACGGAAGCCTGCCCGCGCCCGAGTCGGCGCGGCCGAAGCGCGCGCCGGTACGGCGCAGCCGGCGGGCGGCCGGCGGGGACGGCGGCGTGGACGCGGCCGCGGCGGTGCTGGAGGGCCTCAAGGCGGGCACGAAGGCGGCCGAGCCGCCCCGAGCCCGCAAGGCGAAGCCCGCGGCGGCTCAGCCGGGCTCGCAGGAGACGCAGCTGCCCCCGGAGGAGCCGGCCGGCGGCGGCGACGTCCAGATCGGCGGCGCCAAGAGCGAGGAGGACGAGATGCTCGACCAGCTCCTCCTGCCGGGCATGGACAAGAAGACACCGGTCAAAAAGAAGTAGCGACCGGCTACGACCCGCACGCCGCTTCGACGTCGTCGATCTCTTTAGGCACCGTGGTGAGGTTACGCGGGAGGCCGTTGGAGGTGACGACGATGT
>JACQPK010000033.1 GCA_016207565.1 Elusimicrobiota bacterium
AAGTAAACCCTGGGGACAGTCCCCAGGGTTTACTCTTTTTACGATTCTTAGGGGAGCGGGAGGGGGACGCGCAGCGCGCGCTGCGACGCGGCTTTGAGCGCCGCTCCGAGCGGCGGCGGATTCGCCCGGCGGAACGCCGCGGCCAGCACGTCCAGCGCCGGCTTGCCTTGGACGGTCATGCTCTTGTCGCGGAGGCCGCCCGCCTCCGGCTCGACCTCCCACGCCCACTGAAGGAGACCGGCGAACCAGTCCCGGTCCTGGAAGACGTCGAGGAAGGCCGCGAAGTAATCCGCCTGGACCTGCAGGTCCAGCTCGCCGAAGTCGTGCCAGTTCCACGGCCGCAGGTTCGCGCCGCGCTGGCTCGCCAGGCCTAGCTCCGTGAAGAGGACCGGCTTGCCGTGGATGCGCGCGAGCGCCGACAGCGCCACGCGGTATCGGCCCCAGTTCCGCCGCATCTCCGCTCGGTTCTTGCCCGGGACGGGGTAGTAGCCGTCGATGCCGATGAAGTCGAGGGCGCCCCAGAACGGCACGCGCGGCGCGTCGTACCAGTTCGCCGCGTAGGTGAGCCGGCCGGGGTACGCGCGTTTGACGTCGGCGATGACACGCAGCCACTGCGCCTGGAACAGGAAGCCGGACGTCATGAAGAGCTCGGTGCCCACGACGAACAGCCCGCAGTCCTCCTCCGCCGCGATACGGGCGTAATGCGTGACGAACGCGCGGTACTCGGCGAACCATGCCGAGAAGTCCGACGGCAGGAGCAGCGCCCTCGGCGCGTCGCCGGGAAGATCGACATGGGGCTTGAGCGCGACGGACAGCCCGAGCGAGCGCGCCTTGCGGATGACGGCGCGGACGGACTCGTCGGTGGGCGTCTTGGGGCCGCGGCGGATCCTCGAGTCCCGCGCGCTCTCGGCGTACCAGGTCGGCGTGATGGAGACCCAGCGGGCTCCCGTGCGGGCCAGCCGCTCGAGGCTCTCGGCCGTCTTGGCGTGCGCGTACTGGTCCGCCTGCCAAGCGGGGAAATTGAAACCGTACAGCGAGGGTCGAGCCTCCGCCGGTCGGGTGACGGCGAGCAGCGCCAGCGCCAGGAGCGCGCGCACGAGCGCATTCGATCATAATGCCTCGCGTTTGTGCTAGCATTGAGGGTGCGTGCCAGGCCTCGATCTGCTGGCGTAACGGTGAGGCCAGGCACGCACCTCATAGCAACACACAATGAAGCGCTTCTTCCTCGCGGCGCTCCTGTTGGCGGCCCCGATGTCGATCGGCAAGGCTGACCCCGACCCGGATTTCGACCGCTCCGGGAACGCGCTCGTCGTCGCGAACGGCTTCGACGGCGAGTCCTACCGCCTGCAGTTGGCCCAGTACGCGCGCAACGGCGGCCTGATGAACTCGCACGTGCACTCCGACGGCTTTCAGGAGAACGCGCGGGTGCTCGTCGCTGGCGACGACGGGAACGCGATCGTGGGCGGGGCGCGCTACTGGCAGGGCCGGTCGTATCTCTGGGTGCTCAAGTACCATCCGTCGCGAAGCTGGACCTGGGAATGGGCCGACGAGGAGCCCGACTGCGTCGCGGAGCGTGTCGCCGGAACCGAAGCGGGCGACGTCTGGCTGGCCGGGCTCTGCGGCCGGGGCTCGGACCGCGTCGTCCGCGCCGCGCGTCTGGACGCGCGCGGGACGCGCCTGTGGACCCGGACCGAGCGCGTCGCCGGGGCCCGCGCCCTCACGAGCCTCCGCGTCGATTTCGGCAACCGCGTCTCGATCACGGCCCTGACGGGTCAGGAAAGCGTTTCGGGCGTCCGCACGGTCGTCCTGGGCGCCCACGGCGAGCGCATCACCGATTATTAAAGGAGAACGAGATGATCCGCGCGATACTCTTGACCGCCTTCACCGCCGCATCCTTGGCCTCGGGAGACCATCAGCACGAGCATCCCGCGCCGCCCAAGGACTTCACACGGCTCGCCAAGCTGCTCGGCCACTGGGAGGCCAATGTCGAGGGGGGCAAGAAGGTCCAGGTCTGGTTCAAGCTGATCTCGGGCGGCACCACCCTCCTCCAGACCGAGAAGTTCGACGACGAGCCTGAGATGATTACCGTCTACCACCCCGACGGCAAGGACCTCGTGCTCACGCATTACTGCTCCGCCAACAACCAGCCGCGCATGAAGGCGGTGAAGTCGGACGAGAAGTCGATCTTCTTCGACTTCGTCAGCGTGACGAACCTCGCCTCTCCGGACGCTTCCCACATGCGCTCGGCGGTCATCACCTTCATCGACGACGACCACTACCGGGAAGAGTGGACCTGGCGGGAGAAAGGCAAGAGCCAGGCCGTCACGATGGACTTCGAGCGCAAGAAGTAGCGCGTCAGTCTTCCTTCGGGAAGTGCGCCTTCAGCAGCGTCTTCATGAGCGGGAACGGCGTCAGGTCGTAAGGCGTCTTTCCGGCGACATCCTGCCCCGCCAACGGGTTCATCGAAGAACCCACCGGACCCGACCCGATCTTCACCCGCGCCTTGATCTTGGCCAGCGGGTCGGCCCCTTTCTCCAAGAGCCTCCGGGCGAGGTCGAGGTTGCCGAGGAAGGCGACGTAATGCAGCGGCGTGACCCCGAGCTTGTTGCTCACGTTCGGCTCGGCCCCGCGGCCCAGGAGGGCGTCAACCAGCCCCAGCGAGTCGCGGGCCGTGGCGAAATGCAGCGGGGTGTCTCCGTCGGGAGAGGCCGGGCCGGGCTCGGCGCCCTCGTGGAGCAGCGCCATCGCGACGAGGTCCCGTCCCGCGGCCGCCGCGACGAGCAGCGGCGTCTGGCTGCGGTCGTCGCGGGCGTCGATGTAGGTCCCGTGGGCCTTCAGCGCCGCGACGACCTCGGGGGTCGTGGCGAAGTGCAGCGGCGTGCGGCCGCGCTCGTCTTGCGCCTGCGCGGCGCCCTCGCCCCCGAGGAGGTCGACGGGGCGCGCGTAGCCCAGCCACGCCGCCCGGAAGATCGCGGCGCGCTTGTAGCGGAACTCGGGTTGGCGTTCGAGCAGCAGGCGCATGACCCGGTCGGCGTTGTAGTCGGCGGCCGCGATCAGGCTGCGGCCGACGTTGTCGGCGTCGAGAGCCGGCTTTCGCTTCAGCACGTGCTCCGCGACCGCCGGGGCCGTGCTCTTCAGCAGCTCCGCGACGAGCGTCCCCCGCTCCGCGGTCAGCACGGCGGGCGACGCCCCCTTGTCAAGCAGCAGATCGGCCATCGCCGTGTAGGTGCTCAGGAAGATCGGCGTGCGGCCCCGTTCGTCGACGACGTTCGGGTCCATGCCTTTGAGCAGCAGGAGCTCGGCGATCACCGAATCCCCGGCCCGGACGGCGAGGTGGAGCAGCGAGTCGCCGGCGATCCGCTCCGAGAGCTCCTGCGGGGACGAGAGTTCGAGGAGATAGGCGGTGAGCTCCGCGCGCCGCTGCGCCACCGCGAGCTGCAGCGGCGTAAAGGGCGGGTCCTGCATGCGCGCCTGCAGCGAGGCCTTCCGCGTCAACAGGAGCTTGGCCACCTCCTGCCGGTCGTCCTTGACCGCCGCATGCAGCGGGGTCATGCGCGAGGGCCCGGGCGCCTCCAGCTCGGCGCCGGCGTCGAGCAGGGCCGCGGCCACCTCCGGGCTGGGCGCGAGATGCAGCGCCGTCCACTGTCCGGAAGAGTCCTTCGCGCGGGCGAGCGCGGCGTCGGCGCCGAGCCCTTCCTTGATCCCGGCGAGATCGCCTTTGCGGACGGCGGCGAAAAAGTTCTGAGGGAGCGCCGCCGGGTTCTGGGCCTCCTCCTTCTTCTTGCAGGCCGAGAGCAGGAGCAGCAGCGCGGCGACCGTCGCCCGTAGCCTCATGACCGGTTCAGGATGCCGCCTGGCGCGCTCGCCGTCAAGATGCCATCACACGCCCCTCCTATACTGAAGACATGCGTGGCGCTCGGGGGGCGGTTCTAGCCGTGGTGCTGGCCTCGGCCTGCCAGACCGTCCCCTACACGCAGCGACGCCACCTCGTGCTCGTGCCGCAAGGCGAGGAGCGCGCGTTGGGGGAAAGCGCCTACCGTCAAGCGCTCGCCGAGGCGAAGCCGCCGTCCGACGCCGCAGCGTCGGCGATGGTGCGTCGAGTCGGCGAGCGCCTGGCGCGCGTCGCCGACCGGCCCGACTTCCGATGGGAGTTCACGCTGATCGACGACCCCAAACGCTCCGGAGGCCGATGAGCCCGCCATGCTGAACGGCTTCGGGCGGCTGGAGCTGGCTTCCGACGACCGCCTGCTGATCCTGGCCCCCCATCCCGACGACGACGCCGTGGCCTGCGGCGGACTGATCCAGCGCGCCGTGGGCGCCCGCCTGCCGGTGCGCCTCGTGTTCGCGACCTACGGCGACGAGCGCATCTTCCAAGTGTGGCGCGGAAGGCCGTTCCTCTCCCCTTCGGCGGTTCGGAGGCTCGGTGGGATCCGCCGCCGGGAGGCGATCCACGCGGCCTGCACGCTCGGCCTCACGCCCGACGATCTCGTGTTCCTCGGCTATCCCGACCGCGGGACGCTCGCGATCTGGCTCGAGCATTGGGGCGACCGGTCGCCGCTCAGGAGCTCGATGACGCGCGCCGACCGCGTCCCCTACGACAGCGCCAGGAGCCCCGGCTCGCCGTACCACGGCGAGCGGCTGCTCGAGGACCTCAAAGAGACGATCCGCGATTTCCGTCCGACGAAGATCTTCGTGTCCCATCCCGTCGACGACCATCCCGACCACCGGGCGCTCTACAACTTCGCCCGGGCGGCGCTCTGGGACTTGGAGGGCGAGGTGGCGGCCGAGCTCCTCTTGTATCTCGTGCATTTCCGCCGCTGGCCCATCCCTCGCGGGTACTACCCGGGCGCTCCCTTGAACCCGCCGGAGCGCCTGCGCCAGGCGGCGCGCTGGATCACGCTTCCTCTCGACGAGAACGCGGTGCGCTTGAAGCGCGCGGCTACGCTCGAGCACCGGAGCCAGCAGCAGTACAGCCCCGGCCAGCTCCGGTCGGCGGTCAAGCGCAACGAGCTGTTCGGGTACCTGCCGGCGGCCCGCTTCGGCGCGCCGGGCGTGTTCGTGCCCTTCTTGGCGGGCGAGATCCGCTCGCCGGGCATCGAGTACGCGTCCGCCTCGATGTCCGGCGGACAGCTCCGTTTCCGCGTGAGGCTCGCGGCGTCGCTCGTCCTGGTGGGCGGCGTCTCCTTGCGGGTGTACGGCCACCGGCGCGGCGAGCGCTTCGCCTCCATGCCGAAGGTCCATGTGCGGGCCGGCCGGCTCCGTCGCCAGGCGCGCTCGCTCGAGCGGCCGCTGGACCGTTCGGTCCTGACCGTCAGGCGCCGGGGCCGCGACGTGGAGCTCTCCGTCCCGCTCGAGGTCCTCGGACGCCCGGACCGCTTCCTGGTCGCCGCCCAGGCGACCGCATGGGGCTCCGAGCTGGGCCACGAAACCTGGCGGACCCTGGAGTAACCGCAGTCTCATCTGGTGCGTCGCACCAGATGAGACTCTACCGCGAGAAGCGGAGCCAGAGCTCGAGCAAGCGCTTCACGAAGGGCGTGAGCCGGGTCCGGTTGTACGCGTCGGCCGCGCGCTTGATGCACTCGGCTTGCGTCGGGTAGCAGTGGATCGTGCGCGCCAGGCCGCCGAGGCGGATGCCGTTCGTCAGCGCCGCGGACAGCTCGCCGATCGTCTCTCCCGCGTGCCGCCCCACGAGCGTCGCTCCCGCGAGCTTGTCGGTGCCCCGGAAGACGTGGAGCTGGAGCAGCCCGTCGGTCTCCCCGTCGAGAACGGCCCGGTCGAGGTCGTGAAAACGCTGCGTGAAGGTCTGCACCCCGTCGCCCGCGCGCGCGCCGACGTGCGCGAGCTCGGGATCGGTGTAGGTGCACGCCGGGATGACCAGCTCGCTCAGCCGCTTGCGGCCCAAGAACAGCGCGTTCTGGAGCGCGAGTCGGGCCGTCGCGTCGGCGGCGTGCGTGAACTTCGCCGATAGGCAGACGTCGCCCGCGGCGTAGACGCGCGGGTTCGTCGTCCGCAGCATGTCGTCCACGGTCACGCCTCGCTCGTCGTAGGCGATGCCGGCCTGCTCGAGGCGCAGGCCGTCGACGTTCGGCGTGCGGCCCACGCCGACCACGATCTCGTCGAACTCAGCCGTCTCTTCCGCGGCGGCGTGCTTGGAGCCGAACCGCACGCGCCGGACGCCGCCGTCGCGCTCGACGCCTTGGATCTCGACGCAGCACTGGAAGCGGACGCCGTCGCGCTCCAGCGCTCCCTTCACGAGCTCGGAGGCGTCGCGGTCCTCGCGCGGCAAGAACCCGTGCAGCGCCTCGAGCAGGGTCACGCGCGATCCGAGGCGGGCGAACGCCTGGGCGAGCTCGGCGCCGATCGGGCCGGCGCCGACGACGAGGAGGCGCTCGGGGCGGGCGGTGAGACCGAAGACGGTCTCGTTCGTCAGGGCGCCGGCCTCCCAGAGCCCCGGGATCGGCAGCCGTGCCGGCCGCGCGCCCGTGGCGATCAGCGCCTTCGAGAAGCGGACGGTCTTGCCGCCCACCGCGACGGCGGTCGGCCCCGCGAACTGGGCGTCGCCGAGGAACACGTCGACGCCGAGGCCGGCGAAGCGCGCGACCGAGTCGTTGGCGCTCAGGTCGGCGCGCAGGCGCCTGACGCGCTCCATGACGGCGGCGAAGTCGACGCCCGTGCCGTCGGGTACGCGCACGCCGAAGGCCGCCGCGGCCCGGACGTCGGCGGCGGCGCGCGCGGCCCGGAGCAGCGCCTTGGAGGGCACGCAGCCGAAGTTCAGGCAGTCCCCTCCGAGCATCCGGCGCTCGATGAGCGCGACCCTCGCCCCCAGGCCCGCGGCGCCCGCCGCGGCGACGAGTCCGGCCGTCCCCGCGCCGACGACCACCCAGTCGTAGAGCGGCGCGGGCTCAGGGTTCCTCCAGTCCTCGGGACGCACGCCGGCCAGCAGCCGCCGGTCGTGCTCGCCGCGGGGGACGAAATCCGAGCTCATGCTTGAGTTCCCTCGAGCGTCTTGTCGATCGAGCGGCGAGCGGCCCGGGTCAGATAGACCGTCACCGCCGCCGTCGCGACGAGACCCACGGCGAAGAGCGCCCACTCGGCGGGCGTGCGGGCGCGTCCGCCGCCGAGCCCGGCGAGTCCTCCCGCCGCGGAGCCGATGTAGACGTAGAGCACGGTGCCGGGGAGCATGCCGAGCCACGAGGCCGCCACGTAATGCGTGAGGCGCACGTCCGTGACCGACAGCGCGTAGTTGAGCACGTTGAACGGAAAGACCGGAGAGAGCCGCAAGAGCAGGACGATCCACCAGCCGCCCGCGCGGATCGCGCCGTCGATCCGGCGGAGCCGCGGGTCCGTCTCCAGGCGCCGCGCCACGCGTCCGCGGGCCAGGTAGCGGCCCACCAGGAACGCCGCCGCGGCGCCGAGCGTCGCCGCGACCGATACGATCACCGAGCCGCGCGCCAAGCCGAAGACCGCGCCCGCGCCGAGGGTCAACAGCGAGCCCGGGACCATGCAGACCGTCGCCAGGACGTAGAGCCCGACGAACGCGGCCGGTCCCCAGGGGCCCAGCTCGGCCACGCCCTCGAGCAGCGGTTTCGCCCAATCCGACATCCGCGCTATGTTACGAAAGAAAAAAGCCGGCATTGAAAAAAATCCTGGCCGGGGCTATCGTATGGCGCCGTCGAGAACCTCATGGGCGACTCCGCAGAGTCCGGTTCCAGCGATCCCCGGTCCGTCCTGGCCGATATCGAGGGCATCCAGAACCTTCAGACCGCCCGGCTGGCCTTGCGCTGGGCGCTCGAGCGCATCCGCGCCCTCGAGCGCGAAACCGGCTCCGTCGAGGAGCGCCGTGGCCAGGTCGAGCGCGAGCACGCGCAGCGCCGCATCCAGCTCGAGCGCGCCGCCCAAGCCTTCAAGAGCCAGCTCATCGCCAGCGTCGAGCGCCGCCTGGCCCAGCTCGAGGGACGCCTGCGCGAGATGGAGCGCCTCCAGAGAGCCGGCGAGGGCGACCCGCAGGCGCGTTTGAAGCAGGCGCAAGAGGCGTTCTCCGCTTGGGAGAAGGAGCGCCAAGAGCTCTTCAACGAGCTGGAGATCACCCGCCTCAAAACGGAAACGACGGTCGGGCCCCCCAGCTCCGCGCCTCCCGTGGGGGGGCTTGGCGTAGAGGGGCTTGGCGCCGCCCAGGACGAGTTGCGCCGGAGGCTGCGCGACGCCGAGACCCGCCTTCAGGATCGCGAGGCGGAGCTCCTGCGACTGCGCAAGGAGCTCGAGAGCCGCGAGGCCGCGGTCCGTGCCGAGGCCGTCAAGACGGAGCTCGAGCGCGCCCAGAGCGCCGCCAAGGCGCAGGAGCTCGAGGCGATCGTGCGCGTGACGCGCGAGGTCGTGTCCCGGTCCGAGGGCCAGGCCGAGGAGATCCAGCAGATTTGGCGCAAACAGGTCTCGGAGCTGGCCTCGGAGGCGCAGGAGCTCCGCCGCCAGCTCGAGGAGCGCGACGCGCGCGAGGGCCAGGCCTCCGCCCGCCTCAAGGCGCTCGAGGAAGCCGCGCGCGCCGGGGAGGCGGCCGCGGCCCGCGAGCGAGGGGAGGCGCACGCCAAGCTCGGCTCCGTCGAGACGCAGCTGCGCGCGGCGCGCGAGGCGCTCGGCCACTCCGTCGAGGAGCGCGAGCGGCTCTCGACCCGGATTCACGACTTGGAGCACGAGGCCGCGGCCGCCGCCGCTCGGACGGAGGCGGCGCGCGGGGAGCTCTCGGCCGCCCGCGAGGCGGCCCGACGCGACGAGCGGCGCCTCGCCGCGATGCTGCAGGAGGCTGCCGGGCGCGAGACCGCCTTGACGGGCGAGCGCGACGCCGCGCGCCGCGACGCGGAGGCGGCGGCCGCGCGCGGGATCGAGCTGCAAGCGGCGATCGCGCGCCTCGAGACGGAGCTCCAGCAGGCCCGACAGGGGGCGCAGACCGATCGCGTGGAGTCGGACGCTCGGGGCTCGGCTGTTTCCGCCCAGCTCGCCGGCTCGCGGGCGGCGTTGGCCCAGACCGCGCGCGAGCGCGACCTCGCGGCCGCGAAGTGCCGCGAGCTCGATCATGAGCTGCGGAGCGCCGCGCAGCGGTGCCGCGCGCTCGAGGGCGACCTTGAAGACGCGCGGACGAAGCTGCTGGGCACGGAGCAACGGCTCCTGGCGGAGTCGAAGGCGAACGCCTCTCGCGAGGGAACGCTCACCGCCGAGCGCGACGCCGCGCGCCGGAGCGCCGAGGCCGCCGAGGCAAAGGCGAAGGAGCTCCAGGCCGCGCTGTCCGGCCTCGAGGACGAGTTCCGCCGGGCGCGAGAGGGCTCTTCGCACGAGGTCGAGCGGGCCAGGGCGGAGGCCGAGTCTCGCGCGCTACGCCTGCAGGCCGAGATCGACGCGTTGCACGACCGTTTGCGCGAGGCCATCGTCGCCGCGGGGGCGGCGGCCGACCGCTCGCTCGGCCTCGAGCGCGCCCTCGACGAGGAGCGGGCCAGAGGCGAGGCGCTGCGGCTGCAGGCCGCGGCGCTCGAGAAGAACCTCGACGCGACGCGCCAGGCCGCGAAAGAGCAGCAGGACGCGCTCAACGCGGACCTGGCCGCCGCCCGCGACGAGCTCGGACAGCGCCGCGCCGAGGAGGACCGTTTCGAGTCGAGGCTTTCGGCGGCCACCGCCCGGGTCGAGCTCCTCGAGGTGAAGTCCACGGAGTCCGAGCGGGCGCTGGTCGACCGGACGCGCGAGGTCGAGGGGCTCCGCCTCGCCCTGGAGGCCGAGGTCTCGGAGAGCAAGCGCCGCCAGACCCGCCTCATGGAGCTCGAGGCGTCCCTCGCGTCGGCCGAGCGCCGCGCGGCCGGCCTCGACACCTCCTTCGACGAGGCGAGGTCCCGCCTCGAGGGGCGCTCGGCGGAGCTGGCCGAGGAGCTCGCCGCGGCCCGCCGCGCCGCGGAGGAGCAGCGCGCCCGCGCGGGCCTCCTCGAGACCCGCCTCGCGTCGACGGCCGCGGAGCTCGAGGCGATCGAGAAGGCTCGCGCCGAGGCCGTCGCGAAGCTTTCGGAGGTCCAGCAGTCGTCCGACGTCCGGCGGCTCGAGCTCTCGACGGCCGAGTCGCGCGCGATCTCGGATCGCGACGCCGCCCAGCGCGACGCCGCGGCCGCCCAGGCCCTCTTGGCCGAGGCGGAGCGGGCGCGGGCGTTCGCGATGCAGGAGGCCGAGCGCGCCCAAGCGGACGCCGCCGCCCGGATCGCGCATCTCCAGTCCGAGGTCGAGGGGCTGCGGGAGCGTCTGCGGCAGGCGGGCGCGGCGGCGACCGCCTCCGAGGACCGCGCAGCCGAGCTCCAGCGCAAGCTCGAGACGACGTCCGAGGAGCTCGAGCGGAAGCTCGAGGCCGCCGTGCAGGAGGCTCGGCTCGCGTCGGCCGACGACAAGGTCGGTCCCGTGAAGGAGTCGCTGGAGGCGGAGCGGCGCCGCGCGGCGGAGCTCCAGGCCAAGCTGCGCTCGGGGGAGGACGCCGCGGCCGCCAAACAGGCGGAGCTCGAGACGACGGTCGCGTCGCTTCGCGCGGGGCTCGAGCAGGCGGGCGCGCAGGCCTCGGAGCGGGGCCGCCTCCAAGGCGAAGTCGCCGAGCTCAAGCGGCGGCTCGAGACCTCGCCCGACTCGGAGCTCGGGCGGCGCGAGAAGCACCTCGAGACGCTCGAGCTCGCCCTGCGGGAGGAGTACCGGCGCGGCAAGGCGGAGCTCGAGCAGCTCCGCCGCGACTTCCTTGCCGAGATCGACCGTCTCACCCGCGAAGGACGACGCGACGAGTAATGGCCAGACCGCGCGGCTTCCAGCTCGAGCAGCTCGCCAGCCGCTACCGCACGCGCGCCCGCAACGTCCGGCTCTATATCGAGGAGCTGGAGCTCGCGAAGCCTACCGCCCCCGCCGCGCCGTGGGGTCCCGGCGTCCAGATCCGCTCATCGAGGCGCGGGCTGTGGGCCGCCGCCCTCGTCCTCGTGTGCGCCTCCGGCTGGGGCGTGCGCGCCTGGCGGACGGGGACCGCCGCGGTCACGGCCTTCAACGCGCCGCTCGTGCGGCCGCTGGGGCTCGCGTTCGGTGGCGACGAGCTGGTCGCCTACGACGCGGCGCGGGGGCTGCTCGTCCATCTCGAGCCGAACGGGCGGGGCGTGCGATCGTCCGAGCCGGTCGACTCGCCGTCGGTGGGCGCGCTCGCGTGGACGGGCACCGAGCTGTGGACCGCCGACTCCAAGACGGGCACGATCCGCCGCCATGGCACGCGCCACGGCCGTCCCGCCGAGGCCGTGTTCCACGAGCCGTATCAGCGCCCTCGCGCGCTCGCGACCGGCCGTGACGTGTTGTGGGTGCTCGACGCCGCGAGCCGGTGCATCAACGAGTACGACCGGACCCGCGGGCTCCGGCTGCGGCGCCGCTATCCGCTCGAGGGCTTCATCGCCGCGGGGTTGGCGGTCGACGGCACTTCGTTCTGGGTCGTCGATGAGCCCGGCCGGGTGTTGCGGCGTTACGTCGCCGCGGAAGACGAGTCGTGGATGCTCCGCGGGGAGTGGTCGCTCGACGCCCTCCTGCCCCGGCACGGTCCGGCCGCCGGCCTCGCCTTCGACGGCCGGCACCTGTGGCTCCTCACCGCCGAGCCGTCCGGCCTCTACCGGATCCGCGCCTCCGCCCTGGGCCGGTAGTCACGGCGCCGTCACGACGAGTTAACGAAACCTTGACGAGAAAGTGACGTTCCGGCGTGCTACGATCGCCGGGATGCCCGAGGGGACCCCCGTCGAGCCGACCATCGTCGCCGTCCTCTCCGCGGTCGAGCCCGTCGCCAGGCGGCGAGGTGTGTCCGTGCAGGTGGAGGCCGACCTCCGCCTCGCCGCCGCCGTCGAGGCCGAGACGCTCCGGAGCATCCTCGAGCAGCTCCTGACCCGCGCGGTTTCGTCCACGCGCCGCGGCGGCTGGGTCCGGGTCTGCGCCCAGCCCGAGCGCGCCGAGGCGCTGGTGTCGGTCAAGGACAGCGGGGGCGCGTTCGTCGATCGCAAGTTCCGGGAGCGCGTCGCGTCCCTCATCCGGACCGCCGGCGGCCGCTCCTGGTCCCACGGCGAGCTCGAGCGCGGCTCGACCTTTTACTTCGGCGTGCCCCGCTATAAGGTACACTGAGCGGGTCTGGAACTTCCCGCTTCCCGCGTTCGAGCCGTCTCGGGCGTGCTCGCGCTGAACGTCGCGCTGTTCATCGCGGTCACGTCGTCACCCGCTTTCGCCGCCGCCCACCATCACTGGATATTCCCGGCCCTCGCCGTCCTGCTCGGCGTCCAGTGGGCCCTGACGTTCGCGTTCGCCCGCGCGGAGCCCTTCTTCAGCGCGCTCGCGGCGCGCGCGGCGGTGTTGTTCTCCCTCGGGTTCCTGCTCGTGATGGGCATCCTCCGCCACGCCTCGATCTTGACCTGCTTCGACCAGTGCCGGCTGAAGCTCGCGGCGGCGGCGCTGGTCGCCGCGCCGGTGTTTTGGGCCCACCGTTGGACCCAAGACGAGGGCTTCTGGAACCCGCTGCGCGCGGGGCTGGCGGGTCTGGGAGCGGCGCTGTGGGCGCTCTATCTCGCCTTGCGGGGCGTCGAGCTCGCGCCCTACGCGGTGAACCTCGCGTTCGCGGTCCTCGGGCTCGGGTTCTGGCTCGGGCGCGACCGGCCGCTCTTCCTCATGACCGCGCTCGGGATCGGCGCGGGCCTGGCGATCCGCGCGACCGGCAACGAGTTCGCGATCATGGGACTCGGCGTCCTGGCGGGCGTCGTCCTGCCGCTGGCCGCGGTGCCCGACGTCGGCGTCTGGTTGGCGCGGCGCGCCCCGGCCGGCCCGCCGCCGCCGGCGAGCCCGTGGCGGCGGGCGGCGCAGGCGGCGGCCTTCGGAGCCGCCTTCCTCGCGCTCGCCTTCTTCGTCGTCGGTCCGACGTTCCTGATGACGAACCCCGAGACGCGCCGTGAGCACCTCACCCGCCTCGCCCCAAAGCCGATCGAGGGCCGCAAGCTCTCTCCGCTCGCCCAGGCTCTGCGGCGGCACGTGCGGGTCCTCGCCAAGGACATCGGCGAGCGCGACGTCTACCACCGCCCGAAACAGGAGAAGGCGCGCGACTACGTCATCGCGCGGCTCAAGGCGGCCGGCTATCCGGCGAAGGAGCTCGCCTACGGCGCGAGGGGGATGGGGGGATTCAAGGAGGGCACTCCGTTCTACAATGTGGAGGCGGTGCTCGCGCGCACGCCCGCCGACCCGGGTCCCATCTGGGTTCTCGGCGCCCATTACGACAGCGCCCCCGGGACGCCCGGCGCCGACGACAACGCCAGCGGCGTCGCGGTCCTAATCGAGCTCGCGCGGCTGCTCCGTGGAACGAAGGTCTCGCGAGAGATCCGCTTCGTCGCTTTCGGGACGGAGGAGCCTCCGGCCTTCGGCACGCAGAACATGGGCAGCTACCGCTACGCGGAGCGGCTGAAGGAGAACGGCGTGCAGGTCCACGGCATGATCAGCCTCGAGATGCTGGGCTACTACAACCCGGCGCGCGGCGCGCAGCTCTATCCGCCTTTTCTGCATCTGGTCAACCCGGACCACGGCGACTTCATCGGAGTCTGCGCGAACGTCGCGAGCCGCGCGCTGATGAGCGAGTTCGCCCTGGGCTGGGGACAGGGGGCGGGGCTCCCGCTCACGACGGCGATCCTGCCGGGGCCCTTCTCGAGCCTGGCGCTCTCCGATCAGCTCAACTTCTGGGACCGCGGATATCCCGCGGTGCTCTTGTCCGACACGGCGTTTTTCCGCAACCCGAACTACCACCAAGAGTCCGACCTGCCCGAGACGCTCGACTACGAGAAGATGGCGCGGGTGACGCGCGCTCTGGTCCGGGTCCTGTCCCGTCCTTAGGCTCCGGGATGTGAACCTCCCGTGAGGCTCGGTTGAAGCTCCTGTGAACGCCGCGGCGTATGCTCCCGGCACAGGAGGCCGCAATGATCCAGCCCCGTGTCCTCGCCGCGATCGCCGTCCTCGCCGTCACGACCGCTTCCGCTCAGGCTGAGACCGCCCGGGGCTGGAAGCTGCAGACCGCCGTCGACATCTACGCGCCCGGCAATCAGGAGAAGCACAATCGCGACGCGATCGCCGACGCCTGCGACGGCGTGGGCCGCGGCTGCTCCGCGAAGGCGGAGACCGGCGGGGGCGGAGGGGCGCGCGTCGGACTGCGGCGCCACGGGCGCGCCTGGAACTACGGCGGTTCCGTGGGCTACATGGCCGGCGGGCCGAACCAGGGACGGTTCCTCGTCTCGAGCGGCTTCGGCGACCTCGACCTCCGCAACACGAACCAGACGCTGCGCGCCCTGGCCGAGGCCGGCAAGACGTGGGAGCTGAGCCGGAACTGGTCGGCCTCGCTCGGCGCGGGCGTTGGCTGGGCGGCCTCCTTCGAGCGCCAGAGCTGCTCGCAGACCGGCTTCTTGACCGTGATCGACATCTGCTCGGCGATGGGCCCGCGCTCGAGCGAGCGCGGCTGGGCGACCTGGGAGGTCTCCCCCACCATGCACTACAAGTCGGCCGAGTTCGGCCTGCGCTACGTCGGCTTCGCGCGCGGCCGGTTCCTGCCCTGGAACACCGTCGCCTTCACGGCGGGCTACAAGTTCTAGCCCGCGCGATATCGCGGGGCGCCTCCGACTCGGCGGGGGCGCCCCGCCCTACGCTCTTTCCCGGGCGCCCAACGCCGCGGCGGCAGGCTCAAACGCGACCAGAGCCAGGACCCAGCCCATCATCTCCGGCGATTCGGCTCGATTGACCCGGCGCGTTCGGATAGGTTATTGTCCGGGCATTGCGGCGCGGAGGGATCATGGCGACGTTCGTTCGGGTGGTCGAGCTCGCGCAAATCGCGCTTTTGGCCGCGCCGAGCCTATACGCGGCGGAGCCGGTGGCCAAGCATGCGTGCCACGGCGGCCCGCGTCTCGAGCAATTCGGCTACACGCGGCTGAGGCAGCAGGCGCCGGAGAAGGCGGACGCCTATCTGCAGCAGTGGGCGCCCCAGGCGTCGCTCTTGACTCCCGCCGATCATCCGGCATTCAAGGCGTCCAACAGCAGAGGATTTCCCCAGCCTGCGTTCAGCGCGAACCAGCCGGGCATGCAGTGCTGCGAGTCCCAAGGCGCGTGCATGGTCGGGCGCGGGCGGCCTTGCACGCCTCGCGAAGTCGGCGGCTTTATGTTCTTTTTCTGCGCGGACCGCTATTGGGCGCTGCATCGAACGCTGGAGGAAGAGGTCGCGCAGCTTGCGTATCGCCTGTCGGGTGAAGACAAGACCGAGAGGCAGGACGGCGGGGACGCGGCGCTCATCGACATCACGATCGAGCGCCACGTAAAGCCGTTCGGGGCGATCATGGCCAGGTGGGGGCCGGAGGCGCGGAGCGGCGACAATCCGGCGTTCTTCACCAGCGACGATCAGATGAGGAAGAACGGCCTGTCCATGATCCTGGCCTCGCTGCACGTCAGCATGGACTCGCGTCTCACGGAGATGTTCCGCGCGCGTCTGAAGCTTTCGGATCCCGGCAAGGGGAGCGTCGTCGAACGAAAGGCGGCCGTCGAGGCCGCGAAGGCGCTCCAGATGAAGGACCCCGTGCTCGTAGCGCGCTGCAGGCACTTGAGCCCAAAGGATAAGACCGCCGCCGCGTGCATCGACCGCATCGTCGGAGGCGCGGCGCCCGCCGTCGCCGACTCATCCTCCGCGCCCAGCGTGTCGGGCGCGGGCCTGCCCGTCCCCGGCGGCGCGGCGCCTCCCGCGGCGCGCGGCGTGAAGGACGACGCGAGCTGCAACGAGTACCTGACGTGCGCCGAGAGCTACAAGGAACGCCCGCGCGCCATATTGGGGAAGTGTTGCGGAAAGGAGAACGCCCGCGCTTGCTCCCAACGCGCCGCCGACGAGGGCGTCGTCACGGCGGCCGCCTGTCCTTAGCGTTGCGTCGCGGTTTCCGTATCGCGGGCGGGACAGCCGGATGTCTTGCAGGCGCCGCGGAGATATTTCCTGCGGCAGCCTGAGGCATCGGCTTCTCTGTCGTCGACGCAGCCCCAGTACTTGGTGCAGTCTTCCGAGTCGGGCAAGCACCGGTTCGCCTTGTCGGCTTCCCGCCTCTTCCGGTCGTCGTCGCGATCGGCGAGCCGCGTTCCGAGGTATGCCCCGACCCCCGCGCCCACGGCGGCGGCCCCAAGCACGGCGGCGGCGCCGGGACCCCGCCGGACCTTAACGTCGCGAGCGTCGAAGCCCGATATCTCTCGCTGCCGGCGAATATCGGCCGACGCCGACTCGCGCAGCCTGCGCTCGCATTGCGGAGTCGTCTCCTTGCGGGGATAAGGCCACCGGCAGCGCGCCTTGATCGCCTCTTCGAACCCGCCGCGCCACGCTGACTGGGTGATGAAGGAGTCCGCGACGACGTCGAGCGCGGCGGCATCGGCGGCCGCCTCGTTCTTTTCCGGGCGGTCCGTCCCCTTGATGTCGTCCTCGAATGCCTGCTTGTACGCGCCGTAGGCTTCTCCGATCGTCTTGGGACCGTTCGTCTTCAGCCACGGCTCGGCGAAGCCGTCGTCGGGGGCCTGCTCGTGGTCGATGGAGATGTTGATGTTGCGGATGAGCTCCTTCTGTATCGGGAGCTCCGCGTTCGCCCGCCGGTCGTTTCGGACGGCCTCGCAGTAGCCTTTCATCGCCTTTCTGAGGTTGTTGATCCTGCAGTGGGACTCCTGCTTCATCCGCGCGGTCGGCTCGGTCTGGTTGAGAGAGCAGTCGATCTGCGGGTCGAGTCCGTAGTCCCCGGGGTCCGGCGGCTTCGGGGCCACGCCAAGGGCGGCCAGGACCGCCTCGTGGCTTTCGGTCTCATAGGCCTTGAAGCACGCATGCTTGAGCCTCGCCGGGGCGGCCGGCGTGGGGCCGCTCGGCGCCTTCTTCGGCGGGGGCTCGACTCTCGGCTCCGCCGGCGGATCGCCCTCGACGGGCTCATCCGCCGCTTCGTCGGCCGCTTCCCACTCGCCGGAACCCGCTACGGAGGGGGGCGGAGGGGCCTCCTGTCCGGCTTTGGGATCGGGTTTCTCCTTCGTGTCTGGCGCGCGCTTGAGCGTGGCGAGCCCCCTGGTTCCTTCGATGAGCGCCGGTGCGAGAACCTGCCCTGGCGTGCCGGACTTCGTCTCCGGGTTGGCGCGGGCTTTGCGTGGAGCGGCGGCGCAGTCCGTCTCGGACTTCCCTGATTGTTTCAATTCGTGGAGCAGCTTCTGGCAGTCATGGGAGTTGTACGCCAGATAATTGCCGTCCGGCTCGCCCCGATCGTTGAGGCAGTGACGACTCCGGAGCTCCCTGCAGGCGTCACCGGCCCCGCAGACCGGAGCCTCGAGACACGCCATGGCCGCAGCGGCCGCCAGCAACGACCCGACGCCTCGAGCCTGTCGCATCCGAACCTCCTTACTCGTCATCGCCCGGTGGAGCGGACCCCGATCCGGAATCGTCCAAATCGGCGACTCGCCCGCCGGCCTTGGAGAAATCCTTTCGGATCTCGGTGCGCATCGGCGCGCCGGCGGCCGGGATGTCCTCCCGTAGCCGCTCCGGATCGGGTTTCCCGCCGGCGATCATCATCAGCGCGGTGGAGCCGAGAAACGCGCCGACGGCGGTGATGAGGGATCCCTGCAGCGTCTGGCCGGTCATCTTGCCGATCATCGCGCCGACGATCCCGATGATCACGCCGATGATCAGCGTCGAGAGCGCCGACAGGCGGCCGGTGCCGGCGAAGAGGGGGTTGCGCGCATGCTCGGCGCCGGCGACGAGCCGGTAGGAATTCGTGCGGATGACCGACGCCGCTCGGTCCAAGTCCGCCTGGTAGGGAGTGACGTTCTTCGACGCGCCCACGGTCGGCGAGTCGTTCATCGTCAGGCCCTTCACGGGCCCGCCGGTCGAATCCGGAGTTCCCGGCGCGAGCGCTCCCGGCTGCAGCGTGGTCGCGGGGTCCATGCCCCGCGTCTTCAGCTTCGCCTTGACCCTCTCGTCTCCGAAGGCGACGCCGGCCTTGTGCTTCGTCGCCTCCTGCCGTCCGGAGATCGCCCGGGCGGACTTCTTGGCGACGTCTTTGAGGTCGGCGCGCGTCCGCAGCGGATCGTCGCTCGCCGCGGCCAAGGCCGCGGCCAGGCAGCTGGCGAAGAGGGATGCTCCGGCGAGCCCGCGGCTCATCGATGGACGGTACCCCCGAACGGTCGCGGAGTCAAGGCTGCCCACGGGATTCCTCCCGGGCGTAGTCGGCGCGCAGGCGCCGGACGAGCTCCGCATGCGTGTAGTAGCGGGACCAGTGCTGGAGGTACGTGCTGGCGGGTAGCATGACCAACTCGATCGGTCGCGTCCCCACCACACGGATGTCGGCATTGCGCGGGTTTCCGGTTACCGCGCTGATCTCGCCGAACGGAACGCCCTCGCGGAGCGGGAAGGTGGCGTAGCCTCCCGCGACGTGCACCTCGAGGCCGGAGCCCTGGGGAATTCGCAGGGGCACGTAGACGTAGCCCGGCGGCGCGCCGCGGACCACGACGATCTCGCCCGGCTCCAGCGTGACGAGCTTGGCGCCGTAGAGCATTCGGTTGCGCGTCCGGGCGTCGAGTCCGGCCGTGTCGATTCCACCCGCCCCTACCTTCGCCCAGAACGCGGCGCTGGGGGCCGCACGCCGGTCGAAGGGCCCGCCACGTGCGTAGCGGCCGTCCTCCAGCGCGCCGGCCTTGCGCGATATCAAGCGCTCCGCCTCGCTGGTCCTCGAGGCCGGCTCGATGCGTATCCGCATCGGCTCGTCGCCTAGGAGCCTGCCTTGGCTGCGCAGCCGCGGGAGCTCCGTCTCGTACTTGTGCCTCAGCGCATCAGCCACCTCCTCGGTGAATCCGCGGCCTCCCGGCGCTCCCTCATCGGGAGCCCTCTCGAGCGCGATCTCCCGGCCCTGGGCGCCGCGGAAGCTGCCGGCGTAATCCTGGTACACGTCCCAGAAGACGTGCACCGTCGCCGCCACCGCCTGCGCCCTCGCGGCCGGCGTCTCGAACCGGCTGCGCTGCGTGCCCAAGACGAGTTCGCCGCGCTCGTTGATGCGGGTGAGCCGCGTGTTGGCCTCGCCGATCGAGAAGGGATTATCGGAGACGGTCGGGTACTTGCGGCCCGTCGCGGGGTCCGTGAACCAGTACACGGCCTGGCCGGCCGGGGTGACGCTGATCGTGGCGCCCGTGAGCCCGCGGAAGTCGTAAGGACCCCGGTAGCGGAACGCGTCGCCGACGCGCACAGACCGGACCGAATCGATCACGTCAGCCGCGAGCTCCGGATCCTCCAGCAGCCAGGCGTACGAGGACTCGATGCCGCCGCGGGGGCGGTAATAGCCCTCGATATCGAGTCCGGCCTTTCGCTCCGCCGGGAGTTGGGTGTCTTCGCGCAACGCCTTTTGCATCGTCGATCGCAGCGTCGACGCGTCGTCGAGCACGCGCAGCGGGACCTGGGTCTTCGAGTGCGCGAAGTTCAGTGAGAGTATCTCTCGCGTTACCGTCTCCGCGTCTTGGCTCAAGCGGCCCTCCGCGCGCGCCCGGCGGACGCGGCGTCCGATGGGGCCCTCCAGCACGTCGGCGAGGACCCCATCGAAGGCGTCGCGGAAGACCTCCTGGCCGGCGCGGTTGGGATGCCATCTGCGGCCTGGCTTGCTTAAGTCCACCATCCACATGTCGTGGAGGGCTCCGACCGAGCCGGCGACCGATTCCATGAACGCGAGACGCTCGCCGGCTCTCCTGGGAATGAGCCCGCCCTCCATCGCCAATGAGACGGTCTTGACGCTGTTGCGGATCGTGTCCCACTTGTGTGTGTCCCCATGGTCGGCGAAGTACGCCGGGTGCTCGGAGCCGAGCTTCTCGAAGTCCGGGTTGCGCGCCAAGGATCGCAACTGCCCCGCCTCTTGCGCCCCCGCGTAGAACGGACGGGTGTAGGCGTCCAAGGACGGCGCGACGCTCGTTCGTCCGAGGCCCCCACCCGGGGGCGCCTCCGGCTCTGCCGCGGCTGCGCGCCCGTATATGACGGCCCGCTGAAGCGCGGTGAGCTCGGGCGCCGGATCGAGCCGCGGCCCCCTCTTGATCGGCGCCGCGGTGCCCGGGTGGAAGCTCTCGACTCCCCGGCGGGCTAGGGCGCGGAGCGACTTCGGATCGGGCGGAGGCGTGATCGCCGAGCGCGCCGGCTCCTCGAGCGAGGGGCGTCGAGCGCTCTCGAGGGGCGGTTCGGCCCGGGCGAGAGCCTCCGCCCTCGGGGCGACGGACGTCGACGGCGGGGGTTCCGGTGGCTGCGGCGCCTCGAAGCCTCGCGAGCGCGGGGCGCTCGGCGGTGTCGGCCGGCTCCGGCCGGAGTTCCCATCGGTGGCCTGCGCACCGGGGGGTAGGGGCCGCTGGGCCTCGTGGGACCCCCTGTCGGTGCGCCCGCCGTCCTCAAGGACGGCCGCGGCCTGCGCGGGCCTGACGGGTGCCGGCGACTCCGCCGGGCGGATCGGCTCCGCGGCGCGGGGAGATGACGCGGCCGGCTCCGGTCGAGAGGCCGCGGACGGGATCGCCCGCGCGGACGCCGCCGCCGGGAGAGCCTCCGCCGGACGAGGCCCGGGACGGCCCGCCGCCTGGACCGGCGGAGCCTGGGGCGCGGCGGTCGCGGCGCCGCCGCCGCGGGGGCGCAGCTCGTAGTTGGGACGCGCCGCCACCGGGACCGGGGAGGCGGCGGGAGAGGCGGGAGGCTGGACTCGCGCGGGCGCGCTGGGCGGGGGGCCGCGTTCCGGCGCGGGGGCGGGCCTCGCGGCAGGCGGCGCCGACGGCCGGAAGCCAGGAGCGAGCAGCGCGCGGGCGTCCGGGGCGAGGTGCTCCGGCGTCACGTCGTGTCGCGCCATGAGCTCCTGCGCTTTGCGCTGAGCGGCTTGGCGCTCGTGGACGGACGGGTTGCGCGATTCGTCTGAGCGCCTCAGGAGGTCGTTGATCACCTTCACCTTGCCCGGCTGGGCGTGGGGGGGCGGCTCGGGGGCGCGGAGAGGGTCGGCGGCCTTCGTTTCCGCGCGCGCGAGCGCGCGGCCCGGTTGTTTCTGCTGCGCGTGCAGCCCCGCGAGCACCGCGGCGTTGGCAACGCCGGCCTCGGCCTCCGTCAGCGAGTCGGCGAAGCGTCCCTCGTTGTACGCGATCGCCGAGTTCACCGCTCCCGCGGTCAGGCCGCCGTAGAGCTGCGCCTGATTGGCGTAGTGCAACGTCTTTCCCGCCGCGTCTCCCGCTCGCGTCGCCAGCGCGACGAGTTTTTCGCTGCTCGCGACGGTCGACGCGAGCCTCGAGCCCGCAAGACCCGCGCTCGCCGCCTTGCCCGCCCACTGCGCGGCCGGTCCCAGATAGAGATACGGCAAGGTCGACGCGGCCGTGGCTCCCGCCGTGTCGATGACGGCGTAGCTCCTGCAGAGGATCCCGCCCTTCTCGTTGCACGCGGCGGCCGCATTCTGGACGCTGTAGTGCTTGCCGAGCGACTCGAATCCGAGTTCGGGGGGGACGTGCGTGCGGCCCGAGTAGAGGTCCATCTGCAGGTCGGCGTCCATCGGCGTCTTGACCGCGTCCGTCCGAGCGTTCTGCATAAGCAGGACCGCCGCTTGGCGTCCCTGCGGAGTCATGCGTTGCAGCACGCCTTGCGAGCAGTTTACGTCGGGGCAGCGGCGTATCTCGCTCGCGGCGAGCACCACCTCGTTGTCGATCGGGTCGCCTATCCCGACGCCGGCCCCGATGCGGACCCAGCCCTCCTTCGCCTTGTCGTAGCCCCATTTGGCGCCGTGGCCGGGCGCGCCGATAGCCTTCGCGAACCAGTTGTCCCCCGCGGCCTTGGTGGCGCCCTTCAGGAGGCTGTCCTCATCGGCGTTGAGCCACTGCTGGCGCGGGTCGAAGACCCAGCTGTCGCCCTGCGGGTTCTCCCACCGGTTCTTGGACCGGAGCAGCTGCTCCTTGCCGTCGGGCAGGACCTTGGACTGAGACTCGTAGATGTGGCGCTGGGTCCATTCGCCCTGGCCGGTGGACGGGTCGACCCTGCCATGGTAGCTGACGTTGAACTTGCTGACCTTGTCGCCTTCGATGTAGGTCGTGCGCGCCTGCAATTCGCCTCCGCGCAGCGAGGCGCGGTAGATCACCTGGCGGCCATGGGCGTCGACGCCGGTGACGGTGAGCTCCGGGAGCGTGCCGGGGGTTATGTCTACTATCTTATCCGGAGTCGCGAGATTGGGGACTTGCTTCGTGAATGTGATCAGCGCCGGCTGATCCGCCAGTTCCTTAAGCCCGACTTGGTCCTGCGTGAGATTGCGTGCCGAGGGCGCGACGAAGCCTTTGGCGATGAGCGGAGCGACGCTGACCCTTCCTTCCTTGTCGCGCGGAAGGGCGGCCGACAGAGGACGTCCGTGCTCGTAGTTGAGCAGCCAGGTCGCGCCGGGGGCGCCCTTGTCGGTGACCGTGTACTGCGTGACCTTGGATTCCCCGTTGATGAACACGAACCGCGGCACGGCGTCGGCGGCCGGTTTGAGCGGCAGGAGCCTGTCTTTGTCTCCCTGTCGGATCAAGCCCGTCTCGACGAGCCCGGTGAGATCGCTGACGCGGGACGTCTTGTCGTCGACGCCCAGCGCAACCACGCCGATGCCCTTGTTGTACGTGAGGACGTGGACCCGCGTGTCTGTCTTGTTGCCCGCGATCGCGTAGGCGACCTCCGCCCGGGCTCCGTCGGGAATGATCATCGGGCTGACCCGGGCGCTCGAGGCGATCAGCGCCTGCCGCGCTCCGATCTCCTTCTTCACCGCCGACGTCTGGCTCGCGGGGATGAGCCCGCGACGCTCGAGGTGCGAAAAGTCGACGCGTCGCTGGTCGTTCACGCCGAGATGGATGAGCGCTACCCTTCCCTTTTCGTCGTACATGACGGAGGTGGCAGGTCCCCTTTCCGTCTGGAAGGTCTGCGACACGGTCCTCCGGCTGGCGTCCTCGCGGATCGCGATGAGCGTCCCGTTCTCCTCCCGATATAGGGTCCGCAGCCCCTTGGAATCCACGATGAGGCGGCCTTCC
>JACQPK010000300.1 GCA_016207565.1 Elusimicrobiota bacterium
CCTCCGACGTCCCCGGCAACCGCGACGCGATCGGCGAGACGGGCCTATTCGCCGCCGACGAGATTCAGCTCCTCGAGCGCACGCTCGAGCTCGTCGACGACCCGGCCCGCCGGGCGGCGCTCGGCAGCTCAGCGCGGACCCGCGTCGAGCGCGAGTTCTCGCGCCGCCGCACCCTGGAAACGCTCGAGCGCCTGTACGCTTAGGGTCAGACCCTTTGTCAGGATTCCGTCAGGATTTACGGCAAGGCGCTCCGTAGTCCCGCGAATCCTGACGGAATCCTGACAAAGGGTCTGGCCCCAACCGGATCGCGGCCCAGGCCGCCGCGCCCGCGACGGCCGCCGCGATGAGCGCGCGGGCGGCCCACGGCATGGCGCGCAGCGAGCCCTCGGGCGACAGCAGAAACAGCCACGGGTGCAGGCTCCAGTGCCACGCCTGGAGCTTGGCCGTCGGCAGATGCGACGAGCCCGGCCAGTTCAGGTAGGCGCCCAGCGCGTGCACGACGATCGACGCGCAGCCCGCGGCGGCGAGCAGGCGCAGCCTCGGCGCCGACGCGCGAAACTCCCGCTCGGCCTCCGCCAGGGCGAACGTCATGAGCAGGCAGATCCCGGCGAAGTAGCGGGCGCCGAAGGTGTTGCCGCCGACCCAAGGGCCATAACAGGCGAAGAACACCCAGGCCGCGACGGAAGCGCCCAAGAACCACCGCGACTCCGCGCTCGCTCCTCGCCGCGTGGCCGCCCACGCGCCGAGGAGCGCGTACGGCGAGTACCACAGCAGGCCCCGCGTCGGGCTCACGAGGAGCGCGACGAAGGCCTCGGGCTGAAACCCCGCGAAGAGCACCTTCTGCATCTCGCTCTCCGGCGGGACCGGCCGGCCCGTGTAGTAGAGCCAGTAGGTGAGGAGCAGCGCCGCCGGCACCGATGCTCCGAGCGAAAATCCCGGGACGCGCCCCGTGCGGTGAAACAGGACGCAAAGTCCCGCGCCCGCCGCGAGCCAGAAATTGTCAGGCCTGGACGCGGCCGCGAGCGCGAACCCGAACCCCGCGAGCGCGTCCCATCGAAACCCGCGCTGCGTCATCCCCCACACGCCCAGGGCCAGCCCCAGGCAGGCCGGGCCGTGCTGCCAGAGCGCCTGGCTGCTCAGGCTGAAGCTCCAGGTCCCCAGGCCGAAGAGGAACGCGAGCCAGAGGGCCCAGCCGCGCGAGGCCTTCGCCGCGAGCGCCCGATACAGCACGGCCACGGAGCCGGCGGCGATGAGCGTTGCGCTGACCTTGGAGATGTTGTGCATGAACGGCTCGCTCGGCGCGATGCCGCTCAGAGCGGGCAAGAGAAAGACCGGCAGCGCCATCAGCGCGCCCGCGACCGGATAGATCGATATCCGGTGGTCGCCGAAGCGCAGCGTGAAATCCTGGGCCTTGCCGCCGTCGAGGAACGGCGAGAGCCAGCCGTCGAGCCGGAAGGTACCGTCGCGCAGGAGGGCGAAGGGGACGAGGGTCGTCGGGATGTCGTCGCCGCCGTGCCAGCGGAAGGTGGACAGGTAGAGCGCGGCGCAGGCCAGGAAGACGAGGAGGGTGGGGCGGGTTTCCCAAGGGCGCGGGTCGACGGACCAGAGCCAGGCGAGCCCTCCCAGAAAAGCCAGGAAGGCCGGCGTCCACACGATGTTGCCGGTCCAAAGGGACCACAACGTCCATACGACGGCGATGGACGTCGCCGCGCCTGCGGCGCACCCGGGCCCGCAGGGCCCGGAGAGCCCTTTAGGGCGGCGCCGGATAGGCATTACGAAATTGTACTAAACCCATTTTGATAGAATGACGCGGATGAAGCGGCTCGACGTGGTCCGGGAGCTGAAGGCGGTCATCGGCATGGAGGCCGAGGCGCTCCGGAAGGCTCGCGACGCGGTCAACGGCCGCTTTTCGCGGGCCGTCACGCTCTTGTCCCGCTGCCGGGGCAAGGTCGTGGTCACCGGCATGGGCAAGTCCGGCCTCATCGGGCAGAAGGTCGCCGCGACCCTGGCCGCGACCGGGACTCCGGCGATCTCGCTCCACCCCGCCGAAGGCATGCACGGGGACCTCGGCGTCGTGCAGCGCACGGACGTGATCCTGGCGATCGGCAAGTCCGGAGAGTCCGACGAGCTCAACGCGATCCTGCCTTCGCTCCGGCGCATCGGCGCCCCGATCATCGCGATCACGTCCAACCCGCGCTCGACCTTGGCCAAGCGCTCCGATATCGTGCTCGTCACCCCGATCGACGGCGAGGCGTGCCCGCTGAACCTCAGCCCGACGTGCAGCACGACCGCCGCCCTCGCCGTGGGCGACGCCCTCGCGGTGACGCTGATGAAGCTGCGGGGATTGAGCAAGGAGCAGTTCGCGGCGCTGCACCCGGGCGGACGGCTGGGCAAGCGGCTGACGCTCTTGGTCGCGGACATCATGCGCGACGGCGACCACAACCCCGTCATCGGGCTCGGCGCGACGATGCAGGAGGCGCTCGTCGAGATGACGCGCCAGCACGCCGGAGCGGTCTCAGTCGTGGACCGCAGGGGCCGGCTCAAGGGGCTCGTGACGGACTACGACATTCGCCGGCAGCTCGAGCGGGGCGAGAACATCTTGAAGAAGTCGGTGCGCGAGGTCATGAACGCCAAGCCGACCTCCATCCGCTCCGACAGTCTCGCGATCGTCGCCGCGGACGTCATGGGCAACCGGAAGTTTCCCTTCACGGTGCTGCCGGTGGTCGACGGCCGCGGGCGCGCCATCGGCATGATCAACCTCGTGGACATCCGCGCCCGGGGGCTGTGACCGAAGTGAGCGCGGCCGCGAACGAGGAAATGGTTGCCGCCAGCGGGCGGCAACCATGACGGCGAGAGCCCAGCCCCGGAGCGCGGGCGCGCAGGCGCCGGAGCGATCCGTGCACGGGGGCGTGCCCCGGTGGCTCCGACACGCCTTGCGCGTGGCGCTGCACCTGCTCTTCGACGGGGCGGCAATCGCGGGCGCCTACCGCCTGGCCTACGAGCTGCGCTTCCACAGCGGGTGGTTCACCTCGCTGTTTCCGATCCGCGGCGAAGACCCCGGCTGGCGTCTCTACGGCCAGTTGCTCTGGGCGATCGTGCCCATGTGGCTGGCGCTCTTCTGGTACGACTCCCGGCTCTACGCGTCGGCCTATCGCCCGGCCGCGGACCGGTTCCTCATGATCGTGCGCGCGGCCTCGCTGGGCACGCTCGCGACGCTGGCGGCGACGTTCGTCTACAGCCGGCTGGCGTACTCGCGCCTGATGCTGCTCTTGGCCGGCCCGTGCGCGGTCGCGCTCGTCTCCGCCTCGCAGTGGCTCGTGCGCCAGATCGACTCCTGGGTCGCGCAGCTCGAGCGGACGACCCCGCTCCTGCTCATCGGCGGAGGCAAGGCCGCGCAGCTGATCAAGCTGAACCTCCTCGAGCGCCATCCCGGCCTGCCGATCCACGAGCTCGCCGAGCTGAAGTCGGCCGAGCAGGCGCTCCAAGCGGCGCGAGGCTACGGCGCGGAGGAGATCGTCCTGACCCGCTCGCAGCGCGGCAACGCGGAGGTGCTCGCGCTGGCGGAGCTCTGCGACACCGCGGGGATCGATTTCAAGATGGTGCCAGACCTCCTCGAGCTCCGGCTAGGCGAACTGCAGATGGACGACTCCCTCGGGCTCCTGGCCTACCGGCTGCAGCACACCTCGCTGACGCGGGCGAACTACCTCGCCAAACGCGCCTTCGACCTGGCCTTCAGCCTCCTCGTCCTGCTGTTCGCGGGGCTCCCCCTGGCGCTGATCGCGCTCCTCATCAAGCTCGACTCCAAGGGGCCCGTGCTCTACAAGCAGAAGCGGCTCGGCCACCGCGGGCAGGTGTTCGAGGCGTTCAAGTTCCGCACGATGTACTCCGACGCCGAGAAAAGGCTCAAGGACGTCCGGGTCGCGCAAGGCGGCTTCTTCAAGCTGAAGGACGACCCCCGCATCACCGGCGTAGGCCGCTGGCTCAGGCGCTTTTCGCTCGACGAGTTCCCTCAGTTTCTAAACGTCCTAAGCGGAGACATGAGCGTGGTCGGCCCGCGGCCGCTGGCGGTCACGACCGGCGAGATGGAGGAGCTCATGCGCGAGTTCGGCCCGACGGCCAAGAAGCGCATGAACATGCTGCCCGGCATCACGGGGCTGTGGCAGGTCTCGGGCCGAAGCGACGTCGACAGCCAGCAGCGCTTCGCGCTCGACATGTACTACATCGAACGCTGGTCGCTCGGTCTCGATTTGGAGATCATCCTCAAGACCGTCCCCGCGATGCTCTTCGGCAAAGGCGCCTATTAAGTGACCACGGCCGCTCCTCCCAAGACGAAGAAGGTGCTCTACGTCAGCACGTCCACGACCCAGGGCGGCGCCGAGAAGACGCTTTACACGCTCGCGACCCTGCTCGACCCCAAGCAGTTCCAGGTCGCGGCCGTCGTGAGCCTGAAGGCCAAGGGCGTCTTCGCCGAGAAGCTCGAGGCCGCCGGCCACCGCGTCTACACCCTCGGCGTGCAGGACCGGCCCCGGTTCCGGCACCTCAAGGACCTGGCGGAGATCATCGCGGCCAACAAGCCGGACATCGTGCACGCGATCATGTACCAGGCGATCCAGCTCTGCCGGGCCTTGAAGGGCCTGGGCTATGCGCAGTTCCCCCTCGTCTCCGCGCCGCGAGTGCACTACCGCACGCGCAGCGGGTTTTCGCTGTTCATCGACAAGACGCTCAAGCCCTACGACACGATGCTCGTCACGGAGTCGGAGGCGAGCCGGAAGTACCTGCTCGAGGAGCTGAGGTACGACTCCGCCAAGGTCTCGACGATCTACAACGGCGTCGACATCGCCAGCTGGCCGGTCTCCAAGGCCGACCGGACGCGCCTGAGGGCCCAGCTGCGTCTCAATCCCGAGGACGTGCTGGTCGGCGCCGTCGGCCGGCTCGACGTGCAGAAAGGCCACCGCTACTTAATCGAGGCGGTGGCGAAGCTGAAGGCCGCGCAGCCGGTGAAGCTCGCGATCGCCGGCGACGGCCCGCTCCGGCGGGAGCTCGAGTCGCTCGCGCGGCAGCTGCGCGTCGAGGAGGACGTCGCGTTCCTCGGCGAGGTGAAAGACGTCCCGGCCTGGCTCAGCGCCTTCGACGTCTTCGCCCTCCCGTCGTTGTGGGAGGGCCTGCCCAACGCGATGCTCGAGGCGATGGCGATGGGCCTCCCCGTCGTGGCGACGAACGTCGACGGCGTGCCGGAGATCCTCCAGCACGACGTGGACGGGCTGTTGTGCGCGCCGAAGGACTCCCAGTCGCTCTTCGTCCAGCTGCAGGACCTCGTGATGGACCCCGAGCTGCGCTCGAAGCTCGGGGCCTCGGCGAAGCGCGCGATCAAAGAGCGCTTCAAGCTGATGGACATGATCTCCAACTATGAGAAGCTCTACGCCACGCTGGCAGCGGGCCAACGGGCCCTGGTCCCGTAGCTCGCTTGAACCGATGACCGCTCCCCGCGACACTCTCGAACGCCGCGACCCGCACGACTGCGAGATCTGCGGCTCGCGCCGGGGCTTTCAGGCGTTTAGGGCGAAGGGCCTGGCGGCGGACGACCCCCACTTTCGCGTGATGCGGTGCCCCGAGTGCGGCTACGGCTGGACCGACCCGGCGCCGCCGGACTCCGAGATCGGGCGGTGGTACCCGAAGGAGTACTACGGCAGGGAGAACGTCCGCTTCAATCCCCTGTTCGAGCGGATGACCCGATGGTTCCGCCGCCGCCGCGCGCGCGAGGTGAGCAGCCGGATCCCGGCCCGGGGCCGCGTGCTCGATGTGGGCTGCGGCCGCGGGCTGATCCTCGGCACCCTGAAGGAGTGGGGCTTCGAGACGCACGGCGTCGAGCTCTCGGAGGAGTCGGCGTGGCACGCCAAGCACCGGATGGGAGCGGCCATGCACGTCGGCAACTTCGTCGACGCTAAGCTCGAGCCGGGGACCTTCGACGCGATCATCTTCTGGCACTCGCTGGAGCACTTCCGCAAGCCCGTCGCCGCGCTGCTCCACGCGCACCAGCTGCTGAAGCCCGGCGGGCTCCTCGTCGTGGCGGTGCCGAACTCCGACAGCATGCAGGCGCGCGCCTTCCGCGCCGACTGGTTCCATCTCGACGTGCCCAGGCACTACGTCCATTTCGGAGAGCGCGCCCTCACGTCCCTGCTGGAGCGGGCGGGGTTCGAGATCGAGACGGCGACGCACTTCTGCTTCGAGCAGAACCCTTACGGCTGGCTCCAGAGCTTCTACAACGCGATGGAGCTCGAGTGGAACCTGCTGTACACGATCCTGAAGAACTCGAGCGCGCGGATGACGCCGGTGCGGAAGCACCCGTGGCAGGCGGCGCTGACGGTGGCTCTGCTCCCGGTGTTCTTGCCGCTGGCCTTCCTCCTGACCCTCGTCGAGGCGGCCTTCCGCGAGGGAGGCACCATCGAGGTCTACGCGTTCAAGGAGTAGGCCGGACTCAGTAGTGATAGCGGAGCTGCGCGATCAGCAGAGCATCGCCCTCGATCCGGTAGACGAAGCGATGCTCCTCGGTGATGCGGCGGGACCAGTATCCGGCCAGGATATGCTTCAGCGGCTCGGGCTTGCCGGTCCCCTTGTATGGCGAGCGGGCCGCCTCCTGGATCAACCCGTTGATCCGTTGGAGGAGCTTGGGGTCGGTCGACTGCCAAAAGAGGTAATCGTCCCACGCCCTCGAGGAGAAGACGAGCTTCAACGGGCGAGCTTCCGCTCCTTTCCCTTTCCGCGACCGAGCTCGCGGACGGAGCCAAGAAGGCGCTGCGCGTTCTTCGGGCTGCGAAGCAAGTAGGCGGTCTCTTGGAGGGCCTCGTAGTCCTCGAGCGAGATCATCACGACCGCATCCTCCCGCTTGCGCCGGATGATGACCGGATCGCGATCGCGGCAGACCCTCTGGATGGTGGTCGCGAGCTTCTCGCGCGCCTCGGTGTAGGTCATCGCCTTCATATGTACAGGATACTGTACAGCCTCCCCAAAGTCAAGGCCGCGCGGCTCCAAGTTTCCCCGGTGCCCTGGGAACGGAGTAACGCAGAGGTACGCAAAGGAAAGTGACGGAAAGGCACGCAGAGGACTGAAG
>JACQPK010000281.1 GCA_016207565.1 Elusimicrobiota bacterium
ATCGCGGCGGCGGCGACAGCCCCCCGGACGCAAAGAGTCCCAAGTCCGTGAGTCCTGGACGCGATGCGGCGAGCCGACAGCGGGACCGTTGGTCCTAGATGCCCATGGGATGGAAAACCCCCCGGCACCTGGCCCAAAGGGCTCACGCGCCGCCCGGTCGGTCCGCGCTAGAATCACTCGACCAGGAGAACGACATGGTCCTTTCGATCGTGCTTTCCGCCGCATTCGCTTCGCCCCCCGCCGCCCGGACCCTCGGCGCCGCCGAGGAGGCCGCCAAGGCCGGGGTCGCGCGGACCCAAGAGGCCCAGGCTCGAAACCGCCGCACCGACGATGAAGCGGTCGTGCGCTCCGCGTTGACCGCGATGGGAGACGGCAACACGATGGGCGAGCACGTCACCTCTTTCCTCGCGGCGCGCGGCATCCAGGTCGCGATCGCGAAGCAGCCCGAAGGCGCGAAGGTGGCGGGCGCCCGGCTCACCGTCAGCGACCGCCTCCCTCGTTATCCGCGGGTCCTCGGCCCCTACATCGCCGAGGCCGCCACGAGGCTCCGGCTCGCGGCCCAGCCCGACACGGCCGAGCGGGAGTACATGGTCCGGAGCACGGTCGCCCGCGTCTGGCTCGAGCTGGGGGGCGATCACGCCGGGCTCCCCGAGATCGAGCCGTTGATCGGCTACCGCGACTCCACGCTCAGCGGGCTCATGACCCCTTGGATCGATCGGGCGCAGCCGCGCGACATCGGGCGCGCCACCGGTAAGAAGAGCCTCCAGGAGCTGTGCAGCTCGCCGGCGCAGAACGCCGCCTGCGAGGCGGCCGAGAAGGACTACGTGGCGTTCATGCTCGCCGAGAGGGAGTGGCGGCAGGTCAACGCGCACCTCGTCCACCCGTAAGATGCGCCGCCTGCTTGCGCTCGTCGTCTCGGCGTCTTTGCTCGGCGGGAGCGCGGCTCCCGCGGCGGCCCAACATCGAGCCGCGGCCGTCTTGGTCGCTCCGGTCCAGGGCGGCTCCGCCGGCGCCGCCGCGCTCGCCGGCGCGCGCCTCGACCCCGTCGGCCTTCCGGCGCCCGCCGCGGCCTCGCGGGTCCTGTCCATCTCCGCCGCGCCGGCGGCGGCCGCGGCGCGCGCCGACCGCCGCCTGTCCTTGACCCGGCTGGCGCACGGAATCGCCGCGAGCCTCGGATCCCTGCGGGAGGTCTCGGCCGTCGCCGCCCCGGCGGCCGAGCCGCTCCAACGGCCTTCCGCCGGGCTCGCCCCCGCCGGCGCCCGCGGGGCCTCGAGGCCCGGTCCCGTCGCCGACGAGGCCGCCGCCGAGGCCTACTCGCGGGAGATCGACCGGCTGCCGCCGATCGGTCGAGGCTTCGTCGAGCAGGCCAAGGCGAACTGGAACAAGCTCGCGATGACCGACAGCGCGACCGGCAAGAGGATCCCCTACGGCCGCGCGCTCGTCGGGACCGTGCTCCTCGGCTGGACGCTTCAGAAGATGCTGCCCCCGAACAAGAACGTCGGCGTCCTCATCCCTCCGACGGCCGGCGGCGCCATCACGAACTTGGCGATCACGCAGATCGGCAAAGTTCCGGTGAACCTGAGCTTCGTCGGCACGCCCGAGCAGATGCAGGCCGCGATCCGAAAAGGCGAGATCGGGACCGTGATCGCCGCCCGCGGCCTCGTCGAGAAGTTCAAGATCCCGGTCACGCCCGAGATGGTCTTCATC
Source organism: Elusimicrobiota bacterium (assembly GCA_016207565.1). GTDB lineage: Bacteria > Elusimicrobiota > Elusimicrobia > UBA1565 > JACRDR01 > JACRDR01. The sequence continues at coordinate 1,708 of JACQPK010000281.1, forward strand.
GAGGACGTCATGCCGAAGGTCCTCAGCCGGAAGATCGCCTCCGCCCTCCTTTATGTAGCCGCGCGGGCGCTGCCGGCCGGCCTCCTCTCGCGCCTCTTCATGCCGAAGGCCCCCAAGTCCCTGTCCGACACCGCGACGATCCTGTTCACAACGGGCTCTTCCGGCGACCCCAAGGGCGTCGAGCTGACCCACAAGAACCTCGTCGCCAACATCGAGAGCATCCGGCGGGTCTTCCCGATCCAAGGCGACGACCGCATCCTCGGCTCCCTGCCGCTGTTTCACGCCTTCGGCCTGACGGCGACGATCGGTCTGCCGTTCACCTCCGGCTTCGGCGCGGTGTACCACACGAATCCGAAGGAGGTCGAGAAGATCGCCGGCCTGATCGACGACAACGACGCGACCTTTCTCGTCACGATCCCCTCGCTGTTGCCGGACTTCACCGCCAAGGTGGACGCCGCCCGACTCAGGTCGCTGCGCTACGTGATCGTCGGCGCCGAGAAGCTCGAGCCCGCGGTGCAGAAGGCGTTCGAAGACAAGTTCGGCGTGCCGGTCCTGGAGGGCTACGGCGCCACGGAGCTCTCGCCGGTCGCGACGCTCAACCTCCCGCACGCCCGCAAGCCGGGCAGCGCCGGCCGCCCGCTCCCCGGGGTCGCGATCCGCATCGTCCACCCCGACGACTCCAGCCAGGTGCTGCCTCCCGGCTCCGAGGGCCGCATCCTGGTCAAGGGCGCGAACGTGATGAAGGGCTATTACCGGGACCCGGAGAGGACGGCCTCGGTCATCAAGGACGGCTGGTACGACACCGAGGACGCCGGCTACCTCGACGCCGACGGCTTCCTCTTCATCACCGACCGGCTCAACCGCATCGCGAAGATCAAAGGCGAGAAGGTCCCGATGAAGCTCGTCGAGCAGGAGCTGCAGGAGGCCGCGGGCCTGACCCAGCGCGCCTTCCTGGTCGTCAACCCTCGCGACTCGGTCGGCGAGAAGCTCGTGGTCGTCTACGCGGGCTACGATGGACCGATCCCGCCGCTGCTCGCGAAGATGAAGGCGAAGGGCCTCAAGAACGTCATGATCCCCTCGCCGGAGCATTTCATGAAAGTGGACGCCCTCCCGACGGTGGGCATCGGCAAGGCCGATTACAAGACGGTGAAGAAGTGGGCCGAGGAGCGGTTCGGGGGACAGAAGTGAGGCTGCTGCTCGCCGCCGCTCTCGCGCTCCAGCCCCTCGCGCCCGCGTTCGCTCAGCTGAAAGCGGTCGCGCCCGCGCCGGTCGTCGTGCCCGCCGTCCCTACTCCCTCCCTCTCCCCGCGAAGCCCCTCACCCATCGATGCGAATAGGGTCGGGGTGAGGGGCCTCGACGTCCTCAGCCCCCTCACCCCAACCCTCTCCCCCGCGGCGCGGGGGAGAGGGGGCTCGATCGCGGCGATGGTCCCCGCCGCCTCGATCCTGCCCCTCGCGTCGGCCGTGAAGGCCGCGGCGCTGGCCGGCGCTCCCGCCGCCGAGGAAAGACCGAGCACGCAGGACACCCTGCGGGCGGCCGCGCTCGCCGCCGCGAAGGGCGACGCCTCGATCGGCCTGCCCCGAGTCTACGACCGAGCCGCGTTCGGCACCGGCGCGCCGGAAGACGCCGGCACCGCGATGGAGAAGGAGGCGAAGGAGCTGCGCAAGACCCTGCGCAAGCCCGAGGCGCTCATCCCGCACTTCTACCGCGGCGGACTCCCGCTCAATGAGCTCTCTAAGATCCCGAGTAGGCTCGAGCCCGCGAAGCAGGAGCGGATCGACGCGTACAAGGAGCTGATCCGCGCCGCGCTCCGGCCCAAGGGCCTGCCGGCCGCGGACGAGGCGCGCGCGGCCGCCGTCCTCGACTCGCCCAGCCCCGCCGTGAAGGCCTGGCTCGACGAGCTGGGCGTCGACGGGGCCCAGCTCAAGACCCCGATCCTCGACGCGCACCAGATCGACCAGGACAACGACATCCCTCCCGAGGTGTTCGCCCGCGCCGCCAGTCTCGGCCTCCTCCGGCTGAAGATCCCGAAGGAGTACGGAGGCCTCGGGCTGCACCAGATGGAGTACGGGCAGGTCCTCGAGGTCTTCCCGCACCTGTCCACCGCGCTCGGCTCCGCGATCAGCGCGCACTCGACCATCGGCTCCGCGCCGCTCATCATGTTCGGCACGGAGGAGCAGAAGAAGAAGTACTTCGGGATGTTCGTCCGGGGTTCGGCGCTCGCCGCTTTCGGCCTCACCGAGCCCAAGGCCGGCACGGACCTAAACAAGCTCGGCACGACCGCGACCCTCTCCCCGGACGGGAAGACCTGGAAGGTGACCGGCGAGAAGATCTTCATCACCGGCATCATGGACGCCGGGCTGGTCTACCTCGTCACCGGCAAGTCGATCGTCGACGGCAAGGACGTCGGCCCCTCGGTGCTCGCGATCGAGCTGCCGTTCTTGGCGAACGAGACCTGGGCGGCCAAGAAGGCCAAGCTCGCCGCGCTCGACGAGAAGGGCATGCGGATCACCCCGTTCACCCGCGACGGGCTCGAGATGATGATGATCCGCGGCACCGACCAGGGCTTCATCCAGCTCCGCGACTTCGAGGTCCCGGCGGAGAACGTCCTCGGTCCTCGCGGACAAGGGAAGATGGTGCCGCTCGTCTCCCTCAACAAGGGCCGGGCCGGCTTCGGGCCCTACGTGACCGCGGCCGCCCAGTGGTTCGGCGACCGCGCCTCCCAGTGGGCGGTCGACCGCGAGATGTTCGACATGTACGCCGCGAAGAAGGGCGGGACCGGCCTCCAGGGCGACATGGAGAGCGTGGCGACGAGGCTCGGGCGGCTCCGCATGACCGGAGCGGCGCTCGAGGCCGTCAGCGACCTGACCTCCGCGCTGATCGACGCCAACCCCGACATGGGCGTCGCGGCGCTGTCGGCGGCGATCAAGGTGCGCGTCTCGGAGGAAGGCTGGAAGGCCGCCCAGGACGCGGCCGAACTCGGCGGCGGGCACGCGCTCATCAAGGGCGCCCCCAACGGCGTCGAGCGGGCCTTCCGGGACGCGTGGATCGCCCGGATCGTTGAAGGCGTGAACCCGGCGATGGCGCAGTTCGTCCATCTGATCGGCGGGATGCGCGTCCAGAGAGAGGTGATGACGCCGCTCGGGATGATCGGCTTCGCCCTCCGGCAGGTCCGCAACCGCGCCACGGGGATCATCGGCTTCTCGGAGCGGGGCGTCCTCTCGCGCGAGTCGGCGCAGTTCCTCCAGAGCCGCACCGCGCGCTTCGCGTTCCGCTTCAGCGCGACGGCGGCCGCCGTGGGCGCGCAGGCGTGGCTTGCGGACATGTGGCGCCGGAAGCGTTTGATCCTCCCGCTGCCGAGGACGATGCAGCGCTACATCGACGAGAGCTTCGGCCGGCGGCAAAACACGCTCATTCGCGCCTACGAGGTCGTGATGGACCTCTTCACGCTCACCGCCGTCGAGCTGCGCCTGGCCCGGGAAGGCAAGACCCTCCCGCCGCTCGACGGCCAGGCCCTGGAGGCCGCCGTCTTGGTGCTGCGCCTCCGGATCGACCGGAACCTCTCCTACCTCCGCCCCGGCGGCGAGCCGATCGAGAACATCGAGGCCGCCCTCGGGCGCGCCGTCGTCGCCGAGCAGCGGTCGCTCGCGCCGTCGCGCGAGAGCACGGTCGAACGCCACATGGACTTCCTGCACGCCGAAGCGGACGCGTTCTATCGCAAGCTCGACCGGGAGCCTTGGCCCGCCGTCGAGAGCCCCGCGCCCGCGCCGCCCGCCAAGCAGCGGAGCTTCCTCCAGCCGAAGCCGAACCGCTTCGTGATGTGGTTCTTGGGCCACCTGAACCGCTGGGTCCTGCTGAAGGGCGTCCCCGTGCTCCGGCACATCCCCATCGTGCGGGACCTGCCCGGCGTGCACGGCTGGTTCTGGATCCGTTCCTTCGACGTGCCCCAGGCCGATCGCGACCGGCTCGGCGCGGCGGTGAACCCGGACACCGCGGCGTTCCTCGGACCGAACCACCCCGAGTTCGGCACGGACTGGATGGTGGACAAGGAGATCTCCACGTTCGTCGCGCCACAGATGGCGAGCTGGGCCGACCGCGGAGTGGTGCGCGGGGCCCCCTGGCTCTGGCTGCGCAACAACCTCATCTCCAACGACGGCGGCGACGAAGCGAAGGAGTACTCCGTCCGCTCGGCGATCGCCGGCAAGGGGACGCTCCTCCACACCGAGGGGACGGTCTACTGGACGAACGACTACGTCCACGAGCTCTTCCCCGGCATCGCGCAGATGGCCGCCCGGGCCGCGCGGCGCACGGAGAAGCCGGTATACATCGTGCCGCTCGTCTGGAAGTACCAGTTCACCGGCGACGTCAGCCGCCGGATCCGGCGCGAGATGGGGATCCTCGAACGCGCCCTCGGGCTGGCGGGGGGCGCGAGCCTCGACATTCCGGCGCGATTTGAGGCGCTCCAGGAAGGCATCCTCGAGCGCCAGGCCGGGAGGTTCGGCTTCGCGCTCCCCTCCGGCGGCGGCTTCTTCGCCCGCCAGCGCGCCTTCCAGTCCTGGCTCCTCGAGGACCTCGAGTCGCGGCACGACAGCGATCCGGCGCTCAGCGCCGAGGGCCGGATCCTGCGGCTTTCCCGCGCGATCCGCATCACGCTCTCGGCCCTCGACGGCGACGAGTCGCCGGCGGCGAACGCGCGCCGCGAGGAGCTCAAGGCCGACCTCCGGAAGGTCAACGAGGCCCGGCGCCTCGGCGAGTTCGCCCCGGAGGTCTACGGCGGCGAACGGCTCACGCAGGAGCAGCTCTTCGAGAGCCTCAAGCGCAACCGCGACCGGCTCGTGAAGGGCGGGCTGCTCGACACGATCGCGAAGTTCCTGCCGCGCCCGTTCGGCCCCCGGATCGTCCGGCTCGGCGTCCCCGAGGCGATCCGCGTCACGGCGGTGCCCGAGTCGGAGACGAAGGCCTACGAGGCCCGCCTGCTCCACGAGGCCCGCCGGCGGATGCAGGAAAAGCTCGACGAGATCAACCGGCGCATCGCGCCGGAGACCGCCCGCACCAGCGTCCCAAACCCTTTCAGATAGGCCGGACGCGGACGCGGGCGACGACGCGCGCCACGTCTCCGGGGCGGAACACCGCCGCGCCGGGCACGAGCGTGCTCGCGGTGGCCGTGCCCGCCGCTGCCGCCAGGGCGCGCTCGGGCGGCGACCCCAGGAGCCGCTCGCGGACCAGCGCCGCCAGGAACGTATCGCCGCAGCCGACAGGCGAGACGCTGCGGACCCGCGGCGGGACCGCGTGGAGCCGCCTTCCCGCCGTGAAGGCGACCGCGCCCGCGGCGCCCAGCGTGACAACGGCCTCCCGCGGCCCTCGCTCGGCCAGGCGCTCGAGCGCGCGCGAGAGCCGGGACGGAGACGACACGGGAAGCCCCACGGAGGCCGCCTCGTCCCGGTTCATCTTCACGAGGTCCGGCCGGGCCGGCAGCGCGCGCTTGAGCGCGGACCCGCTCGCGTCCAGATAGACGGGCCGGCCGAGCCGGCGCACGCGCCGGATCAGGCGCGCGTATACGTCGTCGGGGCAGCCCGGAGGCAGGGAGCCCGAGGCGACGATCACGCGCGCGCGGCGGGCGAGCGGATCGAACGCGCGCTCGAGACGCCAAACGTCGGAAGTCCCGACCGGAGCGCCCGGCTCGTTGATCTCCGTCGGCGCGGGACGGCCGTCGAGGATCGCCAGGCACATCCGGGACTGTCCCCCGGCGAGGCGGAGCCAGCGCGCCGGGATCCCTTCGCGCCGGAGGCTCGCCTCGATGAAGTCTCCCGTCTCGCCGGCCGTAAATCCCAAGACGACGCCGCGCCGCCCGAGCGACCGAAGCGCCCGCGCGACGTTGATGCCCTTCCCGCCCGGCAGGGTGACGACGCGGCGAGGCCGGTTGAGGCGCGCGAGCCGGAGGCGGGGGAGGGCGATGGTCTTATCGACCGCCGCGTTGAGACACAGGACGAGGATCAAGGGGAGAACGGGATCCGTTGTCCGTCGAGCGTCTGCACGGTCTCGCGGACGCCCGTGGGGGACAATTCGACATCGAGGAAGTGAGCGAACTTGTGCTTGGGGTAGCCCGGCGGCAAGGGATATAAAGGAGAGCCGCCCCCGCCGGTCAGCACGTAAGGCACTCCCTCGTGCCGCGCCCAGCCGAAGGCGTGGATGTGCGCGACGTAGACCCGGGACACGCGGCGGCGCCGGGCGATCTCGCCGAACTCCGCGCTCCCCTGGGCGAAGAACGCCATGAAGGGATGGTAGCCGTCCGGGTCGTCGCGCCAGCCCTTGGCCTGGAAGCCGTCGGCCTTGAGCTTGCCTCTCAGGAACGCCGGGGGGACGTGCATGAACACGAGCGACCGCTCGGCGCCTTCGAGCGTCCGGTCGAGCCAGGCGAGTTGGGCCGCGGTCATGCGCCGGTCCGCCGTGTCGAGCAGGACGAGCCTCCAGCCGCCGACGTCCGCGACGGAGTCTCCGGAGCCGAACACCGCGCGGTAAAGCGCCTTGTCCCCGACGCCGTTGGGATGGGAGCGGTCGTGGTTGCCGGCGACCGTGAGGTACGGGGCGCTCACGTTCTCGTCGAGGTAGCGCACGTGGGCCCGGTACTGATCCACCGTGCCCTCGCTCACGAAATCTCCGAGCTGCACGACGACGCGCGGCGCGAGGCGCTGGGCGGCGGCCATCTGGCGCGCGAACACGTCCTTCCCCGGCCTGAAGACGCGCTCCCAGGCGAAACGGCCGGGCTCCGCGTCGCCGATGACGACGATGCGGAACGTCTCGTCGGCGGCGGCCGGCAGGATCCTCGCGGCCTGGACCCCGTTCGACCAGCGCGAGCCCGCCGCGATGAGGTCGGGAGTCGGCGCCGGCGCGTGGTGGCGGGCCCCGATCGACTGGGCGAGGGGGAGCCTAGGCGCCGCGGGGGGCCACGCGCGCTCCTCCGCGGCCAGCGCCGCGACGGCCAGGGCGAACAGAAGATTCACCGGGTCGCCTCCTCGGCGTAGAACCGGCGGCAGACCTCGGTCGTGATGGTGAAGCCGGGGGGGACGGGCAGGCCGGCGGAGGTCATCTCGGCCAGCCCGGCGCCCTTGCCGCCGAGCAGCTCGCGGAGCTCCTCGCGCGCCTTGGGGTCGATCCTCGGGGTGCGGCCCTTCGCTGCGGCCCCGAAGAAGTGGATATACTCGGCGGCCATCGTTGGGATTCTGCAATAACCGGTCGTGACGGAGCAAGCACGGCCGCGGAACACTTTTGTAGGATAGGTAGCGCGCCAGGCCTCGATCGATCGGCGTAAC
>JACQPK010000034.1 GCA_016207565.1 Elusimicrobiota bacterium
GGCCCGGTCTCGGCCGCGCCGGGGGGCAGCCCGTCGATCCTCGTCATTCCGGGGATGTACGTCGCGATGATGGGGGCCGAGGGCCTCAGGCAGGCGACGCTGGTGGCGATCCTGAACGCGAACTACGTCGCCCGGCGCCTGGGCGACCTCTACCCGGTTCTTTATAAAGGAAAGCACGGGCTGGTCGCGCACGAGTGCATCCTCGAGGTCCGGCACCTCAAGGCCGCCGACGTGCAGGTGGAGGACATCGCCAAGCGGCTGATGGACTACGGCTTTCACGCGCCGACGGTGTCGTTCCCGGTCGCCGGGACCCTGATGGTCGAGCCGACCGAGAGCGAGGATATGGGCGAGCTCGACCGCTTCTGCGACGCGATGGCCCGCATCCGCGAGGAGATCCGCGAGATCGAGCAAGGCCGCGCGGACCGCTCCAACAACCCGCTGAAAAACGCCCCGCACACGGCGGAATCCGTCTGCTCGGACCCGTGGGACCGCCCGTACTCGCGCGAGCGGGCGGCGTTCCCGGTCGAGTGGCTTCGGGGCCGGAAATACTGGCCTCCGGTGGGCCGGATCGACAACCCCTGGGGCGACCGCAACTTCATCTGCTCCTGCCAGTAAGTAAAGTGGGGACAGTCCCCACTTCACTTACTCAACTAGGCTTGAGCGGGCGGCCGTACAGGGCGTCTCCCGCCAGCCTCCGGTCGCCGTCCGACAGCAGGAGCAGCTCGTCCCCGGCGGCCGCGCGGTCCTGCCAGCGTGAAGCGACCGGGATGTAGCCCAGCCGGTTCGCGACGGCCTCCAACCGCCGGCGGCTGAGCGTTCCGCCGTCGGCCGCGAACCACACCGGAGCGTCCATGAGCGGCGAGTCCTCCGGAATGTGGTAGGTCGAGCGCCGGAGCCACCAAACCGGCAGCGCCGCGGCGCGCAGCGTCGCCTGCGTCCGCGAGAAGGCGCCGCCGAGGCGGCCGGCCCAGGCCGCGAGCCCGGAGCCCTCGGCCGGATAGGAGAGGGGCGGGACGGGCGTGAGCCTGCGCCAGCGTCCCTCGAGGCCTCGCGCGCGGACGAGGCGAGCGGCTTCCCGGAAGGCCTCCGAGTGGCTCGCCAGGACCTTGGCGACGAGCCGGAGCATGGGGTCCTTGAGCGCGGCGAGCATGCGGTCGAAGGCCGCGTCGCGCACGATGCCGGACTGCGAGAGGTTCAGCGTGAGCTCGCTCGCGTCGATCTCGCCCTCCACCATCACGGGCCATGTCCACATCGCGACCTCGCAGACCCGCGCGCCGAGCGCGTGGACCTGTAGGCGGCTGTGTCCGTTCGAGGGCCGGAGGAGGCCGCGCACGCTTCCGCCGTCGAACCTGACGCTCGTCGCGTCCTCTGCCTCGAGTCCTGGCTGTTCGAGCGCGAACGTCTTGAGCTTGAACCTTGCGGCGCGGCAGGATACGTTGAGACGGTCGATGGCTTTGAACGCGGGGTGGCGGCCGAGGCGCCTGCCCTCGAAGTGAATGAGAAGCGTCGTCTTGCGCTCGCCTTCCCGCCCCGGCTCGACCGAGGTCGCGGAGAACCCGCGGAGCGTCGTCTTGATGCCCCCGGACGTCAGCTCGAACCGCGACGCGCTCGCCTGGGCCGCGGCGACGATGCAGAAGGCGACCTCCCGGGCGGCCTTGGAGTCGTCGCCTTCGGCAAAGAGGCTGCCGATAGGGTCCTGGGTCCAGCGGTCGGGCAGCGGGGCCCCGTCGAAGCTCGTCCACAGCACGGCCGAGTCGCCGTGGGCCTTCGCCCACGCCTCCAAGAGGCCGGCGCCGGATGCCGACGCGGCTCGGGCCCAGGGAAGGAGGAAGCTTTCGGGCGAGACGAAGCGGTATGCCGACAGCTTGGAGAGCGCTGCCTCGCGGTCGATGCGAAAGCTCCCGCTCGCGACCAGCTCACCCGGCCCCGCCGGCGTCGCCGCCGGGGCGTCGGCGAGCACCACCGGCCGCCGGATGAAGGGCTCGCCGATCCCGTGGGCGGCCGACCGCATGAGCTCTTTGATGTCCTGCCCCGAGGAGCCGATGTCGAAGAAGCCCGTGACGCGCAGCAGTCCGCTCTGCGGGCGCGACGGATCGAGATTCAAGAAGAAGATCGACGACCAGCCGTCCACGCCGACGAGCGTCAGCCCCGCCGACTCGGCGGGAACGTAGTTCCTTCCGCCCCGGGGGTGGGGATGAAACCCCCACTCCACGCCGGCCGGCGTGGCCCTGGGAGGGTTCAGCGTCGGCGGCTTCTCGCGGAACGAGAACCCGAGGAAGTCGGGTCCGGCCCCGCACCAGACGAGGCGGCCTCCCGCCGACATGTACTCGCGCAGCCCCTCCGGGGGGATCGTCCGCCCATGGATATTGACCAGGATCGTGCCCTCCGCCGTGGTACGCCGCGCCTCGAGCCAGGCTCTCAACTCCCGGCGATCGACGATCCGGTAGCCGCCCAGCGCCTGGAGCGTGTCGGCGACGGCTTGGGGCTCCTCGGTCGCGCCGGCTCCCAGCGCCACGTCGCGGAACGCGACCCGGTCGATGCTCTCCCAATCGTCCCGGATGGCGGCGGAGGGGATCACGCCCGCGAGTATACCCGGCGGGGCGGCGCCTTGCTAGCCGACGACCCGGGCCCTATACTTGCGGCGCATGCTCGGCACGTGGCTCAAGGCGCCGGCGCTCGACGTTTACGGGCAGATGGCGCTCGACGAGACCGTCCTCGACTCGCCGTGCGGCGAACCCCTCGTGCTGCGCTTCTATGAGTGGCCCGGAGGGCCGCGCGAGCCGGAGCGGCCGCA
>JACQPK010000035.1 GCA_016207565.1 Elusimicrobiota bacterium
GCCCGGGACCGCTGCAGCCGGAGAAGATCAAGGCCGGGCTGCCCGACGCCGATCCGCAGGTGAAGCCGCAGCCGAAGCGGCGGGTCCTCTCCGCCGCCGGGCGCGCGCGGCTCGAGAAGAAGCGGGAGCTGGCGCGGATCCGCGCCGCCGAGCGGGCCGAGGAGCGTCGCGTCGCGCGCGAGGCTGCCATGATCCGCGCCGCGGAGCTGCGCGCCCAGCGCGAGGAGGCTCGGCGCCAGGCCGCGGAGGCGCTGCGCATCCGCCGGGAGGAGGCGCGGGCCCGCGCGGCGGCGCTCGCCGCGGAACGCGCCGAGGCGGCGCGGCTGCGCGCCCTGCAGGTCGCCCAGGCTCGGGCCGAGCGCGCGCGCCAGCGGGCCGAGCTCGAGCACCAGCTCGCGGCGCTGCCCAACCCGGAGGAGGAGCTTTCGTTCGCCCAGCCGTCGGGCGGCTACGCGCGGGCGCGGCGAGGCCGCACCCGGGCCGATAGGCCCGGAGAGTCCTCCGTTGGGGGCGTTGACCGCGCCGGAGCCGCGGCGGCGCTTGAGTCCGATCTCCGCGACGCCCCCGCTTCGGGGGGGGCGGGCGCGGGAGCGCCGGGCCTCGCCGGAGCGTTCCAGTCCCTCGATTTTGCGCCGGGCAATCCGGGCTTCGCCCGCGACGGCCGCGGCGGCGGCGACGCCGAGAACTCTCGGCCCGCGGGCGGCGGCTTCGGCGAAGGCGGAGGACCGGTCTCGTGGTCGGTGGAGGGGCCTGTCGGCAACCGGAAGGTGCTGCGGCGCGTGCTGCCGAAGTGCCCCGACTGGGTCTCGCAGCGCGGCCTCGAGCTCACGGTGCAGCTCAAGTTCCAGGTGCTCGACGACGGCACGATCAAGCGCTCGGTCGTCATCAAGCGCACGTCGGGCTTCCCGGACCTCGACCGGCTCGCGATCGAGGCGCTGCAGAAGTGGAAGTTCCAGCCGCTCCACAACGGGGTCGGCATGTCGAACCCCGACGTGTGGGGCATCGTCTCGTTTAGGTTCATGATGGGCTGACATGAGAGCGATCCTGTTCGTAGCCCTCGTCGCCGTCGCCCCGGCCTCCGCGCGCCCGCCCGCCAAGGAGGACTGGAAGTCCATGACGATGGAAGGCGCCGCCCTCATGGGCGAGCTGATGTACCAGCAGAACGATCTCGACGGCGCCAAAGAGAAGTTCCGCGACTCGATCGGCACGAGCATGCAGCAACACGAGCCCGCCTCGCACTGGATGGCGCTCGACCTCTACCGCACGGCCGAGATCGCGGCGCGCGAGGGGCGTTTCGCCGACGCGCGGCAGCACCTCGACCTCCTCTTGGTCCGCTATCCCGATTCCGAGTGGTCGCGCCGCGGCCGCCGCCTGCTCGACATCATGGGTAAGCCCGGGCCCGACTTCGAGGAAGACGAGGAGTTCGTCGCCCCGACGCCGACGGCCAACGGACCCGAGGAGCCGCTGATGCGCCTGCAGTCCGCCTACCGCGACGGGCGCGTCGAGGACGCGCTGCGCGAGGCGCACGGCTTCCGCCAACGCTTCCCGCACCACCCCTTCGCCGGCGAGGTCGCCGTCCTCGAGGGCTCGCTCTGGCTGCGCTTGGGCGACCCCGGCCGCGCGGCCGGCGTGCTGCCCGCGGCGCTCACGGCGCGCGACGCGGAGGTCTCGGCGCAGGCGCGCTACCTGCTGGCTGGGGCGTACCTGGCCCTCGGCGACTCGAAGGCCGCGCTCGCCACGATGCCCGCCGTCGAGCCGGCCCGGGCGCCGAACAAGTGGCTCGCCATCGGCCAGGTCTGGCGCGCGGCCGCGCTGTCGCGCCAGGGGAATCTCAAGCAGGCGATGGCGCTCTACCGGAAGGTCGCGGACTCGCCGTGGCGCTCTCCCGTCGTCGCCCAGGCGCGCGCCGCTTTGGCCGAGCAGTACGCCAAGGCGGGCAAGGACCAGCGAGCGATGGAGGAGCTGGTGCGCGCCGGCCGCGAGGCCGAGAAGTACGGCGCGAAGAGGCTCGCGGCCTCCTGCCGCCTCAACATCGCGCACATCCTCTACAAGCACCGCCGGCTCTCCGAGGCGGCCGCGGCCTATCGCGAGTTCTCCCGCCATCACTCGGACGATCCGGAGCACCCGGAGGCCCTCTACCAGCGCGGGCTCGCGCTGCGGCGCGTGGGCAAGCGCCAGGCGGCGGTCCAGGCGTTCGAGGACCTGGTGGCCATGCACCCGGGCTCTCCGGCGGCCGGACACGCGCACCTGCAGCTCGGCCAGCTCTACACCGCTCTCGGCGAGTCGGATAAGGCGGTCGAGCAGTACCGGGCGATGGGCCGCGCCGGCTCGGGAGCGTCGGATCCTTCCTCTCCCGAATCCATCCTTCTCGAGGCCCAGGTCCATTACAACGGCGGCCGCTACGGCGACGCGATCCCGCTCTATCAGAACTTCCTCCGCTCGGCGCCCGAGGACGCGAAGGCGCACGAGGTGCAGGACCTCCTGCTGCTCGCGTACTGGAACGGCGCCCGCGAGGATCCGGGCATGCTCAAGGCCGTCGACCTCTACCCCGACCGGCCGCTCGCGGCTCAGATCCGCTTCGAGCTCGGCGGCCGGGCCTACAAGGCGAAGGACTGCGAGGCGGCCGAGGAGCAGTTCCAGCGCGTCGTCATCGATTTCCCGAAGGCGGCCTTCGTCCCCGACGCCCTCTTCTACCAGGCCGAGTGCCGCCTTCGCCGGCAGGACTACCGCGGCGCGGCCGACGCCTTCCGCCGCGTGGCCGAGGAGCACCCCGGAAGCAAGCTCGCGGCCAAGGCCAAGTTCCGGCGCGCCACCGCGTTGTTCGAGGGCGGCGACCACGAGGAGAGCGCGGAGCTGTACGGGACGCTCGCCCGCGGCAAGGACGCGGCCGCCGCGGACGCGGCGTTCAACCGCGCTCTCGGGCTGAGCAAGCTCGACCGCAAGGAGGCGACGCTCGGAGCCTTCGAGGACCTGCTCGAGCGATTCCCGAAGTATCCGCGCGCCCCGTGGGCGTGGCTGCAGGTGGGCCTCCTCCGGCAGTCGCTGGGCCGATTCGGTCCCGCCGCCGACGCCTTCGAACGGGTCCGGGGAGCAGACCGGGCGCAGGCGCTCGTGAACGCGGGCCGCTGCCGCGAGCGGCTGGGCCAGCGTGCGCTCGCGCTCAAGGTGTACGACGACCTGCGGCGGCTGCGCCCGGCGGACGACCCGAACCGGCTGCACGGCATGCTCCGGCTCGGCCTGCTGCTGGAGCTGCAGTCCAAGTCCTCCGAAGCCCGCCCGCTGTACCGCGAAGTCCTGCGGCTGAGCTCCAACCCCGCGCTCACGCGAGTCGCGCGCGAGCGCCTGGACGGCAACTCCTCCAACGTCGTCGAAGCCGAACCCGCTCTGCCCCAATAACACAACGTGGTGCCAGGCACCGTGTTGCGTTATTGGTTTTGTAACACGATCCGGCTAGGATTTGGGTACCCCTCGGGAGTCAGCATGTCGCGCCGAGTTCTTGCCGCGGTCGTGGTCCTCCTCGCCTCTTCTGCGCCGGCGTTTTCGGCGCCCCAGTACATGTCGAGGAGCCGCGTTCGGGCCGCCATGCGGAGGGAGCCCGCCCCGGCGCCGGTCCCGGCCCCCGGCTCCGAGCCGACTCCTGCCCCGGCGATATCGGCTTCGCCCGAGCCGCGGCTCGGCCGGATCGTCGCGCAGCCGTATCGCACCGCGCCGGCGGCGCCGCCTCCATCGGGTCAGAAGCTTCCCCAGTTCATCGAGACCGAGGCCCTGTCGGGCTTCTTTCCGTCGTTTCAGAGCGGAGGCGGGTTCATGCCGCTGACGCTCGGCAACCGCGTCCAGCCCCGCCAAGACGTCGTCATCGAACCGTAAAGGCGCCTTGCGGCGGCAGGGGACCCCGCCTATACTCCTGAAATGGCTTGGGTCGAATCGCCCGGGATCAGCGACGCCGATCTCGCGGTGATCCTCAAAGAGCTCGACGGCATCGTCTTCCCGGAGAGGCGCGCGGGCGCCTCGTCCGTTCCGCCCGCGCCGGCCGCGGCCTCCGACTACAAGCTGCCCGCCGTGCTCGAGCTCGGCGAGGCACCGCCTCCTCCTCCGCCGAAGCCGGCCCCCCAGGCCGCGCCTCCTCCGCCTCCCGCACCTCCCCGTCCCGCCGCCCCGCCGTCCGGGGCTTCGGAGGCCCCGGCCGACGCGCCGCCCGAACAAGTGCGCAGGATCGCGGTGCTCTGCTCGACCGATTGCGTCGCCGAGGTCGCGGCGCTGATGAGCTACCTGCAGGAGATCGGCCGCAAGGTCGCCAAGCCGATCTTCCTGAGCTGCGCGTTCGTGCGCGAGGTGGACGCCCAGACGAGCCCGGACTACGTCGCGATCAAGACGCGGGCCGCCGACGCGGTCGCCGCCATCCTCGTGTCGCGCGACTGCGACGACGTCAAACGCGAGGCGTGGACCGCGGCGATGGGGAAGAAGCGCGTCCATTTCCACCACGTCGAGCCCGCGGCGATCCGGCAGCGCGTGGTCCTAGTCGACATCATGACCGATCTGCTGGTGATCGACCCCGGGGCGTTCACGCGCGTCCACTCGTGGGAAGGCGCCCGCGACGACCACGACCACGGCATACGACAGTAAGGGGACAGTCCCTTTGTCAACATTCGTGTCAACATTCTCACCGTCGGGACTTCGATCGGGGAATGTTGACACGAATGTTGACAAAGGGACTGTCCCCTTTCATACTTTAGCCGATGGAACCGATGACGCTGTCTCAGGCCATGGCCGTGAGCTGGGTCATGCCCGTGCTGCTCGTGCTCTCGATCCTGGTCTTAGGCCAAGCGCTTGAGCGGGCTTACGTGTTCTGGGTGACGCAGCGGCTGCCCACGGAGGTGTGGGACCGCGTCCGCAGCCATCTCGAGGAAGGCGACAAGACGGGGGCGCTCAATGCCGCGCGCAAGTCGAAAGGGACGGTGGCGCAGGCCTTCGCGAGGCTGCTGAGCCTGCCCCAGCCGGGGATGGAGCAACTCGTCGAGAACTTCCAGCTCTACCGCCAGAGGCTGCAGATGGACCTCAACCGCCGGCTCGGGTTCTTCGGCACGGCCTCCTTCATCTCGCCGCTCATCGGCCTCCTCGGCACGGTGCTCGGCATCATGCGCGCGTTCCACGACCTCGCCGCGGCGGGGGCGGGCGGCCCGGCGGTGGTGGCGGCGGGCATCTCCGAGGCGCTGATCGCGACGGCGTGCGGCATCGGCCTCGCCGTGTTCAGCGCCGTCTGCTACAACTACTTCACGATGGCGGTGCGCCACCGGCTCAACACGGTGGACCTCTGGATGCTGGAGCTGTCGCAGCTCTTGTCGGGCGCGAAGTGAACCCCTTCCACAAGGCGCACGAGCTTCAGGAGATCAGCGAGATCAACGTGGTCCCGCTGGCCGACGTGTCGCTCGTGCTGCTGATCATCCTGCTGGTCCTCTCGCCGATGATGGCGCAGCATCGCCTCCAGGTCCAGGCCGCGGCCGAGAAGAGCCCGAGCGCCTCCGCCGAGGCGGAGCCCGAGACCCCGCCGCAGCGGCCGGTGGACCTCGTGCTGGTCGTGGGCCTCGGCGCGGACCGTTTCGTCGTCGGCGAGCGCACCTTCACCGGTAACGGCGAGCTGGCCGCTTACCTGACGGGCGCGCTGCTCTTGCGGCAGGATCGGAAGGTGTTTCTCGCGCCGCAGCCCGACGTCGCCCACGGACGCGTAGTCGAGACGATCGAGCTCCTGAAGTCGGCCGGAGCGGCCTCCGTGGCCCTCGTGCAGTCCGCTCCGGAGGAGCCGGCTCCCTGATGGCCAAGTACGCTTTCACCCGCCTGAAAGCCTCGGAGCCCGAGCTCGAGCCCGTGACCGAGGTCAACATCATCCCGGTCATCGACATCTCGCTCGTGCTGCTCGTGATCCTGTTCGTGACGGCGCCGCTGTTGTCGTATCCGAACCTGCCGATCGAGCTGCCGAAGGCGAAGGGCGAGGAGGACGCGGGGAAGGCCGTCCACGTCACCCTCACGGCCGAGGGACGTCTCGCGGTCGGCTCGAGGGACGCCGAGTGGGCGGAGCTCGGGACGCTGCTCGGCGGCGAGCTCGCGAAGTCCCCGAAGGCGCCCGTCGTCTTGCGCGTGGACAAATCGGTGGCCTACCGGGACGTGCAGCGTCTGATCGCCGAGGCGAAGCGCTCGGGCGCGACGTCCGTATCCTTCGGCACCGAGCCGCCGAAATGATCCTCTGGGCGCTGCTTTTCGCCCTGACGTCCGCCGACGCCAAGGAGACGAAGAAGAAAGGCGACGACTCCGGCGTGCAGGAGATCACGATCAAAGGCAAGGGCCCGGGAGGGCCGCCGGTGAGGCTCCCGCCCGTGGCCCCCGACGGGGCCGTCGCCAACGAGGTGGCGGACACGCTCAAGGTCCTGCGGACCGAGCACAAGCCCCCCGTGCCCGAGCTGCGCGTCCCCGGCGGGCCCGTCCGGCGCCTCGCGGCCCCGTTCCCGGAGCCTCCCTTCCTCACGTTCAACCCGCGGGTGTTCCCGGAGGAGCACGACCGGTGGCGATTCGAGGTCATGACGGCGGAGGGCGTGGTATGGCGGCGCACCGGCCGCGGCCGCGCGACCGACCCCCTCGAGTGGGACGGGACCGACGAGACCGGCCGCGTGGCGGCGCGCGTGGGAAGGCCGTTTCACTTCCGCTTCACGGGCGTGCGGGACGGTTCGGAGTCGAGCCTGACGAGCGAGTCGATCGAGCTCGGCTCGATCCTCTACCGCGAGTCGCTCGGCGACGTCCACATGGAGGTCGGCTCGGCCCTCCTCTTCCCGACGGGCAAACACAAGCTACTCGAGAGCGCGGCGCCCTTCCTCCGCGCGATGGCGTCTCGGCTCGGACGGATCAACCCGGAGCTGGGCCCCCTGAAGCTCACGCTGTACCAGCGCGATCCGGACGCTCCCGTGGCCAAGCGCCGTGCGCGAGCCGTGAAGGCATTCTTCCTCAAGGCCCTGATCGTCAACGCCTCGCGTCTCGAGGTGTCGGTCGCGGAGTCGGCCGACCGGGGCGAGGTGCTCGCGACGGTGCTACCGCCCGACGGCGGCGCCGTGATCCGCGACGATTGAGACCGGCGCCTCGCGCGCGGGGCGCAGCGGGACGCGGAAGGTGAAGGCGGCGCCGCGGTCGGACGACTCGACGCCGATGGAGCCGCCGTAGAGCTCGACGATCCCTCTCACGATGGTCAGCCCGAGCCCGGTCGTCGGAGCGGCCTTCGACGACGGCGTCGCCTTCCGGAGAAAGCGGTCGAAGAGCACGGGGATCTGATCCGGAGCGATGCCGGGGCCGGTGTCGCGCACGGTCACGACCGCGAAGCCCTGCTCGGTCGCGGCCTCGATCGAGACCGCGCCGCCCTTCGGGCTGAACTTGATCGCGTTGTCGCAGAGGTTCTCGAAGACCTGATGGAGCTGCCCGGGGTCGATCCACACGACGAGCTCCGGGTCGACGTCCACGCGCAGCCGGACTTTCTTGCGCTCGGCGGCCGGCGCCAGGCGCTCGCAGAACTCCCAGACGAAGGGCGAGAGCTTCACGGGCTCGGGACGCGGCCGGAGCCTCCCCGACTCCAGGAGGGAGATCTCGAGCAGGTCCTCGATGAGGCGGTGCAGCCGCTGCGCGTGGCGGTCGATGGTCTCGATGAACTCGCCCGCCACCTTCGGCTGGTCGATCGCGCCGCGCCGCAGGGTCTCCGCGAAGCCGCGTATGGCGGCGATGGGCGTGCGCAGCTCGTGGGAGACGTTGGCGACGAACGCGCGCTGCAGGGCCGCCCGGCGGTGCGCCTCGGTCTCTTCCTGCGCGGACCGGGCGTCCGTGACGTCCTGGCACACGCCGACGTAGCCCTCGAAGCCGCCGGAGGGGCCGAAGACCGGCGCGGCGTGCTCGACGATGCGTCGGAAATTCCCATCGGCGCGGCGCAGGCGATACTCGGTCGAGACGGGGCCCCGCTCCACGAGCGCGCGGCGCCACTCGTTCGAGAGCGCGCCCCCGTCCTCGGGGTGGACGTCGTCGAGCCAGCGATCGCCGAAGGCGGCGTCCATCGGCCTCCCGCTGAACCGCAGCCAGGCGCGGTTGAAGTAGTTGCGCCCGCCGTCGGAGCCGGAGCGCCATACCAGCGCCGGCACGTGATCGAGCAGGGCGAGGTAGAAATCGCGGGAGCGGGTCATGCGCTCCTCGAGCCGCCGCCGCTCGGTGACGTCGTCGAAGCCGTGGACGAGGAACAGCCGGCGGTCCGCCCGGCATGCGCGCAGCCGCAGCTCGAGCTCGCGGTCGCCCCCGGGGCCGTGCAGCGTCAGCTCCAGGCGCAGCGGCGGCAGGCCGGGGTCCGCGGCGGCCAGGCAGGCGGCGCAGGCCGACCGGTACGCCTCGAAGGACGCCGCGTTCAAGAGCTCGGGGAAGCGGCGGAGCGGGACCCCCGCGGCGCAGCCGAAGAGCTCCCGCGCCGCGTCGTTGGCGAATGCGACGGCGCCGTCGGCCTCCGTCACTAGGACGGGGTCCGGGCAAGAAGCGAGGAAGGCGGCGCTCAGCGCCGCCGGCTCGAGCCTAGCGGACCCGAGGGGCCAGCCGAGCGCCTTAAATAGAGATTTCACCTGCGTGCCATCAATTCTATCAGCCGCCGTCGGGTCGATCCTGTAAATTGATCGTGACGGGGGGATGAACGAGGGCTAGCGGGGGAGGTCGGCGAAGTCCAGGCGCGGGGGAAGGCCGACGCCCGTCAGCACCCGGGCCTGCCGGTCGAAGCGGTTATCGGCGTCTCCCCCGTGGCCCCAGCCGAAGACGGGGAGGGGGTAGTCGGTCCCGAACAGGAACCGGTCGTTGAGCTCGGGACTCCGCGCCAGCCGCCAGAGCGCGCCGACCCGGTTCGGCAGGGTCAGCGCCGAGGTGTCCACGTAGAAGCGGGGGTAGCGCGCGGCGAGCTCCCGCATCGTCTCGAGGTACTTCTCCCAGACGAAGAGGCCCGTGCTGCAGCCGTGGGCCGCGATCACCGTGACGCCCTCGTCGAGCGCCGCCCGCAGCCGGGCCGGGTCGCCGACCGACTGGTCCTGGCCGATGAGGCTGAACTCGAACCCGACGTGGCTGAGCAAGGCCAGCTTGCGGCGGGCCAGCGCGCGGTAGAAGTCCTGGAAGCGCTTCTCGGAGGGGTCGAAGCACTGCGCGTTCGGCAGCACCTTCACGAGGACGGCGCCGCGATCGGCGCAGCGCTCGGCCTCCTCCACCGCGTCGCGGCGCGCCGGGTTGATCGAGACGCCGGCCAAGAACCGCTCGGAGCGCTTTCGAGCCTCGAGGACGCAGTCGTTGGCGATGAGGAAGTCCGTGTGCCCCTCGTCGAGGCGCCCCGAGGCGTCGTAGACGCCGTCCATGCCGAGGAGCACGGCCCGGCGCACGCTCCTCGACCGGCCCAGCTCCTCGTCGAGCCGGTCCAGGTAGCGCGCGTTCGCCGTCTCCGCGTCGTCGAGCGGCAGCCCTTGCGACCAGGCGACCAGATGCGTGATCGGGCTCCGTCGCATCCGCTTCGATAGGAGGCAGCCGTTGGCGGGCGTCGGCAGCGCGGCGAGATGCACGTGGACGTCGGTCATACGGGGGTGGAAGCCAGCTGCTTGGCGACCGCCTTGAGCCTCTGGAGGTCGAGCTTGCCGGAGCCGAGCACCGGAAACTCGGGCACGGCGAAGAAGGCCGCGCGGTCGGGGAGCCAGAGCTTCGGCAGCTCCGTTTCCTGGAGGCGCTTGGCGAGCCCCTCGACGTCGTCGTAGCCCTTCACGAGCACGACGAGGCGCTCGCCCTTCTTCTCGTCGGGGACCGCGGTGACGACGAAGGTCTGCTCGACGCGGCCCGCGAGCTCGTGGAGCTTCGCCTCGACCTTAATGTGGGGGACCATCTCTCCGCCGATCTTGCTGAAGCGGCTCAGCCGGTCGGTGATCGTCAAAAAACCGTCGGCGTCGATGGACGCGATGTCGCCCGTGACGTAGTAGCCGTCGCGGACGACCTCGGCCGTTTTGTCCGGGTCGCCGAGATAGCCCTTCATTACGTTGGCGCCCTTGATGAGGAGGAGGCCGGTCTCGCCTTCCGCCCGCGGCGCGTGGGTGTCCGGGTCGACCACTTTCGCCAGGACGCCCGGCAACGGCTGGCCGACCGTCCCGAGCTTCGTGCCCTTCTGCCGCACGCCGGGCCAGCTGATGTCCGGGATGTTCACGGCGGCCACGGGAGAGAGCTCGGTGCAGCCATAGCCTTCGAGTGGAGCCATCCCGAAGCGGTCGCGGAACGCGACCGCGAGGTCATCTCTCAGTTTCTCCGCTCCGACGACGACGTACCGCAGCGTCTTAAACTTCTCGGGCTCGACGCGGCGAAGGTAAGACGCGAGAAATGTCGGAGTTCCGAGTAAGAACGTCGCTCGGAACTCCTCCGACAGCTCGCCGATCTTCCTCGCGTCGAGCGGGTTCGGGTGGTACACGACGCCGAAGCCGCTCACGAGCGGGAACCACAGGGTCACGGAGTACCCGAAGGAGTGGAAGAACGGCAGGACCCCGACGATCCGGTCGTCCTTGCGCACTTGATACACCTGGGCCATGCCTTCGAGGTTCGCCAGGACGTTCTTGTGGGTGAGCATCACGCCCTTGGGCAGGCCGGTCGAGCCGCTCGTAAATATCACGGTCGCGAGCCGGTCGAGCGGGCCGCGCGCCTTCGGGAAGAACCAGCGCTCGACCCAAGAGAGCGGGAGGGCGAGCATGGCAAGCCCGGCCAACAGCGCGCCGGGCTTGGAGATCGTCTTCGCGACGTCTTCGACGTAGACCGCGCGGTCTCCGAGATCCCAGCCGAGCTTCTCGACGAGTTTGCGGGTCGTCAGGATCCGGCGGATGCCGGCCTTCTCGGCGCACTGGAGCACGACCTCCAGCGAGGTCGTGTAATTGAGATTGATCGGCACGCGCCCGGCCAAGGAGAGCCCGAGGTTGGCCAGCGCCGCGGCCGCGGACGGTGGCAGGAGCAGCCCGGCGTTCTCCCCGCCCTCGAGCGCGGCGTCGAGCGCGCGGCCGAGGGCCCGCGCCTGCGTCAGGGCCGTGCCGTAGTTGAGCCGGGCTCCGAGCGAGTCGGCCAGCGCGAAGCGCAGCGGATGCCGCTTCGCCTCGCGCAGGAAGAGGAGCGGCAGCGGCTTGCGCTCCGCGAGCCGGAGCTCGAACGCCTCGGCGCCGAGCTCGAGGATCTGCTGGCGGATGTCGTGGGCCGAGGACGACGACGGCATCGGGCGCCCGAAGCTGACCGTGACGGGATAGGGGATGCGGCGCGGCCACTTCAGGAGCGGCTTGCCGCCCTCGAAGCTGAACACGCTGCCCCAGACCCGGTCGAGGTGCACGGGGACGATCGGCACGTCCAATCCGGAGACGATGCGCTCAAAGCCCTTCTTGAAGCGCAGCATCTGGCCGTGCCGCGTGATCTCTCCCTCGGCGAAGATGCAGACGGCCGCCCCGGCCTTGAGCCTCTCGCGCGCCGCGTCGAGCGAGCGGATCATCTCCCGCGGGCCGTCCGCGTCCGAGATCGGGATGCAGCCCATCGCCCGGAAAAACCAGTTCGCGACGGGGATGTCGTAGTACCGGCGGAACATCAGGAAGTTGATGGGCCGCTCGGAGGCTCCCGCGATGAGGAACGCGTCCACGAACGAGACGTGGTTGGCGACGAGGAGCGCCGGGCCCTCGATCGGCAGGCGGTCGCCGCCTCGGACGTCGATCCGGTAGATCAGGTTGGAGAGCGCGTAGAACGGCAGGCGCAGCAGCGCGTCGGGCAGGAGCCGGCAGAGGTAGATCGCCACGACGAGCGTCATCGCCGCGGCGACGAGGAACACCTGTCCCGACGCGAGGTGGAACCAGCGCGTCGCCATCCAGAGGGAGGCGGAGGCGACGAGGATCGCGACGAACGAGATCGTGTTGGCCGCCGCGAGAACCCTTCCGCGGCTGTCCGCCGGGGTGCGGCTTTGGATGAACGATTGCAGCGGCACCGCGAAGCAGCCGCACGCCGCCCCGAAGCAGGCGAGGTTGAACACCGTGAGCGCCACCGAGCGGTACGAGAAGGCGAGGTCCGCGCCGAAGGCCACGAGGCCGAGGGCTCCCAGCGGCACGAGGCCGAGCTCGATGCGCCGGCGCGACATCCGGCCCGCGAGGTAGCTGCCCGCGCCGATGCCCGCCGCCAGCGCGACCTGCAGCCGGGAGAGGACCTCCTCGGACACGCCCATGAGCTCCTTGCCGTAGACCAAGAGGTTCATCTGAAAGACCGCGCCCAGGAACCAGAAGTAGCCCGTGCCGACGACGGCCTGAAGCACGCCCGGATGGTTCTCGAGGCCGCGGATGTCGCGCCACGTCTGGGCCACCGCGTTCCACGGCAGCGGACGGGCCGGGTCGCGCTCGGCGGTGTGGGGCACCAGGAGCATCAAGCCGACTCCCACCGCGGCGAGGAAGACGAACACCAGGCCCGCGAAGCGAGCCGCGCTCCCCGCCGCGAGGGTCCCGGCCGTGACCGTCCCGAGCACGATCGCGAGAAACACCGCCATCTGCATGAGGCCGTTGGCGTGGGAGAGCTCTCCGTCCTTCACCAGCTCGGGGACGATCGCCTGCTTGGCCGGCGAGAAGAACGCGCTGTGCACGCCCATCAAGAACACGAGCGCAAAGAGCGACGGCCGATGCTCGAACGCGAGGGCCGGGATCGCCGCGGCCATGAGGATCAGCTCGATCTGCTTGAGGCGCAGCAGCAGGAAGTTCTTCGGCATGCGGTCCGCCAGCGCGCCCGCCGCCGCCGAGAACACGATGAACGGCAGGACGAACACCGCGCCGACCACCGCGATCTGGGCGGCCGCCTCGCCCGGCGGAAGGCTGGCCATGAGCCGCAGCCCGACCAGCGTCTTGAAGGCGTTGTCGTTGAAGCTGGTGAGCGCCTGCGAGAGCACCAGCCCGCGAAAGCCCCTGGTTTTGAGCCCCGTCTCAGCCACGGCCCCTTTGTACCAGGCCCCCGTGGCCTTGGCAAGAGCTGCGCGCGGTGGCGCGCTGTCCGGCCTCTGCCGGATTGCTTTGTTTCGCCGACGAAGGAAGCGCGTGAGTCGAGAACGTAGTCGGCCCCTTTCATAAAGGGGGTTGGCAACGTCTGCTGCGCGTCTTTCCTTCGTTCGATCCCAAAGGGTAAGCCGAGGCCGGAGTGGGGTGTGGTTCTCCGGGACCTCCGCAGGGCCGCGCGGCCGCGGCCCGAGGACAGAGCCGGCCGCCAACGCGGCCGGCGTGCCCGGAGAACC
>JACQPK010000293.1 GCA_016207565.1 Elusimicrobiota bacterium
CATACAGCGGATCGTCAACCGTCGCTGATCTTCAGTCCTCTGCGTGCCTTTCCGTCACTTTCCTTTGCGTACCTCTGCGCGACTCCGTTCCCAGGGCACCGGGGAAACTTGGAGTCGTTGAGTCTTGCGCTTTTCGCGTGGGGCCGTTATCCTCTATACGCTGACGTCCACGGGTACGGCCTGAGGGCGCAAGCACGACATGTTCTCGAGCCGCGACGTCACTCTTTTCGGCTCCTGCGCGATCTTCCTCGGCATCGCGGCCTCTCTCTACCTCCATCCCGAGTACGCGTTGATCCTCTTCCCGCTGTCGTGCCTCGTGTTCTTTTGGGGGGACTTCCGGCGCGACGAGGAGCTCCAGGTCATCTTCATGTTCCTGTGCACGGCGGGCGCGCTGCTGATCGGCGCGCAGATCAAGGACTTCCACGGCCGCATCGCGCTGGCCGTCGAGGTGGCCGGCGTCTGGGTCGTGAGCCTCGGGCTCGGGTTCCACCGCTCCAAGCTCAAGGCCGCCACCCAGCGCGCGACCGCGCAGGCCCAGGAGCTCGAGAACCAGATCCGCGACCTCGACCGGGACCTCAAGTTCTACGGCGCGTTCGAGTCGGCGGCG
The DNA here is from genome assembly GCA_016207565.1 of Elusimicrobiota bacterium. Lineage (GTDB taxonomy): Bacteria > Elusimicrobiota > Elusimicrobia > UBA1565 > JACRDR01 > JACRDR01. Next base: position 608 of record JACQPK010000293.1, read on the forward strand.
GCGCACCAGATCCGCCTCCGGCGGGACCTCACGGCCGCCGCCAAGAACCTGACGGCCACGATGGACGCCAAGGACGTCCAGGCGCGCGTGATGAAGGTGCTCGAGGCCCGCTACCAAGGCAGCCGCGTGCGCATCCTCGCGGGCGAGCCGCCGGACCCGCTCACGCAGTGGTCCACGACGACGCGAGCCTCCGTCCTCGTCAAGGACGTGGCCGGGGACGACCGCTTTCGCGGGCGCTCGTGGGGCTTCCGCTCGGCGGTGCTCGCGCCGCTCTGGGTCGTGAAGAAGCCTTACGGCTTCGTGCGCGTCGAAAGCGACCGCGTCGGGGCGTTCACGGCCGACGACCTCCGCACGGTCGACCTGTTCGCCACCTTCACGTCGCTGACGCTCGAGAACATCCACTTCTACGAGGCGATCAACAACCTGGCCACCCATGACGCCTTGACCCAGCTCTTCACGCACAAGGCGTTCCAGAACCGGCTGGCCGACGAGATCATGCGTGCCGGGCGCTCCCAGACCCCCGTGTCGTTGATCATGTGCGACGTCGACCATTTCAAGAAGTACAACGACACCTACGGCCACCAGGCCGGCGACATGCTGCTGCAGAAGGTCGCCCAGATCCTGTCGAACCACGCGCGGCCGGTCGACTTCGTGGCCCGCTACGGCGGCGAGGAGTTCGCGATCATCATCCCCGGCATCGTGCGCTCCCAGGCCGTCGAGTTCGCGAACCGCATCCGCGCCAAGGTGGAGAACGAGCCCTTCGTCTTCCAGGGCCAGCAGACGCGGGTCACGCAGAGCTACGGCGTCGCGTCGTTCCCGCAGGACGCGACGACCCCGAGCCAGCTCGTGAAGGCCGCCGACGAGCGGCTCTACCACGCCAAGCACAACGGCCGCAACCAGGTGGTCGGCTGATGACCCTTCTCCTCCATCCCTTGGTGCTCGGCGCCTTCCTGATCTCGACGCCCGGCTTGGCGTTCTGGGTCTCGTGGCCTCGCCGGAGGTGGGCGGCGCTCGAGCTCACCGTCTGCGCCGCGCTCGTCTGGGCCGCGGGGTTCGCGCTCGTGTCGACCGCGCACGGCCGCGAGCTCTGGATCGCGACCGGTGCCTGGACGGTGCTCGGCGGGCTCTACGCCGTCTACGTCGTGAGCCGCAACGCCGGCGAGTACGACCGGCTCGAGGCCGCCGTGGCCGAGCGCGGGACCCGAAAGGACGCGCTGCAGCGCGAGGTCGCGCAGGCGAAGGCGAAGGGCTCGAAGGTGGAGGCCGAGCAGCGCGAGGTGCTCGCGCTCTACGGCCTGGTGAAGGGCCTCTCCGAGGCGCTCACCTGGGACGAGATCCGGCCCAAGCTGGAGGCCGCGGTGCTCCAGTTCGTCGGCATCGAGGAGTTCGGGCTCTACGTCTGCGACCTGCGCGCCCAGAACGCGCTCCACCCGCTCGTGACGCGCCGCCTGGGCACGACGGTGGGAGCGAGCTGGGAGACGCTGGACCGCTATTTGAAGGAGCGCAAGGTCGCCTTGAGCGCGCCGCACGTCATGGACAAGCCGGACCGCGCCGTCATCGTGCCGATCCGGGAGGGCCAGGAGCTGATGGGGTTGTTCTTCGGGCGCGTGCCCGAGGGGGCGGACCCGCAGGCGCTGATCACGCGCGCCCATGGCTTTGCCGAGGAGACCGGCTTCGCGTTCCGGCGCCTCAAGCTCTTCCAGGAGGTCGAGCGCCTCTCCCAGATCGACGGTCTCACCGGCGTCGCCCGCCGAGGCGTCCTCGACATGCGCCTCAAGGACGAGACCGTGCGCGCGAAGACTTTCAAGACGACGTTCTGCGTGATGCTCCTCGACATCGACCACTTCAAGAAGCTCAACGACACCTACGGCCACCAGTTCGGGGACCAGGTGCTGCGCCGCGTGGCCGAGATCATCAAGGACAGCGTCTACGAGACCGATTTCGTCGCCCGCTACGGCGGCGAGGAGTTCTGCATCCTCGCGCCGCGCGCGGACGCGGTGGGCGTGCTCCGGAAGGCCGAGGCGGTCCGCTCGAACGTCGAACGCGAGGTCTTCCATCTCGGGATGCAGGAGGTGCGGGTGACCGTCTCCATCGGCATCTCCCACTTCCCTCGCGACGGGAACACGCCGGAGGAGGTCGTCCACCGGGCCGACGACGCGCTCTATCACTGCAAGGAGACCGGTCGCAACCGAGCTATCGACATCGCCACCGTTCGGCGCTAGAATCAAGGTAGCGTGCCAGGCCTCGATCGACCGGCGTAGCGGTGAGGCCAGGCACGCACAGGATAGAAACGCAACATGACCGACCCCGAACCCTTGGATCCGCAGCCGCTCGCGCCTCCGCAGCCCGGACCGACGTCGCCCGCCGCGACGCCGCCCTCCGAGGCGCCGCCGCCCGCGGCGCCGCCGGCTCCGGATCACCCCGCGGAGCGCCCGGGCCGGCGCAAGCTCGTGATCGCGCTCGTCGCGCTCCATGCCTTGTCCGCCGTGGCCGCGGTCGTCATCTTGACGCGCCAGCAGAAGCCGACGCCGGGGGACGGGATCTCCACTTCGGGCCGCCTCAAGCTGCTCGCCAAACGCGAGGACGTCGTCGGTTGGGTCTCGATCCGCGGGGTGATCCGCGAGTCCGAGGGGGGGCGCGGCTGGGGCGAGGCGGGCGTGCAGCAATGGGCGCGCCGGATCCGCTCGCTCGGCGATAAAAACGAGGTGAAGGCGATCGTCCTCGACATCAACTCCCCCGGCGGCACGGTCGGCGCCGTCCAGGAGCTCCACAGCGCGCTGCTGCGGGTCCGGCGCGAGAAGAACAAGCCGGTCGTGGCGCTGCTCGGCGACGTGGCGGCCTCCGGAGGCTTCTATCTCGCCGCGGGTTGCGACAAGGTCGTGGCCCATCCCGGCACGCTCGTCGGCTCGATCGGCGTGATCTTCAACTCGATGAACATCGAGGGGCTGCTCGCCAAAGTCGGGGTGAAGGCGGACCCGATCAAGTCGGGCAAGCACAAGGACATCGGCTCTTCGGCGCGGCCGATGACGCCCGAGGAGCGCGCGATCCTTCAAGGGCTCATCGACAACGCCTACGGGCAGTTTCTGAAGGCCGTCATGGACGGGCGAGGGCTGAAGGAAGAGGAGGCCCGCCCGCTGGCCGACGGACGCATCTTCACGGGCGACCAGGCGAAGGCGAACCGCCTCGTCGACGAGCTCGGCGACAGCCGCGACGCCATCGCGTTGGCGGGAAAGCTGGGCGGCATCTCCGGGACGCCGAAGGTGCTCCGCGAAGGCGACGGCATCGAGAGCATCCTCGGCATGCTCGAGTTGGGGGCTCTGAGCTGGCTGCGTCCGGAGACGAAGCTCCTGAAGGAGCTGCGCGACGTCGCGCCGTCGTTGGAGTACCGCTGGCTGGGATTCTAGCGCATGATCTCTTTTGAGGTCCTCGCCGAGTTCATCGAGGAGCCCAAGCACGCGGCCCGCCTCGTCGCGGAGCGCAAGCCCTGGCCGTTGGGCCTCGCGGCGTTCCTCGTGGCCGGGGGAAGCCTGTTCTTGTCGCAGGCGGTGAGCCGGCATTTCCTCCCCGTCGCTTCGGGTCCGGCGTCGTTCGTCGCGGTATGCCTGTGGACGCTCGTCTCCGGCTTCCTCCTGGTAGCCGCCCTTCACCTGCTCGCCGACGCGCAGGGCCTGGAGGGCAGCGGCGTCGCGCTGTTCGTGCTCGTCGGCATGAGCGAGCTGGTGTGGGCGCTGGTCCTGCCGGCGTCGCTCGTGCTGCGGGCCCTGCGCGCCGACTCGTTTCTTACGCTGCTCCCGCTCCTGGCGCTGGCCGGGATCCTCAGCCTCCGCCTGAAGGCGCGCTCGATCCGCCACGTCTACGGCGTCTCGGCGACCAAGGCCTGGGGGCTGCTCATGCTTCCTTATATGGGGAGCTTTCTCATCGTGGCGGCGATCGGGGCCGCGGCGCTCGTCAGCGCGGCCGTCTCGATCGTCAAGCTGTTCCACTGAGCCTCGCGTGCCCAAACCGCCGATCCCCACGCAGTACGAAGGGCTCCGCGTCGTGACGGCGGCCGAGATGATCGAGGCGGACC
>JACQPK010000294.1 GCA_016207565.1 Elusimicrobiota bacterium
GCCCCAGGGGGCCCCCGGGTGGATCTACTAGGGGACTGTACCCTTGGGGACTGTCCCCACCGGTTTATAGGCTCCGATAAACCACGGGGGACAGTCCCCAAGGGGACAGTCCCCGCGGACAGTCCCCGCGGTATTGTCAGCGACGGGGATTGCTGTTACACTAAGGAAGGCATGAACGACCGAACAACGGCTGAAAAGGAGGGCCGGCTTCGCCGGCCTTTCCTGGGCGGCCGATATAGGGATCGGCCGCCGACATGAGCACCGACGTCCTGCTCCTGAACCGGAACTTCTACGCGATCCAGATCACGAGCTGGCAGCGCGCCCATTCGCTCGTCTACATGGACCGGGCCTTCGTCGTCGACGAGCAGTACCGGACCTACGACTTCGAGAGCTGGCTGGAGCTCTCCCAGGCCATCGCCGAGAGCCCGTCCGGCTTCGTGCACACCCCGACGATCAAGATCGCGATCCCGGAGGTCGTGGCGCTGAAGGTCTTCGAGCGGGTCCCTCGATGCGAGGTGACCTTCACGCGCCGCAACATCTACCGGCACTACAATTTCCGTTGCTGCTATTGCGGAAAACGCTTCCCGTCCACGGAGCTCAATCTGGAGCACATCTTGCCCCGTTCCCGGGGCGGCCGCACGGACTGGTACAACGTGGTCACGTCCTGCATCCCCTGCAACCTGAGGAAGGGGAACCGGCTGCCGCACGAGGCCGGCATGCGCCTGATGATACAGCCCTCGCGGCCGCGCTGGCACCACGCGGCGGCCCTGACCCTGAAGTCGCCGTTCCCCATCAAGCGAGCCTGGCAGAAGTTCATCGACCTCGCCTACTGGGATTCCCAGCTCGAAGATTAGTTCAATCCCCGGGTGGACGAGCCCGCCCCCGAAAATCCCAAGAAGCGCGGCCATGCCGCGTCCGTTCTCGTGTGCGGCGCGATCTTCATCGCCGCCGGCCTGGCCGCGTGGCGCCTGCACGTCGCGCCGGACGTCCGCGTCCCTTTCCTGAGCCGGCCCGCGCGCGGGGAAGGGGAGGTGCCGTCGTTGGCCGGCCTGCCCCCGGCGTCCGGGGCCCGCATCCCGTGGCGGGAGTGGGGCGCCGCGGCGTTCCGGGAGGCGAACGCCGCCGACCGCCTCGTGCTGCTCGACGTGACCGATGCCTGGTCGCACTGGTCGCGCCTGATGGAGCTCGGCACCTACGGCGACCCCGCCGTCGCCGAGTGGATCCGCGGGAACGTGATCCCGGTGCGCGTGGACCGCGACGCGCGGCCGGACCTCGCGCGCCGCTACGGCTCGGCCGTCCCTACGACCGCGCTGCTGCTCCCGACGGGAGAGGCGCTCGCGGAGGGGTCGGTGATCGGCCCCGGGCCGTTCGTCGCCTGGGCCGCGCGGGTGTCGGAGGCGTACCGCGCCAACCGCGAGGCGCTGGCCGACGCGCGCGCCGAGGCGCGCCGCCGCGCGGCCGAGAAGGCTCGCGAGCTCCTCGCCATCGAGCTCCGCGACGCGGCCTGGAGGAAGAAGAGCCCCCCGGAGCGCCGCCGCGACGCCGAGGCGGCGGTCCGCGACGGGCTCGCGGCGCTGGGGCGGGCCGAGGCGAGCGAGCGCCGCTTCCCTTCGGCGCACGCCTTGGCCTTCCTGCTCGAGCTCGAGCCCGACCGGGCGCTCGTCGGCGCGGGCCCCGAGGTCGAGCTGCGCGCGCGAAAGCTCCTGCAAGGCCTGGCCAAGCTCGAGGACCCCGGCGGCGGCGGACTCTTCCGCTACTCGCGCTGCCCGGACTGGTCCTGCCCGGAGTTCGAAAAGCTCCTCGCGGTGCAGGCGCTCGCGATCGAGTGGGGCGCGGAGGCGGCCCGGCGCGGGCTCGGGAAGGAGTGGGCCGGGCTGTCCGCGAGGACCCGGGACTTCGTGGAGCGAAAGATGAATCTCGGGGAGGGCCGGTACGCCCACGCCGTCGCGGCCGACGTCGAGACGCCTTCCGGCTGGGTGGACGGGGCCCGCTATTACGGCGCCGCGGCCGGGGCCCGGGCCGCTTGGGGCGAGCCCGCCGCGGACGGCGCGCAGTACGCGGCGCCGCTCGCCGAGCTCGCGGCGGCGTACCTCTCGACCGGCGACGAGGCCCGGGCTCACCGCATCTTGGACCGCCTCGTCGAGGCGACCGGGCGCGACCACCGCCTCCCCCGCCGCCTCGATGGGAAGGGCGGCGAGGCGGGCCTGCTCGAGGATCAGCTGGCCGCCGCGCGCGCGGGCCTGGCGAGCCCCGACGCGAGGTTTAGGGCCGCGGCGAGGCGCTGGCTGTCCGCGGCGACCGTCGATCCCGAATCGCGGGGGCTGCGGACGCGCCCGGCCGCCGACCCGCCGGCGCCGGGCTGGACCGAGCCGGTCGACCCGGACCTCACCGCGCAGCGCGCCCTGCTTCCCGATGCCGGGATCGAGGACCTCGAGTGGGCGCTCGCCCGGCCGGCGGCGGTCGATCCGTTGCTTCGGGCGCGCTGCGCGTTGAGGTGGCTGAAGGCAAATGAAGTAAAATGACGCCCGCGTGACGAACGGAGGCCGGACTCCCTTCCTGCTGGCGAGCGCGAGCTCTCTCTACGTCGCCCTCGCGTGGCTCACCTGGACGATGTCCCAGGAGCCGCCGGGCCCCGCCGGGGAACGCCTCGAGTCCTACGGGCAGGCCTCCGGCATGGTCGGCGGCGACGCCACGACCTTCCAGCGCATCCGGCGCGTCGGCGCGGACTTCTCGGTCGAGTACGGCTTCAGGAACTTCAACCAGGACGAGCTGTCGGTCGCCGTGCGCATCCCTCACAAGGACGTGCAGGCCGCCGCCGACGAGTTCGGATTCAAGGACCGAGACTTCACGGCCTTGGACCAGTGGTATAAGAAGGCGCAGGACGGCGCCATCGCGCGCACGAAGGACCTCTATTACACCGGCAAGGTCACGGCCGACAACCAGGCGGCGCTGCAGGCCAAGCTCGCCGACATCAAGCGCCGCAACGACTCGATCCGCGCGGCCCTCGACATCACCCTGGCCGACCTCGCGAAGGAGTACCGCGAGCGCCGCGTGAAGCTCTACGCGGACTCGGGCTTCCGCTACAAGGACGCGCGCACCGTCGAGGTGAACATGCCCGGCCTCATCCGCAAGAACGCCCGGCGGATGGCGCCGGTATCGTTGGCCTTCTCCGGCATCGTCGAGGGGAAGGAATACGGGATGGAGGAGCTCGTCGGCGCGGTCACGGCCATGGTCCAGACCTCGATCCGCTACGAGGACCCCGGCCTGCAGGCGGGCGAGAAGACGATCGGCGGCGTGCTGCCGCCGCCCAAGGCGTTCACCTTGGGCCAGGGCGACTGCGACACCAAGACCGGCGTGATCGGCTGCATCCTGATCAACTGGCCGAACCTCCGGCTCGTCGGGCTCGCGATCCCCGGACACTACCTGATGGGGGTGCACCGCATCCCCGCGAAGGGGGAGTACTTCGTGGAGCACGAGGGCCTGCCATACGTGATGATCGAGTCCGCGGGCCCGGCCTGGCTGCCGCCGGGGACGGTCGGCGATCTGACCGAAAACTATCTGAGGTCCGGAAGGCTGTTCGCGATCCAGCCGTTCAAATTCTAGGAGCCACAATGTTCACGACCCGCTTGATCGTCAGCCTCACCGAGTTCGGACTGTCGATCTTCCTCTCCATCTTCATGGTGTTCTGGAGCTACAAGAGCTTCGCGCAGGTCCAGACCGCCTTCGATACGGAGGCGGAGCTCAAGAAGGGGAATGTCGCGGTCGCGATCCTCCTGGCCTCGCTCATGGTCGCGGCGTCGCTCATCATGAAGAAGTCGCTCTACCCCGTGACGAGCACCGTCACGGTCTACCTGAGCGCCCCGGCGGAGTCCTCGGTCTCCTTCTGGCGGCTCCTCTTCTACTGCCTTTGCCACCTGGTGTTCGGCTTCGTCATCACGGTAGGCTCGATCGAGCTCTCGCTCAGGATCTTCGAGAAGCTCTCCACCGCCTACGACGAGGACCAGGAGATCGCGCGGGGAAACGTCGCGATGGCCGTGGTGATGGCGGGGGTGATCCTCGTGACCTCGTCTTACCTGCAGGAGGGCGTCAGCTCGCTGACGAAGAGCTTGATCCCGCGGCCCGCTTTGGGCCAGCTGCGGATCGGGCCGTAAGCGGCAGCTCGACGACGAACCGGGCTCCGCGGCCGGCCTCGCCGTCGGCGACGCCGATCCGGCCTCCGTGCCGGTCGATCGCGAGGCGGCAGAACGCGAGCCCGAGCCCCGCGCCTCCCGAGACGGCCCGTCCTTTGCGGAACTTCTCGAAAACCCGCTCGCGCTCGGAGGCGGGCACGCCGGGCCCCGTGTCCAGGACCTCGAGCCGGAGGACGCCGTCCGCGCTGGATAGCCCCACGCGGACGCGCCCGCGCTTCGGCGTATGCTCGATCGCGTTCAAGAGCAGGTTGTCGAGCACGCGGGCCAGCAAGTCCGGGTCCCCGAGGCAGCTCGGAAGCCCTTGGGCCGCCTCGAGCGAGACCGCGACGGCCTTCTCCCGGCCGGCCTCCGCCGCCGCGTCGACCCGGGCGCGCGCGAGCGCCGCGAGGTCCACGGGCTTCTTCTCGATGGGCGCGTCGGGGTCCTCGACGCGCGCGACGTTCAAGATGTTCTCGGCCATCCGGAGGAGTCGCCCCGCGCCCTCCGACAGCATCTCCGCCATCCGTCCGAGCCGCGCGTCCGCCGAAAGCCTCTCGCGGATCAAGGGCATCCCCGAGCGGAACACGCTGAGCGGCCCCTTCATGTCGTGGACGATCATGTGGACCATGTCCTGCCGGTGCGCCTCGGCCGTCATGCGCCGCGCCCGCTCCTCCCGGAGCCGGTCCTGCCGCCGGTTGAAGGCGCCGGCGAGCTGGGCGACCTCGTCGGTCCCTCGCGCGTCGAGCGGGGAGAAGTCGTCGGGCCCGCGCCGCTGGATCTCGTCCGTGAGCCGCCGGAGCCGTCGCGACAGCCGGGCTCCGAGCGCCCACGACAGGAAGGCGATGAGCGCGCACAGCCCGAGCCCGGTCGTCCACCCGTGGCGCGTGATGCGGTCGAGGTCGTCGTTGATCCCGCGCACCCAGAGGCCGATGCGGAGGGTGCCGAGCGCCCGGTCGCCGTCGGCCAGCAGCTGCTCGAACTCGACCACGTCGTCGTCCGCGCGGCGGCCGTCGGGGTCCTGCGTGAAGCCGCGATGCCGCTCGGGGTGCGTGAGCTGCACGATCGGCCGGCCGTCCGGATCCGAGACGTCGATCGACACGAACCGCTGCAGCCCGACGAGCGGCAGCAGCGCCCCGTAGAGCGCGCGGCCCTGGCCTTTCGCGAGCCGGTCCCGGCAGAGCGCGGCCGTCTGCTCGAGCGCGACGTCCGCGCCGATGCGGGCCCGCTCGCGGATCGCGCGCTTGGCCCCCCGCGTCTGCACCACGACGAGGGCCGCGACGAGCGCCACGCCGATCGCCAGGCTCGCGACCGCGAACCGGTGTCCGATGCCGAAGGTCGGTTTTCGCCGGGCCATCAGAAGACCGTGTAGAGGAACGGCGCGACCGGGGATTGGCTGACCGCCACCAGCAGCACCCCGCCGCCGACGACCAAGGCCACGAAGAGGGGGATCAGCCACCAGCGCTCCCGCGTCCGGAGCAGCTGCGTCAGCTCCAGCAGGATCGCCGCCCGCGCGCGGAGGCCGGAAATGCCCACGCCCAGAGGGTAACGGATGCCGCGGATAATCGCAAGGCGACCGTCGTTGACGGATGAGGCGGACAAGGGCTATCCTTGGCGCGTGAAGACCCTCGTCGTCGTGCTCCTGGCGACCCTCTGCGCCGCCTCCGGCGAGGCGCTCCTGTCGGTCGGCATGAAACAGGTGGGGGACCTCTCGACGCACGGCGCCGGCCGGATGCTCACGATGTCCGGCAATCCGAAGGTGGTCGTCGGCGTCATCCTGATGTGCGGCTTCTTCGGGCTCTACAGCGCCGCGCTCTCGTGGGCGGACCTGAGCTTCGTGCAGCCCCTGACCGCGATGACCTTCGTCTTCGGCGCCCTCCTCGCGCGCTTCTGGATCGGCGAGCACGTCTCCGGCTGGCGTTGGGCCGGCATCGCGTTGATCGTGGCCGGCGTCGTAGTGCTGTCCCGCGACCCGAGCCAGCTGACGGTGACCCCGCCATGAAGCTGGCGGAGGCCTCCCCGCTCGCCGAGGTCGGCGGCGTGCGCGTCCGCTGGCGCACGAAGGGCGCCGGGGCTCCGCTTCTCTTCCTCCACGGCATGGGAGCCTCGCTCTACTCCTTCCGCCACCAGCTCGACGCCTTCGCCGAGCGGCATACGGTCCACTGCTTCGACTGGCCCGGCTACGGGGCCTCCGACCAGCCCGCGGATTTCGACTACTCCCCGGAGGGCTACAGCCGCTTCCTCGTCGCGCACTTAGACCGCCTGGGGCTCGAGAAGGCGCACCTCGCCGGCAACTCGATGGGCGGACTCGTCGCGCTGTGGACCGCGCTCCACCGCCCCGAAAGGGTCGACCGGCTCGTGCTGATCGGCGCGCCCGTCTATCCCGCGGACCGGCCGGCGATCATCTGGCCGCTGCGCTGGCCCGTCCTCGGCGCGCTCTACGCGAAGGTCCTCGGCCCTTGGGCGATCCCCCTGGTGGCCCGCACCTGCTTCGTGGACAAGACCGTGATCACCGAAGAGCTGGTCGCGGAGTACGCCGAGGCCTTCCGCCGGCCCGGCGGTTCCCACGCCGTGCGGACGTTCCTCCAGCGCGCCGTCCCGGCGGACCCGGAGTCGTTCACCCGCCGCTACCGCGAGCTCCCGCATCCGACGCTGGTCCTTCGCGGCGACCACGACGGCGTCGTGAAAGCCGAGAGCGCCGCGCGCTTCGCCTCGGAGCACCCGAAGGCCCGTCTCATCACCCTGCCGAACCTCGGCCACGCCCCTCACGAGGAGCGCCCCGACGTGGTCAACCCGCTCATCCTCGACTTCCTGCGATAGGCCTTACCCTGGGGCCAGCCGAGGCCGGAGCGGTCGTTGCTTCGGCGGGGCCTCCGCAGCCGCGCGCGGTCGCGCGGCGAGGACAGAGCCGCCGCGTCGACGCGGCGGCGTGCCCGCCGGGGCAACGACCGCTCCGGCCGCCACCACCGCGGGCCAACGTGGCTCCGCGCGCTATTGACGGAAGGAGGCTTTCCTCCTATACTCAGCGTCCGCAGGGGTCGTGACGCCGGGCGCCCTGCCCGGAGAACACATGACCCCCAGCCTCCTCCTCGCGCTCGCCGCCTCGTCGTGGGCCGGGCCTGAGATGTTTCCGCCCGTCGACCGCATCCTGGGCGGCGTGCATCCGCCGCGGCCCGGCGCGGTCGCCGTCGAGGCGGACCTGCGGGACGGCTTGAATTCCGCGCGCGGGCTGCTGTTCCTCCAGGCCGAACTTCGCTCCGGCGATTGGCAGCGCCGGAGAGAGGTGATCGCGGATCAGGCCTTCGCGGGGAACAAGGCGGCGGTGCCGTACGTCGGCGCGGCGCTGCTTAGGCTCAACGAGGACCCACGGGTGCGGGTGGCCGCGGCGATGACGCTCGGGCGCATCGGCGACCGCGCGGGCGGGCGGTTCTTGGCCGAGGCGCTGCGGGACCCGGAGGTCGACGTGCGCTTCGCGGTGGCCCTGGCGCTAGGCGCCGGATTCGAGGGCGCCGTCCAGCCGCTGTCGCGCGCGCTCGAGAACGACCCCTCGTGGTGGGTGCGCTACGCTGCGGCCGTCTCTTTGGGCGCGCTCGCAAGGGACTTCGGCGTCGGCCCGCTCGGCGCCGCGGCGGCGAACGATAAGTCGTGGCAGGTGAGGCTCCAGGCGGCGCGGTCGCTCGGCTCGATCCACACGCCGCGCGCGGCGCAGGCGCTGTCGGTCGCCTTGTCCGACCCGGACC
>JACQPK010000036.1 GCA_016207565.1 Elusimicrobiota bacterium
AGCCCGGCCAGCCCGGCACCATCTACCGACTGCCCGCCACGGTGGCCAGCTCCGACACCGTCACGACGATAGTCTCTTACGAGCCGGGCGTGAGCGTGGTCCCCGTCTCGACTCAGTCGGCCGAGGCGCAGCCCTTCACCGTGGCCTCGACGAGCCAGAGCCTCGTCTCGCTGACGCCGTTCTACGACTTCAGCGGCGCCGACGGCGGGCACATCACCTTCTCGACGCCGGCGGTCTTGAGCTTCGTCTTCGACCCGGCCGGGATAGACACCGGCACGGTGGCCATCTTCCGCTTCGACGGCGTCAGTTGGGACTCGGCGGCCGTCTTCGGCCAGACGGTCACCTTCCTCGCCGACGGCACGGCGAGGATCGAGGGCTACCTCTACGCCGCGTCGCTGTTCGGGGTCTTCTTCCCCCAGCCCGACCGGCTGGCGCCGGTCACCGCCCTCGTCGTGGCCGGGCCGCGCTTCGAGGCGTCCGACGGGCTGGTTTACGGCTCGAGCTCCTCGCGCTTCGGCCTCGCGGCCGAGGACCTCGCGCCGGGGACGGCCAGGCCCAGCGGGGTGCTCCTGACTGAGTACAGGCTCGGCGCCGGGCCCCTCGCGGCCTACGCCGAGCCTATCGCTCTCGCCGAGGGGCTCCACCAGCTCGAGTTCAGGTCGAGGGACTTGGCCGGCAACGTCGAGACGTTCCGGCTGGAGCGCATAGCCGTGGACGCGACGGGGCCGCTCGCTATGCTCGACCCCGGTCCCGTCGCCTTCGCCAGCGGCACGCTGACCTACGTCCGGCCCGCGTCGGAGCTCAGGCTGGCGGCCGAGGACCCGGTGGTATCGAGCGCGGCGGCGGGGGTGGAGCACATCGAGGCGGCCTTCGACGGCGGGGCGTTCGAGGTCATCGCCGGCACCTTCTCGCTCGCCGAAGGGCTCCACGCGCTCGCCTACCGCGCGGCGGACCGGGTGGGCAACCTCTCGGGGACGTCCGAGGCGGCCATCGCCTCCGACGGCACGCCGCCCGAGACCGAGCTTTCCGCCGGCCTGCCCCGCTGGGAAGCCGGCGAGACGACCTTCGTCAGCAGCCGGACGCTCCTGTCGCTCGCCTCGCGCGACCCTGCCGTCGCCGGGCCCGCCTCGGGCGCCGCCGCGCCCGGCTCGGGCGTGAGGAACGCGTACTTCGCCCAGGGATCGGACGCCCCGCTCGTCTATCTTGGGCCGTTCACGCTGCCCTACCCCGATGGCCCGGTCCTCGTCAGTTGGCATGCCGAAGACAACGCCTTGAACCGCGAGGGGACCAAGTCGAGGACGCTCACCCTCGACGACACGCCGCCCGCGACGCGGCTGCTGGTGCTGGGCGGCCGCCAGCGGGCGGCGGCCGAGACGGCCTTCTACGCCTCCAGCGCGACGCTCTACGCCTTCGCGGCCGCGGATGGAGGCTCCGGGGTCGCCGAGACGCGGCTGGCCGACGGCGGCGGGTTCTCGGCCGTCGCCTCGACCATAGCGCTCGCGGAAGGCGTCCATTCGCTGCGGTACTTCAGCGTCGACCGGCTGGGCAACGCGGAGGCCGCCCGCAGCACGACGGCGCTCGTCGACGCGACGCCGCCGACCACCCAGCTCGCCTTGGGCGAGCCGCTGTTCGCGGCCGGCGACGGGGCGCGCTACGTCTCGACGTCGACGCCCGTGGCCCTGGAGGCCCTGGACCCGCCGCTGCCGGGCGAGGCGATAGCCGGCTCGGGCGTGGAGCTTGTCGAGGCTGGGGTGGATGGATCGCCGCTTGCCCGCTACTCGGGCCCGCTGCGGTTGGCCGAGGGCGAGCGGACCGTGCGCTGGCGCGCCTCGGACTGGGTGGGCAACGCCGAGGAGGTCAAGACCGCCGCGCTGCGCGCCGACGGGACGCCGCCGGCCAGCGCGCTCATGGTCGGCGCTCCCCAGGCCGCCGCGCCGGAGGGGCTCATTGTCAGCGCGCTCACGCCTTTGACCATCATGGCCGAGGACCCGGTCTCGGGCGGCGCGGCCTCGGGCCTGCGCGAGACGCGCTTCGGCATCGACGGCGGCTCGTTTGCGGTCTACCGGGGCTCGTTCTCGCTCGCGGGCGCGGACGGTCCGGTGTCCGTGGCTTACCTCAGCCTCGACAACGTCGCGAACGCGGAAGCGGCGCGGAGCCGAACCCTCGTCCTGGACGGATCTCCGCCGGCCGCCCGCCTGACGCAGCCGGCGCAGGACGCAAGCGGCATCGCCCTCGTCGTCAACGGCATGGTGCCGGTGTCGGGAAGCGTGAGCGACGCCCATCTGCGCGACTACAGGCTCGAGGCGGCGCCGGGAAAGGGCGCGACGGCGGCCTTCGCGCTCGTGTCTTCCGGGACGGCCGGCCAGGACGGCCTGCTGGCCGAGTGGGACGCGCGGGCGCTGGCGGGCTGGCGGACGCTGCGCCTGACCGCGGCCGACCTGGTCGAGAACCGGGCCGCGGCCTCGGCCAGCGTCTACGTGGGCGAGCCCGCGGCGCTTCTGGCCTTGGGCGACGCCAGGACGTTCGACATGCCGGAAGGCGTGGCTACCGGGCCGGACGGGAAGATCTACGTCGCCGACACCAACGCGGACCGCATAGCGGTCTTCTCGGCCGAGGGCGAGGCGCTCGCGTCCTTCGGCGGCCGCGGGAAAGACGGGCTGCTCCTCAACAAGCCCAAGGCGGTCGCGGTCGACGCCTCGGGGGACATCCTCGTGGCCGACACCAACGCCGACCGGGTCCTCAAGCTCTCGCCGGAAGGCGCGTTGGCGCTCGAGCTCAAGGGCCTCAAGAAGCCGGCCGGGGTCGCGGCGGGGGCGGACGGGAGCATCTACGCTTCGGACACGGGCTCCGGTATGATCCGCGTCTTCAGCTCGACCGGCGCTGCGCTCGGCTCGATCGCGATACCCCCCCTGCCCGGCGCCGAGCCTCCGCCCGTGAAGCCGGCTGGGCTGGCGGTGGACGCCTCGGGCAACGTCTACGTCGCCGACCCCTTCGGCGGGCGGGCGCTCAAGCTCGACGCCTCGGGAGCGCTGGCGCTCGAGGTGCGCCTTCCGGCCGGCGGCGAGCCGCGGGGCGTGGCGACGAGCCCGGCCGGCAACGAGTTCTACGTCTCGGACGCGAAGCTGGGCAGGGTCTACCGCTTCGATGCCACAGGGCGCATGACCTTGGCCTTCGGCTCGCGCGGGAAAGCCAAGGCGCCGGCGGAGCTGGCCTTCCAGAAGCCCTCGGGGCTCTGGCTGGGCAAGGGCGGCGCGCTCTACCTGGCCGACCGCAACAACGCCCGGGTGCTCAAGCTCGGCGCGCCGTCCGAAACGGGCGCCGTGCTCGCCGCTATTTCCCCCGCCGACGCCGCCTCGGCGGTCGACATCCTCGCCAAGGAGGAGGGCGGGGTGGTGCAGCGCCCCGACAAGGCGGGCGTGGCGGTGCCGGGCGGCGCCCTGCCCGACGACATGAGGATCACCGTCGCGGCGGCCTCGGGCGCCAAGGCCGAGGAGCTCTCGCGCCTGGGCGGGCTCGCCAGGCAGGGGCTTTCCGCCGCCTCGCCCGCCGTCGAGTTCGGCCCCCACGGCGCGACCTTCGAGAGCGCGGTCACGCTGCTCATGCCGGTCCAGGCGGCGCCGGCCGGCTCGACGCCCCAGGTGTACTACTGGAACGCGCCCAAGGGCGAGTGGCAGCCGCTGGTAACGGCGCTGGATACCTCGCAGAAGACGGCGGCGGCCAAGACGACGCACTTCTCCGTGTACCAGGTGCTCTATGAAGGAAGCGCCGCGCCCGCGGCCGCCGCGGACGCAGCCTTCGCGTTCAGGGCTGCCTACGTCTTCCCGAACCCCGCGCGCGGGGGCGAGAAGCCGGTCATCCATCTGGCCGTCGGCGTGGCCGACAAGGTCACGGTGCGGATATTCGACGCGGCCGGAAGGGAGGTCCACCGGGCGGCCCTCAACCAGGCGCCGGCGGTCGTCGACGACGGCACGGGGCCGAGGTTCGCCTACGAGCACGTCTGGGACGGACACATCCCGAGCGGGGTGTACCTGTACTCGGTCGAGGCCGAGAAGTCGGGGGCGGCGCCGATACGCAAGGCGGGGCGCCTGGCGGTGGTGCGATGAAGGGCTTGCCGCTGGCGCTGCTGGCCTGGCTCTCTGGCTCCGCTTCGGCGGCTTCGCTCGACTCGGGAGCCTCGTTCCTCAAGATCGGCTCCGGGGCGCGGCCCGCGGCCATGGGCGAGGCCTACACGGCGCTCGCCGACGACGTGAACGCGCTCTACTACAACCCTGGCGGGCTCGCGGGTCTGGCCAAGCGCGAGCTGGGCGCGACGCACGCCGAGTGGCTCCTGGGCTCGAGGTTCGACTTCTTCGGCTACGCCCAGCCGACGGGGCTGGGAACGTTCGCCGTGGCGCTGACCAGGCTGGACAACGGCGGCATGGAGGCTCGGGGCGCGGACCGTAGAGCTGCCGGAAGCTTCGGGGCGACCGACTCGGCCTACACGCTCGGCTTCGGGCGCAGCGTCGAAGCCGGGGCCGGGCGGACGCAGGTCGGGGCGAGCGCGAAGTGGCTCGAGAGCCGCATCGGGGCGGACTCGGCAGCCACGCTGGCCTTCGACCTCGGGGCGGTGCACCGGCTGGGCGGACAGCCGCTGTCGGTCGGGTTATCGGTGCTGAACCTCGGGCGCGGGCTGAGGTTCATCGACCAGACCGACCCGCTGCCGCTGACCCTCTCGGCCGGGGCGGCGTACCGGCTCGGCGGGGCGCTGCAACTGGCGCTCGACGTCCGGCACGAGCCCAACGACAGGCGGACCGATATCGGGCTCGGGACGGAATACGCGCTCTTGCCCTCCCTCGCGCTCAGGGCGGGCTACGGCTCCGGCGCGCTCGCGGGCTCGGGAGGCTCGCTTCTCGGCGGGCTGGGGGCCGGGTTCGGCATCAAGCTCTCGAACTACCGGGCCGACTACACCTTCACGCCGTTCGGAGCGCTGGGCAACGCTCAGAAGTTGAGCGTCGGGGCCCGGTTCTGATCCAGGCTATCGAAGCGGGACCAGCTCCCGCTCGCGGCCCCGCCCCCGCGGGGCCGCGCCCCCCCGCCCGAGGAGGCGCTCGGCGCACCGCTTGCCGTCGAGGAGCGTCTCCTCCATGAAGGAGTACTTCCACTCCCCGTAGCGCCCGATCGACTCGACCCCCCGCTGCCGCAGCCAAGCGAGGATGAGTCCGACGGCCGGCGTGCGGTCGAAGTCGTAGACCACGTACGCGCACGGGATGGTCAGCCAGACCCGGGCCACCAGCCGGTCGGAGCTCCTCAGGATGCCGCACCGGCGCAGGCCAGCGAGGATGGAGCGCTCGAGGCGGGCGAGGTCGACTTTCTCCCCCGGGCGCCGCGAGACCTCGATGTACATCGAGGTCGTACCCCGCGGAGCCACGTGCGGCGAGAAGTTGCTCGAGAAGCCCGCGCGGTAGAACGGGAAGCGCTTCTCCGGGAAGTAGACCCAGTGCTTGTCCGAGACGCCCGCCCTGGCGATGCCGAGGTTGAGGTTGTAGACCGAGACCCAGCGGAGCTTCGCCCTCGCCGCGCGGACCTTCGCCGGCAGCGGGCCGGCCAGGTCCAGGAGCTCGGCCAGAGGCAGGGTGCTGACGAGCCGCTCGTAGCGCACCTCGCCCAGGCCGTCGACGACCGCCGTGCGCGCGGCGAGGTCGACGCGGCGCGCCGCGCAGCCCAGGCGCAGCCCCGGAACGCGCGCGGCCAGCGCGTCGGCAAGCGCCTGGCTGCCGCCGCGCAGGGGGTAGCGGAAGCTCGCGTTGTAGCCGAAGAACTTCTTCTGCTCGAAGAGCGCCCCGTAGAGGACCTCCTCGGGCTTGGGCTTGGGCACGAAGCGCCCCTGCCACTCGGTCGTGAGGCCCGATAGAGGGCGCCGCCAGAGCTTCTCGTTGTACGGGAACATGAAGTGCCGCGAGATGCCGGCGCCGAAGGCGCGCCGGCACCACTCGCCGAAGGGCCTCCCGGGCGGCGCCGGCCTGGGGCGGTGCACCGTCTCCAGGAAGCCGACGACGCAGTCGTCGACGACGCGCTCCGGCAGCCCCCAGGTGTTGGCCTGGAACGGGTAGCGGGTGAAGACGCCGTTCGAGAAGATCCAGGAGCGGCGCTCGAGGCTGTGGACGTTGGAGCCGAGGAGGTCGAGGACGAGCCGCTTGCCGTAGGGGTCGTGGAGGTGGAGGAGGTGGCCGGTGTGGTCGAAGACGAAGCCGTCTTGCGAGACCGAGCCCGAGAGCCCGCCCGGAGCCTGCCTCTTCTCGGCCACCAGCCATGTCCCCTTGGCGCCCGAGCGCGCGAGGTGGTAGGCGGCAGACAGCCCGGCGAGGCCGCCGCCGAGGATGAGGACGTCCGTGTTCATCTCATCTCGATGCGCGAGATGGCGCGGGTCAAGAGGGCGATCTCGCCCACCAGGACGATGTAGATCGCGCAGGCCCAGACCCAGCTCACGCGCGTCACGATGAAGGCGCACAGCGACAAGAGCCCCGCCGCGGCCGCGGCAAGGGCGACCACCTGGTGGCGCGTGAAGCCGAGCGCCTCGAGCCGCAGGGCGAAGTGGTCCTTCGAGCCGAGGAAGGGGGAGCGGCCTTTGGAGATCCGGACCGCCATCACATAGAAGGTGTCGTACATCGGGACCAGGAGGATGAACAACGGGACGTAGACGCCCAGCGGGTTGACGCGGCTGTAGTCGATGCCGAGGGCCACCGCCGAGAGGGCGAAGCCCAGCGTCATGCTCCCCGAGTCCCCCATGAAGATCTTGGCCTTCGGCGAGAGGTTCCAGGGCAGGTAGCCGAGCGCCGCTCCCAGGAGCGCCGCCG
>JACQPK010000284.1 GCA_016207565.1 Elusimicrobiota bacterium
GAGCGCGGACTCCTGCTGCTGCCCCTCCTCGGCCAGAGCCTTCCGGTCCCGGTCGAGCTGGGCCGCGAGCTCGGCCTCCTTGCCGGCGAGCGCCGCCTTGAGCTGGCTCTCGCGCGCGGCGAAGGCGCGCTCGAGCTCGAGCTCCCGCTCCCGCAGGGTGCGCTCGATCCGCTCGCGGGCGATCTCCGCCTCGCGGGCGCGCCGAGAAGCCTCCGCGGCCGCCTTCGAGGACTCCCGCTCCGCGGACTCCACTCGCACCTGCGCCTTGACCTCGGACTCCTGCAGCCGGGATTGCACCTGCTGCTCGTAGACGGTCCGCTCGCGCTCGAGCGCCGCCGTCCGTTCGGCGGCGAGCGCCTCGTGCTCGGCCTTCCGCTTCTCGAACTCGGACTCGAGCTTGAGCCGCTCCTCCTGGATCTGGCGCCGCTCGCGGTCGAGTCCAGCGATCAGCTCCTCCTGCTTCTGGGAGAAGGCCGCGCGCAGCTCTTCCTCGCGCCGGCCGAAGGCCTTCTCGAGCTCCACCTCCCGCTCCCGGAGGGTCTTTTCGAGCAGGGTCTTGGCCGCCTCGTGCTCCCGGGTGCGGCGGGCCGCCTCGGCCTCGAGCCGGGCGCGCTCGCGCTCGACTTGGGCCTCCTTCTGCCGCAGCGCGAGCTCGTGGTCGCGCTGCCGGTCCTCGAGCGTCTTCTCGAGCGACTGTCGCTCGAGCTCGATCTCCTGCTTCCGGCGCGCGAGCTCGTCGGCCAGCCGGGCCCGCTCGCGGCGCGAGTCTTCCTCGCGATCGCGCCAGGACGCCTCCAGCTCCGCCTGGCGGTGCAGCATCGCGCGCTCCAGCGCGGCCGCCTTCTCCTGGACCTCGGTCTCGAGCCGGGTGCGGGTCTGCTCGAGCTCGGCGCGCTTGCGGTCGTACTCGAGCTCGAGCACGCCGCGCTCCTTTTCGATCAGCGCTTGGAGCCGGAGCTGGGACTCGCTCTCCCAACCGGTCTCCTTCTCCTGGAACTTGACCTGCATGACCTTGAACTCTTGGGAGAGGCGCAGCTCGCTGTCGCGCTTGAACGTGTCCTCGCGCTGCTGCCATTGGGCCTTGAGCTCCGACTCGAGCTGCACGTAGCGCTGGTGGAGGCTCTCCTCCCGCTGCCGGTACATCGCGTCGAGCGCGGCCCGCTCCTTGGCGACCGCCTTCTGCTGGTCCTCGACGAAGGACGCCTCCTTCTTGCGCAGCTCCTCGCGCAGCGAAGCCTCCTGCTGGGCGTGGAAGGACTCGAGCGCGGCCCGGCGCTGGGCGAGGTCGTGCTCGCGGAGCTCGGCCTCGCGGTTGAGCGCCTGCGCCCGGTCCTGCAGCTCAACCGCGAGCTTCCCGCGCTCGGCGGCCATGAGACGCTTCTGGTGCTCCTGCCAGACCTCCTTCTCCTTGGCGAGCTCCGCCTGGAGCTGGGCGACCTTCTCCTTGAGCTGCAGCTGGACCTGCGCGCGCTCGCGGTCGATGCCCGCCTCGCGGGAGGCCATCTGCTCCTGAAGGACGCCGCGGATGCGGTCGGTCTCGTACTGGACGCGGACGCGGTACGTCTCGCGCTCCTCCTCGACCTTCGCCAGGAGCTCCTGCTCGCGGACCTTCCACTGCTTCTCCAGCTCCTGGACGCGCTGCAAAAACGCCCGGTCCATGCGGGCGGACTTCTCCTGGGCGTCGACCTCGAGCTGCCGGCCGCGGCTCTCCAGCTCCTGCGCCCGCTTCGCCCACTCCTCGTGAAGCGAGGCGCGCTCGGCCTCGAGGACCGCCGCCTTGCGCTGCTCGAACTCCTCCGCGCTCTTGAGCTCGCGCTGCTTGAAGTTCTCCTCCTCGCTGCGGACGAGCAGCGTGAGCCGCTCGCGCGCCTCCGCCTCGAGGATCTGCTGGCGCTGCTGCCAGTTCGACTTCAGCTCCTTCTCGAGGGCGACATAGTTGTCGTGGAGCGTCTCCTCGCGCGCCCGGTACATCCGGTCGAGCGCCTCGCGCTCGCGGGCGAGAGCCACCTGCTGCTCGGAGACGTACCGCTTCTCCTTGTCGAGCCACTCCTGCGAGAGCTGCTCCTCCCGCTGGCGGTGGAACGCCTCAAGGGCCTGCCGGCGCTCCGCGAGCTCCTGCTCGCGGCCGCCGTGCTCGGCGTTGAGGGCCTCGACGCGCTCGCGGGCCTGGCTGCGCAGGATCTCGCGCTCCGAGGCCAACGCGCGGCGCTGCCGCTCCAGCCACTCCTCCTTCTCGCGCGCCATGTCGGCCAGCGCGCCCTTCTGCCAGTCCTCGAATCGGACCTGGAAGCGGCCCTCGAAGGCGCCGACCTCGCGCTCGTGCTCCTCGCGCTCCGCCAGGCGCGCCTCCTCCTGCCGCTTCAGCTCCTCCGCGAAGTCTCCCTGCTGCTTCGCCAGCGCCTGGCGGTGCAGCTCCAGATACTCCTGCTCCTTCTTCGTCCAGATCGACTGCAGCTCGCGCTCGAGCGCGAGGTACTTCGTCTCCCGCTGGTTCTCGCGGTCCTTGAGCTGGGATTCGAGCTGGACGCGCTCGGCCTCGAGCTTGCGCTCGCGGGCCCACAGATCCTCCCAGAGCTTCTGGTGCTCCGCCTCGAGCTTCGACAGCTTGTCCCGCAGGTCCTTCTTCTCCAGCTCCGAGTGGTCCAGGCGCTTCTCGAGCTCGAGACGCTCGCCCTGGTGCTTCTCCTTGAGCTCGACGATCTGCCGGCGGATCTCCTCCTCGCGGCGCAGCGTCTCGTTCTCGAAGTGCTTCGACTGCTGGGCGAGCGTGATGGCGTGCCGGTCGCGGGTCTCGCCGAGCTCGACCTCATGCCGCTGGTGCTGCTCGTCCTCCCGCCGCTGCCAGGCCTCCTTCAGCTCGCGCTAGAGCTTCTCGTAGGCCGTCTTGATCGCGGCCTCGCGCGTGAACAGGTCCTGCTCGTTGCGCTCCCGCATCGTCTCGAAATGATCCTTCGTCTTCTGGACCTCGAGGAGGGCCGCCCGCCGCTCCTGCTCGAGCGCCACCTCGTACTTGCGGACGAGCTCCTGCTCCCGGGTGAACCACTGCCGGTCCAGGTTTTTCTCCTTCTGGAGGTATTCGCTGTGCACGCCGTCGCGCCACGAACGGAACTGCTCCTCCAGCGTCCGGTGCGAGCGTTCGAGCTCCGCGAGCCGCGCCTGGTGCTGCTGCTCCAGGGCGCGCGCCTTCTGGTCCAGCTCGGCATTGGCCGCGCGCTTCTCCTGCTCGATCGCGACCTCGTGATCGGCCAACAGCTGCACCTTCCGCTGCGTCCACTCCTCCCGCAGCGCATTTTCCTTCCGCAGGAAGTCCTCCTGCAGCGCGACGAGCTTGTTCTGCGCCGATTCCTCGAGGCTCTTCTCCTTGGCGGCCATGGCCAGGTGCAGTTGCGCCTCGCGCTCCGCGGCCTGGCGCTCGAGCTCTTGGCGCTGGCGCTCCGCGTCCCGCTCGAGGTCGGACTCCCGGCGGCCCAGCTGGGCCAGCTTGTCCCGGTATTCCTCCTCCAGCGCCCGGGCCTGCTCCCTCGAGCCGGCGAGGATGAGCTCCTTCTCCCGCGCGATCTCGCCCTCCGCCCGCTTGAGCAGCTCTCCCTCGAGCCCCTGGTGCCGCTCCAGCAGGGTCCGCTCCTTCTCCGCGAGCCGCTTCTCCGCCTCCGAGACCCGCCGCTTGAACTCCTCGTCGAGATGCGCGCGGCGCGACTCCAGGATCTGCTCGACCTCGCGCTGCCGGTCGGCCAGCGCGCGGGCGCGTTCCTCGAACTGCTCGTGGACGGCGCGGTCGAGCTTCTCCCGCGCGTCCTTGGTCTTCTGCCAAAGCCCGTTCTCGAGCTCCGCCCAGGCCCCTTGCAGCTCGGTCTCCCGGGTCGCGTAGCGCTCCTGGAGCAAGCGCTCCTTCTCCCGGTACTGCTTGGAGAGGTGCTCCTCGCGCTCCTGCAGCTTGAGCTCCATCTCCTTGGCGCCCGCCGCGAGCACGCGCTGGAACTCCTCGTTCTTGCGCGCCAGCTCCCGCAGCTGCCGGTCCTTGTTCTCGAGCTCCGCGTCCTTGGCGCGCAGCATCGACTGGATCTCCTCGTCGCGGCGCACGCGCAGCCGGCCGAGCGTCTCCTGGTCCTGGTGGAACCGGTTCATGAGCTCGACCTTCTCCCGCTGCGACGACAGGAGTTCGGCGTCCCGGCCGTCGAGGAGCCGCTTCAGCTCGCCGAACTTCAGCTCCTTTTCCTCGTTGACCCGCCGTAGCTGCTCCACCGATTCGGTCAGGCGCAGGAGGCTGTCCTCCATCCGCGCGCGCTCCTCGGCGACGGTCCTCCGCTCCTCCTCCCGGACCTTGAGGCGGGTCGTGTCCTCGAACCGGCGCATCCGGGCGGCCTCCTCCGCCCGCTCGTCCGCCCACTTCTTTCCTTCCTCCTGCCAGTGCTCGACCTGGCGCCGCAGCTCGGCGTTCTGCGTCGCGGCCAGCTTCTCCTTGCTGACCGCTTCCTGCAGGTTTCCCTTGAGGCGCACGTTCGCGTCCTGGAGGTCCCGGATCGTGGCCAGGGCCCCCCGAAGCGCGAGTCGCGCCGCGTCCATGTCGTTTACGCTACGCAGTGAATCTTCGTCTAGGGGATCCATCGTATGCCTCCAGGGTCCACGATACCCAACCCATGCGGACGGAGAAGGTCCGCATCAACCGACGTAGCAATTCCTTTTCCACTTCCTACTGTGGCGCCACCGCTACATCGGCACAGCGCCGGTGGCGGCCGGAGCGGAGGGGTGGCTCGGCGGGTACGCCGCCGCGTCGACGCGGCGGCTCTGTCCTCGGCTCGCGACCGCGCGAGCCTGCGGAGGCCCCGCCGAACCACCCCCCCGCTCCGGCCTTGGCGCGTCCTGGGGTGAACGGCATTTTTGGTCGCGGACAAAGGAAGCGCGTAGTCGACAACGTGAGTCGGCCTCTTCATGAAGGGGGCTGGAAACGTCTTCGACACGTCTTTCCTTCGTTCCGACAGATTTCGTCAGCTTCGGATCCTGGGTAGGCCGGCGGGGCGTAGGTCCGGCGGGGCCTCCGCAGCCGCGCCACGCACGTCCTAACGGCGCGGCGAGGACAGAGCGGCCGCGTCGACGCGGCCGC
>JACQPK010000285.1 GCA_016207565.1 Elusimicrobiota bacterium
CCGGGCGACGGCGTCCTCGCCGAAGAGGTAGTAGACCGGCCGCAGCTTCCCCGACTTGGCTTCGGCGGCGAACTGCTCGGGCGTCAGCGCCATGCAGGCATTCTATAAATCTCGGATCGCGCGCGCGATGCGTCTTGATATGCAAGGGTGCCGGCCCTTCAGGATTCCCAAAAGCCGCCGCCGGCCGCCTCGAAATAGGACGATAACAGCGATATAATTCGCTACCGTCTATTCTTTCGAGGCCCTGTCGCGACCTTCCGGCTACGCTCGGGATGTGAACGCCCTCTGGCTCATCCTCCTCGCGCCCTGCGCCCAGGGCGAGCCGTCCGGAGAACTCAGGATCGCTCGCGCGCCCTCGCGGGTGTTCCGAGCGGCGGCCTCGCGCACGGGAGAGGCCGCTCCCGCCGCCGCGGGGGGACGCCGGGCGGCGTTTCACACCTCGGCCGCGGACGCGCCGGTCGCGGCCTTGCGGCCGATCCTCGGAGCGCCCGCGATCACCGGCGAGCACCGCGTGATCATCATCGACGGACAGTTCATGACGTTCAACCAAGCCGCGGCGCTGATGGACCCGACTCTGCTTCGCCGGGCGGTGGAGAACGTCGCCCAGTTTCAAGACAGCGGCAGCTACGCCGCGAGCGAGCCCGAGATCCGGAGCATCCTGGAGAAGGAAGGCGTCGTCGCCAAGCCGGGCCGGCCGAAGCCGAAGGCCGAACCCAAACCGGCGCCGCCGGGCTGGAACGGGACCTTCGACTCTCCCCTGAGGGCCGGCGTGATCACGAGCCCCTTCGGTGTCGACCGGGGCGATCACCGGCACACCGGCCTAGACATCGCCGCCGGCAGCGGCACCCCCATCCTCGCCTCCGCCCCCGGGACGGTCATCCACGCGGCATGGACGGGAGGCTACGGGAACCTCGTCATCGTCCGGCACGGGGAGTCCGTCACCACGTACTACGCCCATGCGTCGGCCTTCAAGGCGCGCAAGGGCGACGCCGTGCGGCAGGGCCAGACCGTCGCCCTCGTGGGCTCAACCGGCAACTCCACCGGGCCGCACGTCCATTTCGAGATCCGCGTCGGAAGCACGCCGACCGATCCCTGCAAGCGCCTGCGGCGTTGCTGAGCGGGCCCGGGTCGTCGTTCTCAACCGCTCCCTGTTTTTCTATAGTCGGGAGGTTGAGGAGGCCCCCCATGGGCACGGCGACCGAAGTCCGCGATACGCAACGGCAGGTCTGGAACAAGTTTTCCGCCGGCTGGAAGGCCTGGGACGAGTTCGTGATGTCCTGGCTGAGCCCCGCCGGCGCGGCGATGATCGAGGCCGCCCGAGTCTCCCCGGAGTCCTCGGTGCTGGACGTGGCGACGGGCACCGGCGAGCCCGGGCTCTCGGCCGCCGAGGTCGCCTCGCGCGGCTCGGTCCAGGCGGTCGACGTCGCGGAGGACATGGTGCGCATCGCGGCCGAGAACGCGGCGAAGCGCGGGCTGAAGAACTTCCAGGCGCTGACGTACGACGGCCTGCGCCTGCCCTTCGGCGACCGCTCCTTCGACGCCGTCCTCTGCCGCCACGGCATCATGTTCATGCCCGATCCCGCGGCCGGGGTGCGCGAGTTCGCGCGCGTCTGCAAGCCGGGCGGCCGCGTCGCTGCGGCCTACTGGCTCGCGCCCGAGCGCAACCCCTGGGGCTCGCTGCCGGGCAAAGTCGTCATCCGCGTGCTAGGCCTCACGCCTCCGCCTCCCGACGCGCCCGGCATCTTCCGCTGCGCCAAGCCGGGGCTCGTGAAAGGGCTGTTCGAGCAGGCCGGGCTGCGCGACGTCACCGACCGCGAGCTCACCGGCGAGCTCGCCTACGAGGGCTTCGACCGCTTCTGGCGCTTCCTCAACGACGTGGTGGCGCCCGTCGCCTCGGCGCTATCTAAGGCCGACGACGCCGCCCGGGAGAAGGTCCGCGCCGAGCTCGAGCGGGAGCTCGCGCCGTTCACCCGGGCGGGCCGCGTCGTGTTCCCCTGGGCCGCCCAGGTCACGAGCGGCCTCGTCTAGTGCACCTCCGAACTGATGCCTAACGAACTAAGCAACGCGAAGGCACGCAGAGGAAGTAACAAAAAGGCGCGCAAAGCGAAATATTCCCTCGATCCGTCCTTCGCGTTCCTTTCCGTCACTTCCCTTCGCGTCCCTCTGCGTTACGCAGTCTCTGTAGGCATCATATTGGAGCTGCACTAGTTTCGCGGCCGGTCCGGGAGCTCGTTGGTGTCGTCGGGCCGCGCGGCGAAGCCCGCGCGCTCGAGGATGGACCGGCAGGACCGGACCCCTTCGATGAGCGCGTCGGTCATCCGGCCCTCGTGCAGGGCGCGGCTCACCGTCGCCACCACCCCGTCCCACTCGTCCTTGCCCACCTTCGCGTTGATGCCGGAGTCGCCGAGCACGACGACGCGTCGCTCGAAGAGGCTGACGTAGATCAAGATGCCGGTGCGCTCGCGCGTGCGGAAGACCTCCTTGGCAAGGAACGCCTCCGCGGCGCCCCGGCGCGCCATCTCATCCATCCGGGCGGCGCCGGCGAGCAGCCGTATCGCAGGCGGGCACCAGCGGGCGAGGAGGAAGCCCGCGCCGCCGCAGGCGACCGGCGCTGAAAGGAGCGCCGCCAGCGGATAGAGCAGCGGACGGAACAGCTCGATCGCGATGAGGAGCCCCGCCCCGAGCGCGAAGCCGTAGACCGCGCCCTCCCAGACCCCGTCCGGATAGGTGTCGCTCGCGGGCGCGACGACGACGACAATCTCCCCGGAGATGCCCTTCTCCGCGTCGGCCACCGCCTTCGCGACTCGATCCATGTCCGGACTCGACGATGCCATGCTCCCCCCTACCAGCTCCCGGAGGCTCCGCCGCCGCCGAAGCTGCCGCCCCCGCCTGAAAACCCGCCGCCGCCCCACGAGCCGCCGCCCGAGCTCCAGCTGCTTCCCGAGCTCCAGCCGCCACCGTAGACGCGCCCGCCGCGGCTCGACGACAAGCCCCGGACCAACGCCTTGCCGAGCCGCGTGCGCCCAAGCCAGCGCCACAAGTAGAAGAACAGGGGATGCGCCACCAGCGCCCAGAGCGCGCCCGGAACGTGGAAATAGCTCAAGACCCCGGCCCAGCCCACGGTGCTCACGAGGCACACGCCGCGCGCGACGGCGGGCCCTTCGAGGGCGGGCCCGAAGAGCGACAGCACCACCAACGTCATGACGACGAGGGCGTAGAAGCCCAAGCGGTCCGTCGCCGAGAGGAGTTCCCCGGAGTCCCCGGGACGGGCCGGCCTTCGTTCCGCCTTGCCCGCCAGAGCGTCGAGGATCGAGTCCACTCCGGCCCGCACGCCGGCGTCGTAGTCCTTCGACCGGAAGCGAGGCGCGATCGCGTCCCGGATGATGCGGCCGCACCGGGAGTCGGGCAGCAGGCCCTCGAGCCCGTAGCCCACCTCGATCCTCAGCTTGCGGTCGTCGACGGCGATGAAGAGGAGCACCCCGTTGTCTTTGCCCTTCTTGCCGAGCGCCCAAGCGGTCGCCACGCGATGGGAGTAATCCTCGAGGCTCTCCCCTTCGAGGGACCGCACGACCAGCACCGCGACCTGATTGGTCGTGGACTCCTCGTGGCGCTTGAGCGTGATCCCGAGCTCGGCCCTCGTCGTGTCGCTCAGGGCCCCGGCCAGGTCGTTGACCCTGCCGCCGAGGGCGGGGATCTCGAGCGCCTGCGCGGCCAGCGCGGAGAGGAGGAGGAGGAGGCTCTTGATGATAGGCCCCAGGCCCCGTGGGGCCTAGAACTCGACCCGCGGCGCGGACTTGGCGTGGCCCACGGCCTCGAAGTAGGGCTTGTTCCGCTCGAAGCCGAAGAGCCCGGCGGTGACGTTCGACGGGAACCGCCGGACGGCGCGGTTGTAGACGTTGACCGCGTCGTTATAGCGCTTGCGCTCGACCGAGATGCGGTTCTCGCTTCCGGCGAGCTCGTCTTGGAGCGCCGAGAAGTTCCGGTCGGCCTTGAGCTGCGGGTAGCTCTCGCTGATGACCATCAGCCGCGACAAGGCCCCCTCCAGTTGCCCGGCGGCCTGCAGCTTATCGGGCCGCGACGACGCCGCGCCCCACTGGCTTCTCAGCCGCGTGACTTCTTCCAGCGTTTCGCGCTCGTGCTTGGCGTAGCCCTTCACCGTCGCCACGAAATTCGGGATGAGGTCGTAACGGCGTTGCAGCACGTTCTCGATCTGGGCGTAGGAGCTGTCGACCGCCTCCTGCTTGTCCACCAGGCCGTTGTAGGAGACGACGCTCCAGAGCACGAGGACGACCGCCGCGCCGATCAAGGTTTTCTTCATGGGAGCCATTATAGCCCAGTATGGCGGGGCGCGTTCTCGAAAAGCTCAACGCCCGTCAAGGCTTATACGATGCCAGGCGCGGCGCGAGCGCGTCGGGGTCTCCGACGGCGACGGTGACCAGGCGGTCCGGGCGCAGGTACCGCCGCGCGACGCGCTGGATGTCTTGAGGAGTCAGCGCCTCGAGGCGGCGGATATAGCTCTCCAGCTCTTTGGCAGCGTCCACGCCCTGGTTCTCCAAGGCCGCGACGCGGTTCGCTACGCCGGACAGCGACGCGAGCTGGATGGCGAAGCGGCCGGCGAGGTTCTTCTTCGTCCGCTCGAGGACCTCCGCGGGCACCGCCTCGTCGCGCATGCGGGCGATCTCCTTCCGCATCTCCCCGAGCGCCGCGAGCGCCACCTCGTTGCGGGTCTCGGCGTTGACGACCCAGAGCAGGCCGTCGCCCTTCGGCATCGCCCCGGCGTAGGAGCCGTAGGTGTAGCCCTTGTCGATGCGAAGGTTGAGGAACAGGCGCGAAGTCGACGTCCCGCCGAGGATGTGCGTCATCACGAGGAACGGAAGGAAGTCCGGATCCTCGCGCGTCAGGGGCACGGTCTGCGAGATCGTCAGGTTCGCCTGCTCGGAACCGGGCCGCTCGACGAAGGCGAGCCGGGCCTCGCCGGACTCTTTCGGCGTCGAGGCCGCGGCCGCGGGCGCCTCGCCCTTCCAGCCCTTCAGCGTGTCCTCGAGCAGCTCGCGGACCTCGTCGGGGTCGAGATCGCCCGTGATCACGAGCGTCGAGCCCTTCGGGGCGTAGGCGCGAGCGCGGAAGGCGTTCAGGCGCGCGGAGTCGATGGCCGCGATCGACTCCTCGGTGAACTCCGGCCGTCCGAACACCGAGTCCGGACCGTAGTTCTCGGCGTTGACCCGCTCGTCCATCACGAACTCCGGGTCGGCTCGCTTGGCCTTGAGCGCCTGGGCGGCGTTCTCCTTCCAAAGCGCGACCTCCGCCTCGGGGAACGACGCGCCCGAGAGCACGCGCGCGAGCTGGTGGAAGAAGGGAGCGGCGTTGCGGGCCAGCCCGGCCGCGGAGAGGACGGCGTGGTCGTCGCCGGGCCCGGCCTTCCCTTCCCAGCCGAGTCCGGAGATCGCGCGCGCGATCGAGGCGGCGTCCTGCCTGGGCGTCCCCTTCAAGAGCAGCTCGCCGGCCGCGACGGAGAGGCCCTCTTCTCCCGGGCGCTCGGCGGTCCGTCCGGCCGGCAGCGACAGCCGCGCCTCGACGAGCGGCAGCCGCTCGTCGCGCACGAAGATCACCTTCAGGCCGTTCTTGAGCGTGAACCGCTCGAGCTTCGGCAAGGGCGCGGGGACGGCCCTTCCGACGGCGGGCGGCGCCTCGCCGGGAGCCCGCGGCGCCTCGGCGGGGACCGGCGGGGCCTCGACCGGCGCCGACGCCGCGGTGTGCGGCGCGGGCACGATGTTGACGAGGACGCGGTGCGCGCCGGTCATCCAGCGCGCGGCGGCCGCCTGGATGTCGCCGGCGGTCACGGAGAGCATCGCCGAAAGGTCGCGGCCGATCGACTTGGGTTCTCCGGTGAGCGCGGCGTACATGCCGAGCGTCTTCGCCCGTCCCAACAGCGACTGCAGTCCGTCCAGCCAGCCGCGCTCGTTCTGCGCCTTCGCGGCGGAGAGCTCGGCCTCCGTGGGGCCCTCGCGGGCGATCCGCTCGAGGACCGAGTCCACGGCGGCCATCACCTGCTCGACCGACGCGCCGAGCTTGGGCATGATCTCGAAGCCGAAGAGATCCGGCCCGTGCATCGCGAAGACGCTCGAATACCAGGGGAACCCGGCCTCGACCGAGAGCGCGGCCTGCGCGCTCTTGACGAGCTCCCGGTACATCGGGCTCTGCTCCCTGCCCGAGAAGATGTCCATGAGCAACGACAGCGCCCAGAAGTCTTTCGTGCCCCGCTCCGGAACGCGCCAGGCGGCCAACAGCATCGGGAGCTTCGCCAAGGGGTCCGGGATGTCGACGCGCCGGTCTTGAGCGAGCGGCGGCTCGCTCAGATCCGGAGCCGGGGCGATGGGCCTAGCGGGGATCTTGCCGAAGTGCCGGGTGGCCAACGCCCGGGCCTCGTCGACGGTCACGTCTCCGGCGATCGAGAGCACCGCGTTGTTCGGGGCGTAGTGCGAGCGGAAGAAGGCGCGGACGTCCTCGAGCTTCGCGTCCCGGACGTCGGCCGCCTCGCCGATCGTCGTGTGCTGGTTCTCCCATTTGGAGAACGCGGCCCCGGCGAGGCCGGCGCTGGCCGCCTTGCGGTAAGGCTGGTTGAGGTAGGACCGCCGCATCTCCTCGAGCACGACCTGCTGCTCGAGCGCCAAGGCGCGCGCGTTCACGTCGAGCGAGCCCATCCGATCGGCCTCGGCCCACAGCACCATGTCGAGCGCCGCCTTCGGGATCACGCTCCAGTAGCCCGTGTGCGTGCGCGTCGTGTACGCGTTGCGTTCCCCGCCGTTGCCTTCGATGAGCTTCGAGATCTCGCGCGGCTTGAGGTTCTTCGTGCCCTGGGCCATCAGGTGCTCGAAGAGATGGGCGAACCCCGACAGGCCTGGGCGCTCGTGCTGCGAGCCGACCTTGTAAGTCAGCGAGACGGCCACGGTCGGGCTCACGTGGTCGGGAGAGACGATCACGGTCAGCCCGTTGTCGAGCGTGAACGTCTCGACGGGGAGGCTGAGCCCGGGGCCCTTCTTCTCCGCTCGCTCCGGCGCCCGCCTTACGGGGCCCTCGGGAACGTACAACCCCTCCTCGGCCGGCTTGAGCTTGGCCAAGCGGTCGGCGGTCTCCTCCGCGACCTTCTGCGTGTGCTCGAGGGCCGCGCGCAGGCCCGACGCCGTCTCGCGCACGAACGCCGCCGCCTCGGCGGCGCCGCCGCCGTACCACGTGAAGGTCTCGATGTGGCCGGCGAGCTTCTCCAGCGACTCGGGGCTCGCCAGCCGGACATACGCGGCGTCCTGCACCTCGGCGACCGCCCGCGCGATCGCGGCGTTGACGGAGGTCTCGGCGCGCTGGCGGGCCAAAATGAGCTGCAGGATCGCGAGCTCGCGCTCGGACTCCGGCAGGCCGGCGATCGCCTCAAGCTGCGCCAGGACTCCCGCCGGAAGCTCGCGGATGAGGGGAGAGACGGCGAGCAGCCCGCGCGCGCCGCGCAGGTGGAAGGTGGTCAGGCCGCCCAGCCGGGGCTCCAAGGCGAGCACCCGGGAGCCTGCGTCGGTCTTGAGCCAGTCGGCGAAGCTCGCGAGGGCGGCCCCCTGCGCCGGCAGCGCCGGGATCATCGTGACCAGCGGGAGCGAGGGGGCCGGACCGCGCACGCTCTGCGCGGCGGCGGGAGGCACCGACGACAGGCACAGAAGGGCGGAGAGGAGGAGTGCGATCGCTCGGCGAGGCATGACGCATTGTAGGCCAGGCACCCCGGCAAGAATCTGGGCCCCCCTCCCCCGATCCGCGCGGCAGGGGGCCCAGCCCCCGGAGGGCCCTTCGGGCGTCACAATAAATTCACGCCCCGCCGCCGCCGGCGTCGTTGACGGCCCCTCCCCCGGCGGCGGTATAGTCGGTTTAGGATGCTCGAAGCGCCCCACCCGGCCCCCGACTCGGGGCCAGCGGCCGCGGGGACCGAACCCAGCGTGCTCGTCGTCGACGACCATCCCGGCAACCGGCTCGCCGTGGAGGCCGTCATCCGCGATCTCGGGGTGCCCACCGTCGGCGCGGAGTCGGGCTCCGAGGCGCTGAAGCGCGTCCTCGAGCGCGAGTTCGCGGTCATCCTGCTCGATGTCCAGATGCCGGGCATGGACGGCTTCGAGACGGCGAGCCTCATCCGCCAATCACGCGCGGCCGGCTGCCGACGGTGCCCGCGGACCCCAAGCTGCTGGCCCGGGTCTTCCAGAACCTGATCGCCAACGCGATCAAGAGCGGAGGAAGTCCGCCGCGGATCCACGTCTCGGCCGCTCGCCAAGGCTCCGAGTGGGTGGTGTCCGTCAAAGACAACGGCCTCGGGATCGAACCCCGTCGCCACGACGAGATATTCGCCCTATTCAACGGGCGTCCCGCGTCGGTGGAGGACGGGCTCGGGATCGGCCTGGCGCTGTCGAAGCGGGCGATCGAGCGCCAAGGCGGCAGGCTGTGGGTGGAGTCCGAGATGGGCCACGGAGCGGACTTTCGCTTCGCGCTCCCCGCCTAGCGTCGCGACGCTCCGGAAAAAAAGTAAACCCTGGGGACTGTCCCCAGGGTTTACTTTTTTGTGAGTTAGGCGGCGGCGAGCTTGTTGGCGGCCCGCGCCATGCGGGACTTCTTGCGGGCCGCGGCCTTCCAGTGGATCGCGCCCGACTTCGACGCCTTGTCCCACTGCGAGGCGGCGGTATTGAAGAATTTCTGGCTGTTGCCCTTGTCCTTACCCGCCACGGCTTCGTAAAATTCTTTGGCAGCGCCGCGGATGTTCCGCTTCACCGCGCGGTTGCGCAGCATGCGGCGATGCGCCTGCCGGACCGCTTTAAGGGCGCTGGTGTGCCGCCCCGTCTTCAGTTTCGCCATAGATGACCATTGAACCATTTCCGGGGACTCCCGTCAATAAACCGCCCGAAACCGCGGGGTATGCCCATCTGCCCCACAACCCCGGGGTCTACATCATGCGGGACGCGGGCCACGAGATTCTCTACGTGGGAAAGGCCAAGGACCTGGCCAAGCGGGTGGCCTGCTACTTCAATCCGAAGACGGACGACCACAAGACCACGCTCCTCGCCCCGCTGATCCGCTCCATCGACTACGTCCCGTGCGCGTCCGAGCGCGAGGCCCTCTTGTGGGAGCGGCGGCTCATCCGCAAGCACCAGCCGTTCTTCAACGCGATGTGGAAGGACGACAAGTCCTACCCGTACGTGAAGATCACGCTCAACGAGGACTACCCGCGGGTGTTTTTGACGCGGCACAAGAAGCGGGACGGGGCGGCGTACTTCGGCCCCTACCCGAAGGTGACGCCGATCCGGAGCCTGCTGCGCAGCCTCTGGAACAGGCGGTTCTTCCCCCTGCGCCCGTGCGGCCACGAGTTCTCCGAGGCGGACCCGCTGGCCGAGAGGAAGGTCAAGGCCTGCCTCTACTACCACACGGGCGAGTGCCCGGCCCCATGCGCGGGGCGCATCTCACCCGAGGATTACCGAGCCATCGCGAAAAACGCCGTCCTATTCTTCTCGGGAAGGACAAGGCGCCTCAAAGAACTCTTCGTCGGGGAAATGAGCGCCGCTTCCGCGGCGCTGGAGTATGAGCGCGCCGCGCTCCTGCGCGACAA
>JACQPK010000286.1 GCA_016207565.1 Elusimicrobiota bacterium
AAGTTGTACTGGGCGACGATCCCGGTCTCGCGCACCTTCTCGTCGGCCTTCCGGTAGTGCTCGACGGTCTCGAACTTCTTCATCGAGGCCAGGACGCGGTCGGAGCCGGACTCGAGGCCCGGGGCGAGGATCAGCAGGCCGCACTTCTCCATCTTCTTGAGGTCCACGCGGATCAAGTCCGCGGCGCGCGTCTGCGCCCACCACGTGAACCTTCCGCCGATCGCCTCGGCGACGGCCGTCGCCCATTTTGCGTGGATGAAGAACTCCTCGTCGAAAAACGTGATGTGGTCGAGCTTGAAGGCCGCGACCATGCGGAGCGTCTCTTCGGCGACGCGAGCCGCGGGCATCATGCGGTATTTCTTCGTTAGGACCGGTTCCGAGCAGAACGTGCACTTGAAGGGGCAGCCCCGGCTGGCCTGGTACGGCAGGAGGCGGGTGACCCCGGTGTAGAGGTACTGCGCGGGGGAGACGTATTCCTCGACGGAAACGAGGTGCCACGGCAGCCAGGGGACGTTCTCGAGGTCGATCGGCTCTCCTTCGGCGGTCCCGTGGATGACTCCGCCCCGCTTGAAGACGAGCCCGGGGATCCGGTCGAAGTCCGTGCTCCCTCGCGCGAGCGTCTCCACGAGCCTGCGGAGCGTGACCTCGCCCTCGCCGCGGATGACGAAGTCGATATAGGGCTTGGCGACGGTCTGAGCCGCATAGATCGTCGGGTGCATCCCGCCCCAGACCACGGGGGTGCTCGAGCGCTCCCGCACGAACATGCTGATCTCGAGGCCGTGGAAGATCTGGGTGCCGGTCATGCTGGTGATGCCGACGATGAGCGGCTTTCCGCGCAGCGCCCGCTCGAGCGCCGGCCAGAAGTCGTCGCAGGCCCGCTGGTCGAGGATCTCGACCGAGAAGTCGGGCACCAGGCGGGCGGCCAGCGTCAACAGCGCCATCGGCGCGTTGACGGAAACGCCCCGGACGTCGTGGCCCGCCTTGGGATAGATTAAGAGTACGTCTGCCATCCGCTCCTCAAGTGTACCGGACCTCCGACCCGGCCGCAAGGCCGGCTCGACGTCATGGCTTGGTTCCCTCCAAGAGCTCCGCCTGGACGCGGTCCAGCGCCCGCCGCGCGGAGACGTTCTTCGGGTCGATCGCGAGGACCCTGCGGAAGGTCTCCTCGGCCTCGCGCAGCTTGCCTTGCGTGTACAGGTCGACGCCGTCCTCGTACATGCGCTCGATCTCGACCGGCGTGACCGTCTTCGGCTCCGGCGGCTGCGCGACCGGCGGCTTGGCGGCCGGCGCCGGGCCGCGCTGGCGGTCGATCAGCGCCTGGAGCGCGTCGATGTACGACTTCAACGTCGAGCGCTCGGAGGCGTCGCGCTCGAGGCGCAGCGCCGAGTTCAGCGAGCCCATGGCCTCGGGGTAGCGCTTGAGCGCGTACTGGGCGGCCGCCTGACGCTTGTACGCGACGATCCGGGCCGGGTCGAGCTCCAGCACCTCCTTCGAGAGCTTGAGGACCTTCTCGTAGTCGCCTTCCTTGAGGGCCACCTCCATGAGCGCGAGGTTCGCGCTGACCACCTTCTCCATCCCGAGGGTCGGCGCCGTGGGCTCGGGGATCGCCGCTTGGGCCTGCACGCCGAGCCGGCCTTCGAGCATCCGGAGCATGCCCTCCACGCGCGTATCGCCCGGAGTCAGGCTCTGGGCGTAGGCGATCTTGCGGAGGGCGTCCTTGCTCCGGCCCGCGATGAAGTCGATCACGCCGCCGTAGAGCGCCGCCATCGCGGCGTCGGTCTGCTGGCCCGTGATCTCGGGGAAGATCTTCGCCGCGGCCGTCACGCGCTCGAGGCTGTCGCCCAAGCCCTTGTCGGCCGGGTTGAGGCCGTGCGCCTGCTCGAGCTTGGCCTGCGCGTCCGCGAGGCGGCCGGCCGAGACGTCGAGCGTGGCCTGCCGGACGAACTCCTGCAGGGCGGTCCGCTTGTAGAGCGCGAGCTCCTGCGCCTGCACGCGGAACTCGGGCGTGCCGACCTCGGCGAGCTCCTGCATGTTCTCGAGGATCGCCTCGGAGACCTTCGGCTCCGCGAGGCGCGCCCGCCCGAACTTGAAGCTCAGCCCCATCCGGTGGTGGCCGAGCGTGCCCGAGATGCCTCCCAGCGGCAGCGCGAAGCCGTAGTCCATCTGGAGGCGGTGGATCTTGTACGAGAGGCCGGCGGTGAGCTGGCGGAACTCGCGCGACCCGAAGCCGAGCGAGGCGCGCACGCCGAAGCTGCCGTGCAGCAGCGTCGGGAGCCATTTTTCGGCGGCGAAGATGGCGGTCTTGTCGGTCGAGCCGTCCGGGGCCTTGTGGAGGTGCAGGTCTCCGGCGAGGATCGTGAAGGGCGTCCGGTACGCGCCTCCCAGCTTGATGTTCCGGCCGAGCTTGTCCGAGTCGTTGGAGGCGAAGGAGACGTTCGGCTCCATCAGGTGCTGGACCGCCAGGCCGAGCGTGAAGCGGGGGTAGAGGCGGTACAGGAGGCCGACGTCGAGATCCATCGTCGACTGGGAGCCGCGCTTGAGCACGGGGTCCTGCTGGCCGGTCGCCGCGCCCGTCGGATTGAGGGCGTTGTCCGCCACGGCGGTCTGGCCCAGCCCGCGGCTCAGGTACTTGGCGCTCACGCCGCCGAACAGCCCGCCCGGCAGCGTGGCGGGGAAGAGGCGGCGGCCGTAGGAGCCGTACACGCTCGATTCCCGGTAGAGCGAGTCGAGCGTGAAGTAGTTCCAGGCCACGCCGTAGGCGCCCTGGCGGCCCTGCCGGATCGGGCTCTCGAAGGCAAGGAAGGAGTTCTGCAGGCCCGAGCGGTCGGACAGCCCCTGGTACAGCCTCGAGTACGTCGTCCCGACCTGGGCCCGGTCGAGGGTCGCGAGACCGGCGGGGTTGTAATAGATCGAGTTGACGTCGTCGGCCACCGCGGTGAAGGCGTTGCCGAGTCCCACGACCCGGGCCCCCACGCCGACGTCGTTATACGCCGCGCGGGCGCCCGTCGCGGCGAGCAGGAACAGGGCGGCGAGGGCGAGGCGCTTCATCGCACCACCATCACGGCGCCCGCGACCGCCGTGCCCTCGGAGCGGATCTGGTAGATGTAGATCCCTCCCGGGACCGTGCCGCCGCCGGCGCGGCCGTCCCACACGAGCTTCTCGACCGTGGGGACGATGCCGGAGCCGGGGCAGTTCGTGTTCACCGCGCGCGTGAGGTCGGAGACCTTGTGGCCTCGCAGGTCGTAGACCGTGCCGGAGACCTCGGACGCCCTCGGGTTGTCGAAGCAGAAGATGGCGCGATCGTTGAGCCCGTCGCCGTTGGGCGTCACGATGTTCGAGAGCGCGCCGAGGAAGACGAAGGACGAGTTCAGCGCGTTGCCGGGCTCCAGGCCGGCGGCGAGGACGCCGAGCGCGAGCCAAACGGCGACCCACCGCCCCGCGCGCTTCGTCGTCTCCTTCGCCCGTTGGCTCATCCCGGTGTCGCGCGCTCGCGCGCGCGTACGGGTAGGGTAGGTCTCGCCGAGGGGGAAATCCCCACGATCCTGCGCAGAGCCTGCGAAGTAGATTTCGCAAAGACTTCGCAGGCGAGGGCTCCGGAAGGGGTTGCGGAAGCGCTACGGAATAACTCTAGATGACACTTCCCGGTACGGACCGATCAGCGCGCCGCGACGACCGTGCCGTTGTACCTCTTGCCCGACGCCTCGATCTCATATAGGTAGACGCCGTTGTTCACCCGCGCCCCGTTCATCATGCCGTCCCAGGTCAGCGTGTTGGCGACGAGGGCGGGCTTCATCTCGGCGACGACGCGGCCCGAGATGTCCCGGATCCGGCCCCGGACCGACGAGTTCGTCGGGTTGTCGAACGTGATGATCAGGACGTCGTTGAGCCCGTCGCCGTTGGGCGTGATCACGCGGCTCGACAGGTTCGACGAGTCGAAGGTCGGCGCGCCCTGCTCGCGGAACATCGCGCGCAGCTGGTAGACGCCGAAGTTCATCGCGTCGATCCGGACCACCTGGCCCTGCGTGTCGATCTTGCCGTAGAGCTTCTTGAACTCGATGCCGTTGTCCCAAAAGATTCCCAAGTCCTGCTGGCTCGCCAGCGGAGTCGCGAACGCGGTCGGGATCGCGCCCGTCGAGGGGACGGGGCTGCCGCCGGCCGTCTGGTAGTGGAGCTCGATCGTGATGGGCGCCGGCAGCCGGAAGTCCTTGACCTCGGTCGCCCCGTCGACGAAGGCGCGGAACTCCGCCGACTGGAGCACCGTCTCGTTGACGTCCTGGGGCCGGCGCCGCCGCACGAGCTGGATGTCCTTGCCGTACCCGTTGTTGGCCGCGAGGAACATCTCGGTCTGCTTGTTCGACATGACGACCCGGGTGTAGCAGTCATCCGTGCCGAAGTAGCTCATGCCGAGGGAGTCGACGAGCTGCGTCGTGCCGGTCGAGCCGAGGATGTTGTAGGACTCGACGCGGTAGTAGTAGTTGTTGCCGCCGGTGTTGTCGGTGTAGCCTACCGCGGTCGTGCTGGCCAAGAACGTCGGCGCGACGCAGGCGTCGGTCGCCCGGAAGACCCGGTAGCCCTGGAGCTCGTCCGCCGGCGGCGCCGACGGGTTATCGAACGGGCTGCCGTCGCCGAAGCGAGCGGTGGGCGACCACGCGAGTTGGGCCTGGTTGGGCGCGGGGGTCACGTTGAACCCGAGGGGCTCGAGCGGTTTGTAGGTATGCGCCACCGTCGACACCGTGACCGACGGCGTGCCGAAGCTGCCGGTCGTGAACTCGCCCTGGATCCGGTAGAAGTACGACGCGTAAGCCGTGAGGTTTCGGTCCGTGAATCCGAGCGCGGTCGTCGTCGAGACGACCGTGAACGGTCCGGTCGCGTTGTTCGACCGCAGGACGCGATAATGCCGGAACTTCGAGCCCGGGTTGGGATGCGTCCAGGTCAGGATCGCGCGCCGGAGCCCGGCCGCGGCCGCCAGGTCCGAGATCGCGGCGATGAGCTCCGTCAAGGTCGTGAACGTCGAGCGCTCCGAGATGAAGCTCAGGTTGCCGTCGGCGTCCGCGGTCCAGATGTGGAGGAAGTACGTCGTCCCCTCGACGAGCTCGCCGAGGGACACGGTGACCGACGCGCCCGGGTTCTGTCCCGACGTCGCGACCGCGACGGTGTAATTGTCGGTCACGAACGGGTTCGGCACGGTGTAGGACGCGACGACGACGAAGAAGCTCGTGCCCGGCATCAGGCTGCCGGTCGCGCCGTCGTAGCCGGGCGTGTCCCAGACGAGCGTGGCGCCCTCGGGGGTCGGCGTCGCGGTGGCGACGGTGACGTTCGGGTAGGCCATGAGCTGCCGCAGGCCGAAGGCGACCTGATACGCGGAGGGGGAGAACATCCGCTCGTTGGCGACCGCCTCGCCGACGGCGTCCCCGAGCTCGTACTCGGCCGAGGTCGCGCCGTCTTGGCCCGCGACGTCGTCGCCGGCGGGGTAGAGGATGTACTGCGCGCTGTCGGCGGTGTGCGCCCGCGCGGCGGAGCAGGCGAACAGCAGGAGTCCGGCCCAGACGAGCATGCCCACCGCTCGCCGGATCCCGCCCTCCGCCCACGCCTGCACCAAGGCTTGCATCGTTCGCGCGCGCTGGCGCGCGTACGATAGGGTAGTCTGCCGAGGAGGGGGGCTACCCGAAGAATTCGAGCAACCCTTGCGAAACTAGATTCGCAATGAATTCACACGCGAGCCGGCGCCGGTGCCGACCGAGTCCATTGACGTCCATCGAGTGGCGTCTAGCGAAGGCGTCACGGACCGACCTCGATGAGCGTCACTCGGATTTCCAGGGTCGTGTTGTTGACCGTGCCGGAAGAATCGGCGCTGGTGCATACCGTGTAGTTCAGGGCGCTCGTGCTCGCCGGCGCGTCGAGGAACGTGACAGACGCGGTCGGTTTCTCGTTGGCGGTCGTGGTGAAGGCGCTGAACGTCGGG
Organism: Elusimicrobiota bacterium; assembly: GCA_016207565.1. Classification (GTDB taxonomy): domain Bacteria; phylum Elusimicrobiota; class Elusimicrobia; order UBA1565; family JACRDR01; genus JACRDR01. Next base: position 5,963 of record JACQPK010000286.1, read on the forward strand.
CCGACCGCCGTCGACGTGCACGCGGCCGCGCCGCCGATCGCGCGGTAGACCTGGAAGACGTCTTGCTCGTCATCGGCCGCGGAGCCGTTGACCTTCACCGAAACCGCGACCAGCACCTTGCGGGACGTGGCGCCGAGGGTGATGGTCGGCTGGCCGCCGTCCCAGAGGTCGGTGGTGCTGTTGTCGGCGAGCGTCTCCGTGGTGGCGTCGGTGAAGGTGACGGCGTTCGGTACCGACGGTCCGGTCGCGCCGGTCGGGCCAGTGGCGCCGGTCGTGCCCACGCCCGTGGCGCCGGTCGCGCCGGTCTGGCCCGCGGGGCCGGTCAGGCCCGTCGCGCCGGTGGCGCCGGTCGTTCCCGCGCCGGTCGCGCCCGTCGCCCCGGTCTCGCCCGCGAGTCCCGCCATGCCCGTCGCGCCGGTGGCGCCGGTCGTCCCCGCGCCGGTCGCGCCGGTGGCGCCGGTTTCGCCCGCCGGGCCCGTCATCCCCGTGGGTCCCGTGGCGCCTGTGGGTCCGCCGCCGGCGGAGACGAACATGCCGAAGGCGGAGTCCACGGCGGCCACGCTGTTGGAGGCCTCCGCCGACGCGAAGCACTCCACATAATCGCCGGTGGTCAACTGGTATAGCGTCGACGCGAAGAGCGCCGACAGGCTCGAGTTGCCTCCGTCCTCTTCCGCGTGGGCGATGACCGTGCCCGTGCCGTTGAGCTTGATCTGGATCTTCTTCCAGCCGGTGGCGCCGGTATTGAAGTTCGCCTGGCAGTAGATGTAGTGCTTCGCCGTCGCCGCGGCGGTGAGGCGCGTGTTGGCCCCCGAGCTCCACTGGCTGTTCGTGTCGAAGGTCTCGGCGTCGCCGTTCATCTTGGGCCAGCTCAGAACGGTTTCGGTCGTGATGCCGGTCTGGTCCGCGTTCTTCATCACGCGAACGCTCACGTCCTGGCCGGCCGGGCCCGTGGGGCCGGTGGCGCCCGTGTCGCCGGTCGCCCCGGTCGGTCCCGTGAGGCCGGTCTCGCCGGTCATTCCCGTCGGGCCCGTCTCGCCGGTCGCCCCCGTGGGGCCCGTGATGCCCGTCGCGCCTGTCACGCCCGTCGGACCGGTGATACC
>JACQPK010000287.1 GCA_016207565.1 Elusimicrobiota bacterium
CAAGGACGCGGAGCGCGAGCTGCGCGACCAAGAGGCGCAGGCCGAGCTCGACCGCATCCTCGGCAAGACGACGGGCGGCTCGACGGACGGCGCGAACAACGCCGGCTCCGACATCCGCCGCACCAAGCCCGCGCCGGCCACGCGCTGGCTCCTCCGCTGGCGCGGGATCCGGCCCGCCAAAGAGAGCGACTACATGGCGCTCAGCCGCAACCTCCGGACGCAGGGCGTGAAGGTCGTCAACTTCGGCGGCCCTTCCATCATCGTCGAGGGCCCGGAGCGGAAGGTGCGGGCGGCTATCTCCGGGAAGGGCTGGACCATGACGGCGCAGGGTCAGGCGTCCGAGCGGCCGATCGTGGTCAAGCAGGGCGTCGTCCGTAAGCGCCTGCTCGACCAAGGCTCCAAGTCCGAGCACGTCGGCCTCGTCCTGGAGACGGAAGGCAAGACGTGGCGGCTCCGGCCCGAGAACGGCGCGAGCTTCGGCATTCCCGCGGAGCTCGAGAAGTTCGTCGGCAAGACGGTGGTCGTCCGCGGCTTCGTCCTCGGCCGCAACGATGACACCCTTTGGATCAAGACGATCGACACCGTCAAGCCGCGACGCCCGTTCGTCTCGGGCACCGACGGCCCGAACAAGGCGGGGTCCGAGGTCTCCCAGGCCAGCCAGAACGGCAAGGTCCTCCTCGGCATCGCGGGCGTCTCGCTCATCTTGAGCGGGCTCGCCTCCCTGGCGGTCGGCTTCGGATTCTTGCCTCTCGCCGCCGGTCTGGCCGCCTCCACCGCCAAGGCCGCGGGCGCGATCTCGCTCGTCACGGGCGGGCTGGCGCTCTCCCGCTCCAAGGGCGAGCCGTCGAACGGGGGCGTCCCGACGTCGACCTTCTTCCTCTATATGGGCGGCATGTGGACCGTCATGCTCTCGGCGATCGGCACCATCAGCTACTGGGCCACCGCGGCGCTCCCCCTCACGAACGCCTGGATCGTCCCCGCGATGCTGGGCGTCGCGGCCCTCGGCAGCGCCGCGTTCGAGGCCCGCAAGGTCGCGAGCGCTCGCGGCATGGCCGGCTCGCTCGCCATCCTCGGAGTCTACGCGGCCGGCGTCTTCGCGATGATCAAGCTCGCTCCGCTTTTCGGGGGAGCGGGCGCGCTCGTCGGCTTGGCGCTGACGGTGGGCGGCTTCTTGGCCGTCGGTCCGATCCAAAACGGCGTCCAGCGGGTCCGCCGGTGGCTCGCCGAGCGCCGCGCCCGCAAGAGCGCCCTAAAGGACTCTCCGGAGCCTTCGGCTCCGGCGGGCACCGACGGCGCGAACGGCGCGGGCTCGGCCCTGACCGGCATCGAGTGGGCGGCGATCGCCGGCGGCTTTTTCGGATTTCTGATCGGCAGCGTGCCGAAGGGCGACGGCTGGGGCTGGACGATGCCCGGCGCGGTCGTCGGCGGCGTCGTCGGCGCTCTCGGCGTCGGCGGCGCGGCCGCGGCCCTCGCGGGGATGACGACCCTCGGCCTCGGCGCGATCGCGGCGGCCGCCCTGATCGGCGGCGCGACGTACTTCGCCGGGCGTCCGAACGTGTCGCGCGGCGGCGTGGGGCTTCAGCCCGGCTCCAACGCCTTCGACGACTTCAAGGCGGCCCGGCGCGCCTACCGCGATCCGGCCCTCCAAGGCCAGACGCGCGGCCGCGACTGGAGCTTCGGCGAGGAAGGACCCGACGCGGCTGCCACCGCCGCGCTGTCCGAAGGGCTCTCCTACGCGGCGTCCGACACCTTCAACAGCCTCGTGCTGCTCCTCAGGCGGGTCCCGGGCGGCGACAAGCCCGGCGTCTTCCTGATCGACGGTCCGCAGAACCTCCGCGCGACGAAGATCGAGGGCGGCCTGCTCAAGTCGCCCGCGGGCGAGGTCGCGCTCCAGGACGTCGCGGCGGCGGTCGGGTACGCGTACCGCTCGGGCTCCTACGGCTCCTCCGTCGGCTCGACCGACTGGGCCAACCGGTCCGGCTCCGATCTCCAGAGCCTCGCGACGTTCGCGATGCTCGGCGCCATCATCGCCTCGTTCGCGAACCGGGTCTCGGTCAGCCTGGGGCTGTGGGGCGCGGCCACGATGCTCTTGAACCCCGCGATGGCGTGGGTGATGCCGCTCGCCTTCGGGGCGATGATGCTGGTCCAGCAGTGGGCCTTCGCCAAGCAGGGCAAGTCGCTCGATTTCCCGCGCGTGCGCAACTCCTTCCTCGCGATGGCCGCCGGCAGCGCGGTCACGCTCGGCGCGCTCTTCGTGACGGGCGCGACGCTCCCTCTCGTCTCCCTCGCGGGCGTCGGCACGAGCCTGCTCGTGGCCGGCGCGCTCCAACTGGCGCAGCTCCGCGCGACGCCGCGCCAAGGGAGCGGCACCGACGGCGCCAACAACGCCGGCTCGAGCCTCGAGGAGCAGCCCGCGCCGACCGTCGCCCAACCCGAGTTCGTCACGGTCTACGGCACCTTCGAGGTGGCCAAAGGCGGGTCGGTCCCGCTGCCCGCCCCGGGGGCCGTCGTCTCCGTTCACAAGACCTCCACCGGCAGCCTGTGGTGGAAGAAGCACTTCTCGACCACGCTCGTGAACGTCGCCCCCTCCGAGGTCGAGCGGTTCGTGTCCGCGGGATTCACCGTCGCCAGGGAGCTCCAGGTCCGCCTCCGCTTCAAGCGCGTCAGCGACATCAACGGCTGGGGCGTCGAGGTCAACGGCGAGGTGCATCGTTCCTGGGTCGAGGACCATACCTTCACCCCCGAGGACATGGCGCAGGGCCTGGCCCTCATCGCCGAGTTCGGCCGCGACCCGATCGCGCTTCTCGGCCGCTACCCGGACGGGCTCAAGCACGTCATGGCCGGGACGGCTGCCGCGTTCGAGCGCAGCTTCGTCGTCGACAGCTCCATCCAGATCAAGACCGGCCACGAGTGGACCGACAACGAGAAGGTGCTCTACGCCGACAGCGCGCGCTCCGGCCACTACCGGCCGGGCTGGCAGCCCTCGGCGACCGACGGGGCCAACGACGCCGGCTCCGCGGTCTACAGCTACAAGCCCCGCCGCACGCTCGCGGCGATGGGCGGGCGGGCGGCGCTGAATGCCGTCGTCGGCGTGGTCGGAGGCCTGTACGCCGGCTGGCTCGGCGCGATCGCGGCGGCCGTGGCGCTGCTCCCCGAGACGGGGATCATCGGCGGCATCCTCGGCGGCATCGTCGGCGAGCGGTATTTCGGCACCTCCGGGGCGAAGACCGTGGGCGCGGCCATCTGGGGAGGCGTAGCGGGCATCCTTGCGGGCGTCGGCCTGTCGATCTGGCTCGGCGCGATGGTCGCCTCCCCGTGGGCGGCCCTCGTCCTCGGAATGATCGGCCTGGTCGGCGGGCTCGTGGAGGGCCTCTTCTCGAAGGTCGACTCGGCGGCTACCGGCGGCACGTCCTTCACCGACACGGCCAACGAGGCGGGCTCCGGCATCGCGGAGGCCAAGAGCTTCCTCGGCAGCTATCGCTTCAAGCTCGGCACGCTGGGCGCCGGCATCCTCGCGGCCTTCGTCCTCACCGCCGGGCCGAAGCTCCTCCTCCTGCCGGCCTTCGTCGGCTTCGTCTCCGGATTCTTCCCGTTCCTCAAGGACGGCAAGGCGGACGGCAACCCGAACGACTACTTCCCGACGTGGCTCTCGGCCGGCATCGGCGCGATCGTGGGCGGAGTGGTCGGCTTCGGCCTGGGCGCGTTCAGCCACGTCATCGTGACGACCGTGCTGGGCGCGGCGGCCGGGCTGATCGTGCCCACCCTCACCTCCCGCCTCCGTAACCCGGAGGGCGAGACCCTTCCGCTCGGCCGGATGTTCGGCTCCGCGCTCGCGGGCCTGAGCATCGGCGCCAGCCTCCCGCTATGGTACGGCTACTGGATCGGCGAGAAGCTCGACAGCCGCGCGGCGGCCGCGAAGGCGGCGAACCCCGCGAGCCCGACGGACAAGGCCAATGACGCCGGCTCGGTGCTCGAGCTCCCTCTCGCGGCCGTGATGGTCGGCGCGGCCGCGACGGCCGCGGGCTGGAAGAAGTTCGGGCTGGCCACGATCGCGGTGGCGGCGGGCCTGCTCGCCCCCGGCCTCGCCTGGCTCCTGCCGCTCGCGACCTTCGGCGCCTCTCGTTTCGCCGCCCGCCAGGCCCGGAAGGCCGGCGCGGCCTACGACGCGGACGACCGCGGAGCGCTGCGGGCGGTCGGGATCGGCGGCACGGTCGCCCTCGGTCTCGTGACGGCGCTCTTGTTCCTCTTCACGGGCGGGCTGGTCGTGCCGTTCAGCTTCCTCGCGGGGCCGCTCTTGAGCTTCGTGCTGGCCTACCTGTTCTCGGCCAGGAAGTAGTCAGTCCTTGAAGCCGTCGCCGGCGAGGTGCAGCACCTCTCGGGTCTTCGCGTCGACGACCACGGCCCTGCCGGTCGCCGGGTGGACGTAGCGCCGCGCCCCGTTCTCGGGGCGGACGTTGTTCGTCGCCGGGGTCCACCGCTCGCCGCCGAGCGCCTCCTCGATCTGCGCGTAGGTCCAGCCGCGCTCGCGCATCTGGCTGTGCCACTTGCTCATCGGCTTGTGCGAGCCGAACCGGACGGATGAGACCGGCCCGTTCACGTCGAAGACCGACACGACCTCGACCTGCTTGAAGCCGAGCAGCTGCTGCTCGGCCATGTGGCTGAGCGTTCGGACGTCGCGCTCCTTGCCGATCCTGGCGTCGAGGAACCGGACGAGCACGCCCGGGCTTCCGGGCCGGCCGTGCTTCCGGGCGGTCTCAGCGGCGTAGGTGCTCTCGCCCACGCTGACCGACTTCAGCCCGCTCTTGGCGGTGAGCTCGCCCGGCCGGTAGCCGCCTCCGTCGCGGAGCTTCACGAACTCGTCCCAGCTCATGCCGCGGTAGACGTCGTTGCGGTGGTTGCGGACGGACTTCGGATCGATCCAGGCGGGCACGTCGCGGGTGGCGAGGGCGGGGTTGGCGGGGAAGACGCGGCCTTGCAGCTCGGCGTACGAGGGGCTCCGCGCGGGAGGACCGGTCGGCGGAGCGCCCATGAAGCCGCGGGGCTCCGCCACGGCGCCCGGCAGCCGGTCGACCAGCTTCTCCATGCTGACCGGGTCGAAGTTGATGAGCCGCGGTCCGTCGACGTGGAAGTTGCCGAACGGGAGCGTCGCCCGCTCGTCGAGCGCGTTCCACCACATGTCCTCGAGGCCGCCCGAGCCCGCCTTGTAAATCTCGCCGTTGCCGCCCGTGGCCTTGTTGATCGCGACGACCGAGTGCTCCACGCGCTTGAGCAGGTTGTTGTATTCGACGATGTTCGGCGGCAGCGTCTCGCCTCTCTTAGGGATGACCGGGTCGAAGATGGGCCCTTTGGCGTCGGGGTTTAACCGCGAGAGCACGGCGGGAAGCGGCTCGCCGGGCGCCTTCAGCATCTCGACGCCCCAGCTCCCGTCGGTGAGCCGGATGGGCTTCATGGGGATGAAGTCGACACCCTCGATCGGCAAGAGCGTCTCGTTGCGGAGCCGGACGAGCTCGTCGATATGCGCCTGGGAGGCGCCGCGCTCGGGCCTAAAGACCTTCACCAGGCGGTTCGTCCCGGCCTCCTGGTACACGGCGCCGTCCCCCCCTTTGGCGAAGAACGTGAACTCGCGGTCGGCGGCGGTGATCCGGCCGGGCGGCTCGGAGCGGTACTTGCCCGGGACCCACGCGGTGCCCGTCTGGGCCGGCGGGAGCCCACCCCCGTCGCCGGAGGACGTCGCCGGTTCGCCGAACAGCGCGCGCGAGACCCGCGCGCGCCACCCCGCCGGCGGGGCCAAGACGGCGGCCGCGTCCGTCTTCGGAGCCAGCACCGCGCCGCCGTCGCCCGTGGCGAACGGGTCCCGCTGGAAGTCGGAGTACCGGAACTCCGTACCTCCTTCGCGGTTGAACACCCGGTCCGGAGAGCCGACGTAGTCGTGCGTCGCGTCGACGATCAGGCTGCGCCCGGCCGTCTCCCCCGGCTTCGGCTTCAGCCGGAGCTCGATCCAGGCATGCCGGCCTCCGACCACGTAGTCGACCGACTCGACGTCGGGCAGGCGCTTGAGGTTCTTCTCCAGGATGGCGCCGGCGTAGGCGGCCTGGTTCCGGCACACGCCCGAGCACACCTCGGCCAGCGCCATCGTCATGCCGCCGGTCGCCTCGGCGCCGGCGCGGTTCTTGACGCGAAACTCCGGGTCGTACGGCATGGCCGTTTGGACCAGCTTGGAGACCTTCTCGGCGGCCTTCCTCGTGACGTCAGGCGCGGTCGGGTCGTTGAGCAGCCCCGACCGGTTGAGCGCGTCGGACCGGCCCACGATGGCCGGGTCGTTTTCCCCCATGCGGATGAGCTCGCCCGGTTTGCCTCCTTGGCGGACCGTGGCGCCGACGATCCGGCCCAGGATGCCTTGCTGGCGGCCGACGACATGCGCGTCCGCCACGAGCACCCGGCTCGCCTCCGACCGGTTGAGGGAGGTGTCGATCACCTCGAGGCGGCCCTCCTCGCCGAGCTTCAGCCGCAGATGCTCTCGCGAGACGCCCTTGCCCGCGAGACGGACCTGGGCGTCCCCGCCGGTCGGCGCCCGGCCCACGACGATCTCGTCTCCCGCGCGGTACTTGAGTATCTGGTCGTTCGCGATGACCTCCCAGTGGCTCCCCCGGTCGGTCACGCGCACGTAGCCGCCGTCCTCCGCCCCTTGCGTGAGCGCGCGGACGGCGACCGGCTCGCCCCGCCGCGTCTGGAACAGGAGCGACTCCGGGTTCGCGGCGCCTTTGCCTCCGAACTCGATCGGCTTCGGGGAGGCCGGGGCGTGCCCGCGCAGGAGCCCGGCCGGCCCGCGGGCCGGAGGCAGCGGTAGCGGCCCGGCCGACGCGTACTGGGGCGTCCGGTCCGCCCCATTCAACGCGTCGTAGACCGCCCGCGCCTGGGGAGAGAGCTGGTCGGGAGCGATCCCGTGGTCGCGCATGTTCGACATCGCGCGCGCGGCGGCCGCGGCCCGCTCCGTCGCGCTCGGGTTCTTGGTCGGGTCCGCCAGGTTCCAGAGCCCGTCGGTCTGGCGGAGCTTCGCGGAAGGCTGGGCCCCCGGAAGGTCGGACACGCGGGCCGCGAGATCGCGCGGGGCGAGCGCGGTGGTGTCGGCGCCCCTCGCCCCGCCCGGGAGGGTCTCGCGCGCCTGGACGCGCGCGAGGACCGGCATGCTGCCGAAGTTCAGGCCGCTCCGCATGAGCTCGGTCCGGCACTCGGCCTGGTTCCCTCCGTCGCAGACGGCCGCGGCGCGGCCGGCGGCCCCGGCGCCGTCGACCAGGAGGTTGGCTTGCATCAGGCGGCCCGAGACCACGCCGGCCGCCCGTCCCGTCGAGGCCAGCCCGGCCGGCAGGCGCGAGGCCAGTCCGCCCGACAGCCCCGCCGCGCCCGCGAAGGGGAGGCTCTGGGCGGCGATCCGGCCCGCCTCCAGGGTCGCGGCCACGCCGGTCGCGCCTATGCCTCCGCGCTCGTTGAGCGCCGTCGACGCGTTCTGGAGGCTGAAGCCGCTGGTCAGCGCCTCCACGCGCGCCCGGTCGTCGACGCGCGCGCGCCCGGTGTAGAGGTTCGCCGCGAGCTCGGCGTCGGTGACGGTGTGGAGGACCCGGGTGCGCGCCCGCTCCTCCATGATGACGCCGGCGACGCGCTGCGTCTCGGAGCTGTATTGCGCCAGGACTCCCATCGTGCACGTCTCGTCCGCGCCGCAGAGGCGGCGCGCGTGCGTCGCGGCGGCGACGACCTCGTAGTTGACCTTGTCCATGAGGCCGAGCCGGACGGCCGCGCCTCCGCCGACCCGCAGCGCCGCCTCCTGAGCGACGTCGTAGGCCTTGTCCACCGGCGCGAGCAGCGTTCCCATCCCTCGGGAGACGGAGCCGGCCCAGCCTTTGGAGATGCTCTCGCTCCAGCTGTTCGCCACGCCCTCGAGGTTCTGGCTGAACGAATGCGCGTCGGGGTCCTTCACCCAGCCGCCGGAAGTCGGGCGCTCCCACCGGTTCATCGAGCGCACTACCCGCGCGCCCTCGGGGCCCGTCCGCGAGACCGACTCGAAGACTTGGCGGTCCGTCCAGACTCCCCGGCCGGTCTTCGGATCGAAGGAGCCGTGATAGTCCGCGACGTACTTCTTGATGAACCCTTGCTCCTCGTAGGTCTTGAGCGCGAGGAGCTCGGAGCCGCGCATCGAGGCGCGATAGCCGACGACCCGGCCTTGCTCGTCGGTCCCGCGGACGAGCAGCTCCGGGACCCCCGGGACCACGACCCGCCCGGAGGCGTCGCGGACGTCGCCCGGGAAGAGGACCGTGACGCGGGCGTCCTTGGCGTCGCGCAGCCCCGTGGGGATGTCCTGCCCGAGGTTCGCGGCCGCCTCGGGCCGGATGAGCCGGCTCTTGGCGAGCCAGTCGAGGTTCGTCGAAGGCAACGCGGCGTCGACTAAGCGGTTGCGCTCGACGGTCAGGACGTAGGCCCCCGCCACGCCTTTCGTCCTCACGTCGTAGATCGCCTGCGACCGGGCGACTCCGCCCTGGTCCGCCGGGATGACGATCGCCCGGAGCTGCGCCTGGGTCGAAGGGGCCACGGGGATCATCGCGCGCCAGCGGGCGGGCTCGGCGATCCCGAGTTCGGCGAAGCCCCGGCCGTCCGACACGCCGCCGCGGCCGTCGACGCCCGGGCGAATGATCGTGTTCCCGTCGCGGAAGCTGAGATGGTGCGGCGCCTGGCCCCGGTTACCCGCCACGAGGAAGTCGGCCCTCGGCGCGGCCTCCGACAAGTCGAGGAGCGGGCTGATGCGCCCGCTCTTGCTCAGGAGCCCCTCGGCCTTGCCGACCTCGGCCTTCACCGCGCGCAACCGCTCCGGCGGCAGCACCTCGTAACGCTCGAGCTCGCTCCAGTCGACGCGGCGCCGTCCGGGGCCCGCGTTGAGCATGCCCGGCTGGATCGTCGCCGGACGCTGCCGCGCGTCGTAGCGGACCCGCGTCGCGGGCCCTTCGCCCGTCCGGAAGACTTCCTCGAGCCTCTTGCCGTCCTTCGACAGCGTGCTGCGGATGCGTTGGGGGCCGGAGCCCTCGGTCGCGACGAGGGTCTCGAGTCGCGCCCCGCCCGGCGCGTTCTCGCGGACCCGCAGGAGGCTGCTCTGGGGACGCCCCAGCGCGTCGAAGTGCCGCCGGTCGTCGATCTCCTTGCCATCCACCGTCCCGGCGCGATGCTGGCTCACCCAGGCGCGCCGTCCGTCCGTCCCGTACTGCTCCGTGCTCGTCAGCGTGAGCGCCGGATTCTCCCCGTCCTTCTCGCGGATCTGGGCGCGCACGACGCGGTTGCCGTCCGCGTCGAGGACCTCGAATAGCCGGATGTCCGAATCGCCCTTCAGCTTGAGCGTGCGCAGCCCGTCGGCGCCGACGGTCAGCTCCCCCTTCTCGGTCTGGAAGACCTTCGAGCCGTCCGCTCCGGCCCGGGGCTCGCCCGACGTCGGCGGGAACACGCCCTCCGGGGTGAGCCGCTGCTCGGGCGGGCCCTGCCCCGGGACCGGCGCCGCGTCAGGAGCCGGGGCCGGAGCCGGCTCCGGGGCCGCGGCGCCGAGCTTCCGCTTCGCCAGCGCCTCGAGCTCCGGGTTGTCTTGGTTCATCCGGTCCTTGAGCGCGAGCTTGGCCTGAGGCAACTCGCCTCGAATCCACGCGGCCCGGCGCTCGGCCGGGACCTCCCGGCTCACGGGCTCGAGGTCGCCGACGACCCCCCGGACCCGGAGCTCCATCCGCTCGAGTCCCTCCGGCAGGATCCAGCCGCGGCTGAGGCGCTTCTGGAGCTCGACCGCCTCCAGCCGGAGGCAGTGGCAGAGCTCGCCCAGCCCCGGGTCGGGGCCGCCCAGCCCCGGGTCGGGGCCGCCCAGCGCCTGGCGGCCGTCGGTGGCATGGATGCGGCAAGCGGCATCGGCCGGCGGAGGCGGGCAGTTGAAGGTCGCAGCGATGCCGGGAGATCGCAGGACGAGGACGACGAGCCCAATCAAAATTGGGCGCATAGGGGGCCTCCGAAGGTTAGCCCCCGGGCCGACCGAATTTCAAGAGGAAAATGATCGGGATTTACTTGCGGGGGTAGCGCGCGGTGATCGTCGAGCGCATGCCCCCGCGCGTATTGAAGGCCCCCGTCACGACCGCCCACTTCGGCTTGCAGGCCGTGACGACGTCGTCGAGGATCCGGTTGACGGCGTTCTCGTAGAAGATGCCCATGTTGCGGAACCCGAGGATGTAGTACTTGAGCGACTTGAGCTCGACGCACTCCCGGTCGGGGAGGTACTCCAGCGTGACCGTCCCGACGTCGGGCAGCCCCGTCTTCGGGCAGATCGACGTGTACTCCGGCATCTCGATGCGGATCTCGTAGCCGCGGTACTGGTTCGGCCAAGTCTCGATCGCGGGGAGCTTGTCTTGGACGCCGGCTCTCGCCTGCCCCGAGGTGTAGCCGAGTTGGGTGGTCTTTTCTCTCATGTGCCGAATCTCCGTAGCCGCATCGAGTTGAGCACGACCGAAAGGGAGCTGAGGGCCATCGCCGCGCCCGCGTAATGCGGCTGGAGCATCTTGCCGGTCAGCGGATACAGCGCCCCGGCCGCCACGGGCAGCAGGAGCACGTTGTAGAGGAACGCCCAGACGAGGTTCTGCCGGATGATCGAGCGAATGCGGCGGGAAAGGGCGATCGCGGTCTCGACGTGGTTGAGGTCGTGGCCGAGGAGCGTGACGTCCGCCGCCTCCACGGCCACGTCGGCGCCGGAGCCGAGCGCGATGCCGACGTCGGCCTGGCTCAGCGCCGGGGCGTCGTTGAAGCCCTCGCCGACCATCGCCACGCGCTTGCCTTCCTCCTGCAGCCGCTTGACGATCCGGAGCTTGTCCTCGGGCAGCACCTCCGCGAACACTTGGCTGATCCCGACGGCCTCGGCGATTGCGTGGGCGGCCGCCGCGCGGTCGCCCGACGCCAAGACGACCTGCATCCCTTGCTGCTTGAGGCGGTAAACCGCGTCGAGCGCGGTGGGACGCAGCTTGTCGGCGAGGACGAGCGCCCCGCGGAAGAGCCCGTCCACGGCGACGACCAGGATGGACTGGGCGCCGGCCGCGCGGTCCCTCACGACGTCCGGCAGGCGCACGCCGTGCTGCGCCAGCCACGCCGGGCTCCCGCAGAGGACCTGGTGCCCCCCCGCCGACGCGTGGACGCCGCGCCCGGGCAGGGCCTCGAAGGACTGGAGCGCCTTCGGCTCGAGCCCCCGGGCGCGCGCCGCGCGCCGGACGGCCTCGGCGAAGGGATGCTCGGAGCGGCTCTCGGCGGTGTAGGCGTCGCGCAGGAGCTCTCCCTCGGCCACTCCCGGGGCGGGGATGATCGCGACGATCTCCGGCCGGCCTTCCGTGAGCGTGCCGGTCTTGTCGAAGACGACGGCGTCGAGGCGGCCGACCTTCTCGAGGGACTCGGCGTTGCGGAGGTGGATGCCCGACTCGGCCGCCCGGCCCATGCCGAGGACGACCGCCATCGGCGTGGCCAAGCCGAGGGCGCAGGGGCACGCCACCGCGAGGATCGACACGAATGCGGTCACCGCCCGCGTGGCCCTCGGGTCGGGCCCCCAGACCGCCCAGGCGATCGCGCTCACCACGGCCAGGCCGAGCACGGCCGGCACGAACGCGCCCGCGACCCGGTCCACGAGCCGCTGGACGGGGGCCTTCGTGGCCTGGCTGCGCCGGACCGCCTCGATGATCCGGGCCAGCGCCATCTGGGAGCCGATCGCCGTGACGAAGACCACGAGCGCGCCGGTCTTGTTGATCGTGCCCCCGTACACCCGGCTGCCGCGGCCTTTCTCGACGGGCATGCTCTCGCCGGTGAGGAGCGACTCGTCCACCGTGGAGTTGCCTTCCTCGACGGTGCCGTCGAGGCCCACCTGCTCGCCCGGCCGGACCAGGATGCGCTCCCCCCGCTGCACCTCGGCCAGCGGCACGATGTGCTCGGCCTGGGGAGCGCCGCGGAGCACGATCGCCGTCTTCGGCGCGCGCCGGAGCATCCGGTTCAGCGCCTCGCCCGCGCGGTGCTTAAACAACGCCTCGAGCCACCGGCCCAGCGAGACGAGCACGACGAGGCCGGCCGCCGCCTCCAGCATGTGGTTGCGGGGCCCCGCGGGCAGCATCTCCGGGAAGAATATCGCCCAGGTGCTGAACAGCCAGGCCGACCACGTGCTGAGGCTGACCAGCGTGTTCATGTCGGCCCGCTTGCGCCGCAGCGACGCGACGAAGCCCTCGTGGAAGTGGCGCCCGCACCACCACTGCACCGGCGTGGCGAGCAGCCAGACGGTGTAGGGCGAGAGGCGCAGCAACCCTTCGAGGAGGATGCCGGCCCACAGCACGGCGCCGACCGCCGTCCGCAAGGCGAGGCGCCCTCGCTCGGCGGCCTCGCCGGAGAGCGCCCACTCGGCGGCCTCCTCGAACGTGCGCGTGACGGTGGGCACGCGGTAGCCGGCCGCCTCGACCGCGCGGCGCAGCATCTCGCCCGTGACCTGGGCGGGATCGTACTCGGCCGCCGCGGTGCGCGAAGGAAGGTGGACCGCCGCGGCCTTCACTCCCCGGACGCCGGACAGCGCGGCCTCGATCTTGGCGACGCAGGAGGCGCAGTGCATGCCGGGGACGGGCAGGACGACCCGGTCGATGCGGGCGGGCTTCTCGGGCTTCCTCGCCTTGCGGCTCTTAGCGTCCGGCATCGGAGACCTTCCTCCGCCAGGCCGTCTCGAGGTCCTGCATCGAGCTCCAGACGCCCGGGAAACCGGTCCGCAGCGACTCGTCGACGGGCCGGCGGTCCCGCAGCGCCCCGAAGAACTGCCCCATGCCGACCCGGCCGCCTCGCTCCACCAGGTAGCCGACCACGTCGCCCACCTGCTTGTACCACAGGTGCACCTGGCGCTCGCGCTCGGTCGCGGGGATGAGGCCGACCATCTGATGGAACGGGAATGGCTCCTGCGCCGAAGGGAACGCCACGCCGGGCCCGCCGAGCGCCCGGGACTCCTCGTACATCGCGAAGCCCTCGTTGAGCCAGCGGAGGTCCTGGCGCGAGTCGCCCATGTACTCGTGGAAGATGAGATGCGTCATCTCGTGGGCCAAGGTCGGCGCGAGCCCGGGGCCGTCGTAGGCGTAGATCGCGTTGCCGACGGTGAGCCCGGCCGCCCAACTCGCGAACTGCGTCTTCTTCTGGAACTCGTCCTGCGACGAGTACACCACGATCTCGTAGAGGGCGCGCGGCGAGAATGAGTACAAGCCCGAGTCGTTCATGATCCGCTGATACTGCAACTCGGCTTCCTGTAGGATCTCGCGGGCGCGGGAGGACCCGTAGGCTTTGACGCGGAAGTGGAGCCCGGCCTCCTCTTTCGCCCCGGGGTCGAGCTCGCGGAAGACGCCGGTCGTCACCGTGTTCGACCGGTTGTCCTTCGGCATGTCGTACTCGGGGATGGAGATGCAGCCCGTCATGAGGAGGACCACCGATATTAGGAGGCGCATTTCGGCTTCGGGGATTGTACGAAATTGTATCATGGCCCGATGAAGCGCCCCTTCCAGCGCGGGCGACCCCGCCCTCGCGTCGAGCGCGGCCCCGCCACCACGGCGACGGTGAAGATCGAGCGCATGGCCCCGGAAGGACAAGGGCTCGGCCGGACCGAGGCCGGGGGCGGTCCCGGGAAAGTCGCCTTCGTCGCGTACGGCGTCCCCGGCGACGTGGTCGAGGCCCGGCTCGAGTCGGTGAAACCGGGCTACGCCGTGGGGATGCTCTCGCGCGTGCTCTCCGCCGGGCCCGGGCGGGTCGAGCCGCCGTGCCCGTACCATTTCCGCGCCGGCCTCGAGCGCTGGTGCGGCGGCTGCGACTGGCAGCACCTGTCCGACGAGGCCCAACGCGAGGCGAAGCGGTCCATCGTGCTGGACTGCCTGCGCCGGCTCGGCCGGATCCCCGATCCGCCGGTGGAGCCGGTGCTCCCTTCGCCGGCACGCTGGCGCTACCGCAACAAGGTCCAGGTCCCCTTCGGCGTCCAGGGCGGCCGCGTGATCGCCGGCTTCTACGCCCCCGGCAGCCACCGGATCGTCGATTTCGACGACTGCGTCGTGCAGCCGGAGCTGTCGGTGCGCGTCGTCCGCAAGGTCAAGGCGCTGGCCGAGTCCTACCGCTGGCGGGTCTACGACGAGAAGGCCCACCAAGGCTGGCTGAGGCATCTTCTCGTCAGAGTCTCGCAGGACGGCCGCGCGCACGCCATCGTCGTGTCGCGCACGCCGGACTTCCCGCAGCGGGAGCGATTCGTGTCGGCGATGCGCGAAGCCTTCCCCGAGCTCGCCGGCCTCCACCACAACGTGCAGCGGGAGGCCACCTCGGTCGTACTCGGGCCGGGCTGGAGGAGGCTCTGGGGCGACGAGCATCTCGAGGAGCGCGTGGGGCGACTCCGGCTCCGCGCCTCGCCCGGGGCGTTCCTGCAGGTCAACACGCCGGCCTGCGAGAGGCTGTACGCGGCCGCGGAAAGCCAGCTCACCGCGAACGGGTTCGCGCCCCAGCTCGCGGTGGACCTCTACTGCGGCGTCGGCGCCATCGCCCTATGGGTCGCGCCGAGAGTCCGCCGGATTCTCGGCGTCGAGGAGAACCGGCAGGCGGTGCAGGACGCGTGGGAGAACGCTCGCGCCAACGGCGTGAGCAACGCGCGCTTCGTCGCCGGCCGCGCCGAGACCCTGCTCGGCCGCCTGCGCGAGGAGCTCGGCCGCGCCGCGCCCGGCTCCGCCGCCGTCCTGCTCGACCCGCCTCGGAGCGGCGTGGCCCCGGCCGTGCTCAACGCGTTGGGCTCGCCCTCGGTCCGGCGGATCGTCTACGTCTCCTGCAACCCCGCCACCTTCGCGCGCGACGCGGCGTGCCTCGGAAGGTCCGGCTTCCGGCTCTCCATCGTGCAGCCCGTCGATCTGTTCCCGCAGACCTCTCATATCGAGCTATCGGCGCTGCTCGAGAGGGCCCGGTAGACTCCCGCGCGCTAGGCCCATTGCCCCTTCCCTCCTGGGCCGTTGGACCCTCCGCCCGCTCCCGGACCGTGGTATAATCGGAAAGGCTCGGAGGACTTTATGGCCAAACCGTTTCCTCAAGTGATCTCGTTGAAGAGCCGGAAGTGCCCGCAGTGCGGCTCCAACGAATTCGGTCACCCGGATGTGAAGCCGACCGAGAAAGCCGTCGAGGCCGCCTGCAAGACCAAAGATTGCGATTTCAAGTTCGAGCTGGCCTGGCTGGGTGACCACGACTCGCTCACGAATTAGGCCTTAGGACCTACCCCGAGAATAGGCCCGAGACCCTGGAAAATGCGAAGCGCGAGCCCCATACTGAATAGGATGAGCTACCGCCCGGCGTACGCGCTGCTGTTGGGAGCCCTCCTTGGCGGGATCGCCGGCGCCACCGGCAATCACCACGGCCTGACCGCCCAGACCAACACCGGCACCGGCACGGGGACCGGCACGGCCGCCGCGCCGCCGGACCAACCCAAGATCACCGAAGCCCAGTGGAACGAGAAATTCAGTCAGCTTCCGCCCGACGTCGAGAGGCCGAGCTACGCGGCCTACGCCTCGCTTGCGCCCGACAAACGCGCCGAGTTTGAAAGGCGGTTCGACAGCTTCGACACGAACTTCAACACGCGGCGCCTGGACCACGGCGACTTCACCCGCCAGGTCGGCGACCGGGTCGCTTCGCTGAACTCTCTGCTCTCAGCGCAACCGATGAGGCGGGTCGCCGACGGCGATACCGCCACTGGAACCGTGGAGCCCGCCGTCCCCCAAACCGGACCGGACACGAGTGTCACGACCAATAGCCGCACGAACACCCAAACGTCGACAGGCAGTTCGACGGCGGAGTCGGCCGAACCGGCCAAGAAGGACACGACGCCGGACGTCCCGACGCCGACCGGAGAGAAGACGGTCGTGAACGCGGAGACCCGGAGCCTGCTCAAGAACGGGGCGCTCGGCGCGCTGGCCGGCGCGGTGGTCGGGATCGGACTCCTGCCGCTGTTCGGCCCCATCGGAATTTTCATCGGCGCCGCGATGGGCGCGGCTTTGATGATCGGCACGAAGATGCTGGCCGGATAAGATAACACACGAGGACACCCCGATGAGACCCCCCCTCTCCATCGCGATCGTCGCGTTAGGCGCATCCCTGCTGTGGGCCGCCGACCCCGGCGCGGCCGTTCGCACGCCGCCCGCCCCGCCGTCGCGTCCGGCGCCGCCCTCCGCTTTCGGCAACCAGATCCCCTCCGAGCCCGGGGCGACCGCCGAGGCGATCGGCCGCCTGGCGGATGAGCCCTCGTACGAAGGCCACCGCGCCGTCTACGACGGGGCCAACCTGGTCGTCGGCAACGCGGTCCGCGGAGGCGTCAGCCCGCAGCCCGGAACCGGCGCGCCGCCCGCGCGCGCCCGGCAGACGACGCCCCCCGTCGGCGCCGGAAAGCTCATCACCCCTCCCGCGGAGAAGCCGCCCTTCTTCGACAACGAGACCATCGGCTTCGCGGCGATGGGAGTGCTGGCCGGCGGCTTCATCGGCCTCGGTCTCGCGTTCATGGGCATGGGCCCCGCGGGGGTGCTCCTCGGCGCCGCGCTCGGCGCCGCGCTCCTCGTCGGTCTCTTCAAGTGGAAGGGGTATAAGAAGAAGGAGTAGTAGCCCCTCCCACCGCTGATTTGTTAGCGTGCCGGGCGTGCTCCGGCGACTCCTCCCGCTCGTCCTGCTCCTCTTAGCGCTTCCCGCGCGCGCGGAAGATCCCTACCTCCGGTGGCTCGAGACGCGGTCGATGCTCCAACAAGGCGCGGCGCTCGCGCGCGCCGTCTCGGGGAACGGACGCCAGTGGCGCCGGGCCTACGCGAGGCCGCAGCCGCGGGCGGCCTCCGCCATGGCCTCGGTCTGGTTCACGTCCTACCCCGCCGCGACCCTCGGCCCGCCGGGGCGCAGCGTGATCGAGACGCTCGGCGACGCCCGGCTCTGGGACGCCTTCCGGGTCTTGGGAGTCGACGGCATGCACACGGGGCCGCTCAAGCGCTCCGGGGGGGTATTGGGCCGCGCGTACACCCCGACCGTCGATGGGAATTTCGACCGGATCGCCGTGGAGATCGACCCCGCCTTCGGCACCGAGGCCCAGTACCTCCGGCTGACCGCCGCCGCCCGGGCCCGAAAGGCCGTGGTGATCGGCGACGTCATCCCGGGCCACACCGGCAAAGGCCCCGATTTCCGGCTGGCGGAGCGCGCCTACCGGGACTACCCGGGGCTCTTTCACATGGTCGAGATCGCCCGCGCCGACTGGGCGCTCTTGCCGCCGGTGCAAAAGGGCCGGGACTCCGCGAATCTCTCGCCGGAGGCCGTCGACCGCTTGCGCGAGAAAGGCTACCTCGTCGGCCGCCTGCCGCGGACGATCTTCCATGAGCCGGGCGTCAAAGAGTCGGACTTCAGCGCCACGACGACCGTTCGCGGCGCCGACGGAAAAGAGCGCCGCTGGGTGTACCTGCACTACTTCAAGGACGGGCAGCCGACCCTCAACTGGCTCGACCCGAGCTTCGCCGCGCAGCGGCTCGTGCTCGGGGACGCCCTGCACTCCCTGGACGTCCTGGGCGAGTCGATGCTCCGCCTCGACGCCAACGGGTTCTTGGGCATCGAGCCCCGGCCGGACGGGCCCGCGTGGTCGGAGGGACACCCCCTATCGGTCACGTCCAACCAGTTGATCGCCGGGCTGGTCCGGAAGGTCGGCGGCTTCACCTTCCAAGAGCTCAACCTCACGCTTGAGGACATCCGGGACATGTCCAACGGCGGCCCGGACCTGTCCTACGACTTCGTGACGCGGCCGGCGTACCACCACGCCCTCGTCACCGGCGACGCCGAGTTCCTCCGGCTGATGCTGCGGCTCATGCGGGACTACGCGATCGACCCGGCCGGCCTCATCCACGCGCTGCAGAACCACGACGAGCTGACGCTGGAGCTCGTTCACTTCTGGACCGCGCACAAGGACGAGCCGTTCACGTTTCGCGGAAAGACGGTCACGGGCGGCGAACTCCGGGACTCGATCCGGGCCGAGTTGCACGAGCGCCTGCTCGCGCCCGCCGCGCCCTACCATCTCAAGGCCGCCAACGGCGTCTCCTGCACGTCCGCGAGCCTGGCCGCCGCCGCGCTCGGGTTCCGCGACCTCGGGGCGCTCTCGGCGGAGGAGCGCGACCGTATCGCGCGCGCCCACCTGCTCCTGGCGATGTATAACGCCTGGCAGCCCGGGGTCTTCGCGCTCTCCGGCTGGGACCTCGTCGGCGCGCTGACCTTGCCCCACGAGTCGGTGCGCGAACGCATGGCCGACGGCGACACGCGCTGGATCAACCGCGGCGCCTACGACCTGCTCGGCGCGGCGCCCGCGGCGAAAGCGTCGGCCTCCGGGTTGCCCGTCGCCCCGGCGCTCTACGGCCCGCTGCCCGCGCAGCTCCAAGACCCGAAGTCCTTCGCGAGCCGCCTGAAGGGGGTCCTGGCGAGGCGCAAGGAGCTGGGCATCGCGCAGGCCAAGCTCGAGGACGTGCCGGAGACGAAGGCAAAGGGCCTCTTGGTGCTGCTCCTGCGCCTGCCGGACGGCCGCCGCGCCGCGACCGCGCTCAACTTCGGCCGGGAGCCGGTGTCGGAGACCGTCGCCGGGACGCGCGTGGCGCTCGAGCCGCTCGAGGGCCGGGTCGCCGCGCTCGACTAGCGCATCGCGCGCGCGAGGCAGCGACCCGAATGCAGGTCGGCTCGAGGCCGGGCGCCGCTACGCCTTCAGGCGCGCGGGCCCTCGTAAGGCTCCCCGCAGTTGGAGCAAAAGGACGAACCCGGGAGCACGGTGTGCAGGCACTTCGCGCAGACGCCCCCTCCCGGCGGAACATCCTCCTGCAGGTCCGGATCGACGTACCCGTTCTCGATGAGGACCTCGTCCGCCTCAGGCCGCCGGGAGCGCGGGATCGCCACGCGATAGCCGCGCGTCGCGGTGGCGACGGCGATCTGGTAGGTCGTCAGGTTCTCGTCGAGCACGACGGCCTCGATCCCCGCCGACTCGAGCAGGCCGGCCACGAGGCGGGCCTCGGCCTCGGTCGCCGCGCCGAAGACGATCTCCAGCGGCTCGGCCTCAGGCATGGGAGGGCTTCTCGAACTTGCGCAACGTCGGCGTGATCAGCGCCGCGACGAGCAGCAGCACCCCCCCGAAGGCGACGCCCAAGGCGCGGTTGCCGCCCAGCAGCCTCATGATCACCGTGCCGAGGCCTAGCGACACGCAGATCTCCGGGATCACGATGAACATGTTGAAGATGCCCATGAAGATGCCGTAGCGGCCCGCGGGCAGGTGCTCGACCAAGATCACGTAGGGCATCGCCACGATCGACGCCCAACCGATCCCGGCAGCGATCATCGGCAAGTACAGCGCCTGCGGCGAAGAGAGCAGCGGGATCGAGAGGAGGCCGAGCGCGGAGATGAAGAGGGCCGCCGAGTGGGTCTCGACCCGGCCGAACCGCCGGACGAGCAGCGGGATCAGGAGCGCGAACAGCGGCGTCGCGACGCCCCGCACCATCGTCGTGCGCGCCGCGAAGCGGATGCCTTCGTCGTAGAGCGGCGAATGCGGGTCCGCCGCCCCGAACACGTTGTGCGCGACCGCGACCGGGTAGTAGATCCACATGCAGAAGAGCCCCATCCACGTGAAGAACTGCACCCAGGCGAGCCGCCGCATCACGGGCGGCATGTTCACGTAGCAGTCCTTCGTGTCGCGGAGCCACTCCGCCAGCGCCTCGCCCCACGAGCGCGAGGCGCCCGCGCGGAGCTCCGCCAGGTTGTCCGGCGGGTACTCGGGCGTCGTCAGGACGGTCCAGAGCACCGACCCGAAGAAGATCAGGGCGCACAGGTAGAACGAGAGGTGCATCGACGTAGGACCGAAGCGCGCCCAGCCCGGGAAGGAGGCGAGCACGTCGAGCGACGCGATGTAGTTGCCGAGGATCGTCCCGAGACCGATGGAGATGCTCTGCGCGGCGAAGCCGGTCGGGCGCTGGCGCGTGTTCTGCTTGTCCGCCACGAAGGCCCGGAAGGGCTCCATGGTGATGTTGATCGAGGCGTCGAGCACCCACAGGAGTCCCGCGGCCATCCACAACGACGACGAGTGCGGCATGAACAAGAGGGCGAAGGTGCCGAGCACCGCGCCCACGAAGAAGTAGGGACGGCGGCGCGCCTTGAGGGAGGGTATCCAGGTGCGGTCGCTCAGGTACCCGATGATCGGCTGGATGATCAGGCCGGTCGCGGGCGCCGCGAGCCACAAAAGCGGGATCTGCTCGGGCTGCGCGCCCAGCTTCTCGTAGATGGAGCTCATCCGGGCAAACTGGATCTCGAAGGCGTGCTGGATGCCGAAAAATCCCAGGCTCATGTTGACGATCTGGGCCAACGTCAGGTCGGGCTTCTCGGCGGCCCCGCCCCGAGGCTCGGCGGCCCCGCCCCGGGGCTCGGCGGGACGGCTCACGGGCGCTTGTCCTCGGCGCGTCCGAGGAGGAACGCGAGCAGCACCGCGCCCACCGAGATGCAGGAGTCGGCCACGTTGAAGACGGGCCACACGCGGAAGTCGAGGAAGTCGATGACGTACCCGAAGCGCAGCCGGTCGTAGAGGTTCCCGACGGCGCCGCCCGCGACGAGCGTGACGGCGAGCTGCGGCCACGCGCCGGCCGCCTCGGGCCTCGTCCTCAGCCAATACAGCCCGCCGAGGAGCACGGTCGAGACGACGATGAAGAACCAATTCGCCCCCTGCAGCATCCCGAAGGCGGCGCCCGTGTTCTCGACGTACGTGAGCCAGAAGAAGCGCGTCAGCGGGATCGGCGAGCGCGGGAGCAGCCACTCCACCGCCCAAACCTTGGTCGCCCGGTCGGCCGCGAAGATCGCGGCGACGCCGGCGAGCTGGATCAGGCCGAGGCGAGTTGGCGCACGCACCGCGCGCAGAGCTCCGGGTGTCGGGCGTCGCCGCCGACGTCGGCGAGCCACCGCCAGCAGCGCGCGCACTTCTTCACGCCGGTCGCCGGCTCAACGCCGACCGCGAAGGTGCCGTTGCCCGGCGCGAACTCGACCTGGGATACGATGAAGATCTCCGGCAGCTGCGGCAAGAGCGGCTCGAGCACCGTCCGCTCAGGGCCTTGCCCCTTGAAGACGACCTTGGCCTGGAGAGAGGAGCCCAACGTCTTCGCCGCCCGCAGGCCCTCGATGCCTTTGTGGACCGACGCGCGCACCGACTGGAGGAGCCCCCAGCGCTCGGCCAGCGCCGCGTCGCGCCAACCGGGCTCGGGTTTCGGCACGAGGGCGAGGAAGACGCTCTCGGGCAGGCGCTCGGGCGAGCCGAGCTCGCCGTGGATGCGCCGCAGCTCGGCCCAGGCCTCCTCGGCCGTGAACGAGAGCACCGGGGCGGCCAGCGTGACCAGCGCCTCGAGGCAGGCGTGCATGACCGTCTGTGCCGCCCGCCGCTCCCGCGCGTCGGCGGCCAGCGTGTAGAGCTTGTCCTTGCAGGCGTCCAGGTAGAACGACGACAGGTCGAGGTTGCAGAAGTCGACGACCAGGCGGATCGCGTCGCGGTACCGGAACTCCGTGTACGCTTTCGTCGCCGCGTCGACCAGCTCCGAGAGCCGGTGGAGGAGGTAGCGGTCGAGCTCCGCCAGCTCGCCGTGCGCCCGCGCGTGCTTGGCCGGATCGAAGTCGCAGACGTTTCCGAGCAAGTAGCGCCACGTGTTCCGGACCTTGCGGTAGGCCTCGGTCGGCCCCTCGAGCAGCTTCGCGGACAGCCGCACGTCGTCGGAGTAGTCCGAGAGCGCGACCCACAGCCGCAGGACGTCCGCCCCGACCTTGTCGATGACCTCTTGCGGGCTGACGACGTTGCCGAGCGACTTGTGCATGGCCCGGCCCTGGTCGTCGAGGACGAACCCGTGCGTCAGCACGGCCTTGTACGGCGCGCGGCCCTCGACCGAGGCGGCGAGGACCAGCGACGACTGGAACCAGCCCCGGTGCTGGTCCGAGCCTTCCAGATAGAGGTCGCACGGCAGCTCGCCCCGGGGCTCGAGCACGCCCAGCCAGGACGCGCCGGAATCCATCCAGACGTCGAGGATGTCCGTCTCGCGCCGGAAGACGCGGCCGCGGCACTTGTGGCAGTGGACCTCCTCCGGCATGAAGTCCCACGGGACCGCCTGGTCCCACTCCGCGATCCGTTTCTTCTCGAGGTCGCCCGAGTCGCTTCCGAGGAAGACGGGCCGGCCCCAGTCGGCGAACCAGAAGTCGGAGCCATCGCGCGCGACGCGGTCCTCGATCGCGTTCAGGACGTCGTCGTCGACCATCGGCTCGTGGCAGCCCTGGCAGAACAAGACGGGGATCGGCGTTCCCCACACCCGCTGGCGGGAGAGGCACCAGTCCGGGCGCCCTTCCACCATCGCGGAGATGCGCGCGCGCCCGACCTCGGGCACCCACCGGACCTCGCCGATCGCCTTGAGCAGCCGCTCGCGGAGCCCTTCGCGGTCGACGCTGAGGAACCACTGCTCCGTCGCCCGGAAGACGATCGGGTTCTTGCACCGCCAGCAGTGAGGGTAGCTGTGGGTGATCTCACGTTCGCCCTTGAGCGCGCCGCCGTTGGCCAAGCGCTCGAGCACCGCCTGGTTCGCGTCCTTGAGCACGTGCCGGCCCGCGAGGTCGCCGACCGCGTCCGTGTAGCGGCCCGAGCCGTCGACGGGGCAGAAGATCTCGAGGCCGTTCTTGCGGCCCGTCTCGAAGTCGTCCGCCCCGTGGCCGGGCGCGGTGTGGACCACGCCCGTGCCGTCCTCCGCCGTGACGTAGTCGGCGAGGACTCCGACGCCTTCCTCCTCCCCGAACGGCCGTTCGTAGCGCAGGCCCTTGGCGATGTGAGCGCCCTTCCACGAGCCCAGGATCGTGTGCTCGGGCCTCCCGATCGCCTGCAGCACGGCCTCGAGCCGAGATTTCGCGAGGAGGTAGCGCGGGCCGCGCCCTTCGGACTGGGGCGGGACCTCCACCACGACGTACTCCAGGTCGGGGTTGAACGCCGCGGCCATGTTCGCCGGGAGCGTCCACGGCGTCGTCGTCCACACCAGGATGAACGCGCCGTCGAGCTCCTTCTCCCGGGCCTTCGTGACGGGCAGCGCGACGTAGACCGAAGGGGATTTCTTGTCCTTGTACTCGCCCTCGGCCTCGGCGAGCGCGGTCTCGCAGGTGACGCACCAATACACGGGCTTCAGCCCGCGGTAGATGTAGCCCTTGCCGAGCAGGCGCCGAAACGCGGAGAGGATGCGCGACTCGTAGCCGCGCTCCATGGTCATGTACGGCCGGTCCCAGTCGCCGAGGACGCCGAGCCGGCGGAACTCGTCTCTCTGGATGCCGATGAACCGCTGCGCGAACTCCGCGGCCTTCTTGCGGAACGCGGGGATGTCCTTGACCGACCGCTTGTCGAGCTTCATCTCCTTGAGGAGCGCGTGCTCGATGGGAAGGCCGTGGCAGTCCCAGCCGGGGAC
>JACQPK010000288.1 GCA_016207565.1 Elusimicrobiota bacterium
CCTTTGCGTACCTCTGCGTTACTCCGTTCCCAGGGCACCGGGAAAACTTGGAGATTCGGCGCCTTGACATGGCGGATGAGATAGCGCATCCTCACACCGCTATGCCCGGACCGATCGTTCCCGAGCCCGGCTCGGGCACGGAGCGGAGCGCGCCCTCAGCCCGAAACCGGCTGCTTGCCGCGGCCCTCGCGGTCGCCGCCCTGGCGACCGCGTGGTGGCTGGGCCGTCCGCGGACGGAGGAGCCCCTCGCGCCCGCGCCTTTCCCGGCGCCCGCGCCGGCGGCGCCCGTCGCGGCGGTGCCGGAGGCTCCGGCCGACCGCCTTCCCCCGGAACTTCTCGGCTTCGACGACTTCGTCCGCGAGCTCGGGCTCGAGGGAGAGAGGCCCGCGCTGGCATCGCTGGCCAAGCCCTTCAAGGAAAAGTTCATGGCCGAGCCCGTCCTGCGCGAGACCTACGAGCGGTTCCGAAAGGCCGACCGGGATGGCAAAAAGCCCTCCGCGCGCGCCTTCATCGCGACGCTTCGCTCGCTTCCCGAGTTCAAGAAGGTTGCCGCACCGTTCGTGTTCTCCACCGCGGGCACGACCGCGTTCGCGGCCCTGGCGCGCAATCCTCAGCTCCGCGAGGTGATGGCCGGCGAGAAGGCCCTCATGGCTCGCGCCGCCGCCGCCAAGCGCGCCGCGGCGGTCGCCGCGGCCGGTCCGCAGACGTCGAAGGCGCTCGCGAGATTCGACGGCCCCGCTCGTTTCGGCTCCGAGCCCGCGGGCGGGCTCCGCGCGGGAGCCGTCGGGGACGAGGCGGCCGTCCGCACCGAGCGCGCCTTCGCGTCGGGACGCGCCGACGAGCCGGCCAAGGAGAAGGCGCACGAGGTCAAGCCGGACTTAAAGCACGTGGACGTCGTGCAGAAGGACTGCGCGAAGCAGGACCTGACGAGCGGCATCCCCTGGCTCCGCGAGCTGTCGCAGCTCGGCCCCGGCGGGCGCGACGCGTTCGAGACCGCCTTCGCCCAGTACGGCCAGTGGGGCGCGTGCTTCGCGCGTAAGCTGTATGCGCGCTGCAAGGCCGCGTGCGAAGAGTCTTGGCGCTATAAGGCGTACGACGCCGAGTGCCGCGAGATCCCGGGCCGGAAGGTGACGTGCAACGCCCCGGAAGGCGGCTGGGGCGAGGGCGGTTTCCAAGCTTGCCTGGAATGGCTGGGGACCGCCGGGGAAGAGCGCTGCATCGACGAGTGCAAGGCGCAGCCTCCTTGCGCGGTGCCCGCGGACATTCTCGCGAAGTACGCGCCGAAGAAGGAGCCGGGTACCGTCGACGGGCTGATCGACGCCCGCGACAAGTCCTGCGCGGAGTACTCCGCCGGGCGGGGTTGGAAGCCGTTGTGCGATCTAGGGGAAGGCTCGTGCGGCCGCTTCACCGGCGGGACCGCCCGGACCTCGGACTGCGTGAAATGCTGCGACGCGACGAGCGCTTGCGGAGAGATCGCCCGGCAGCGAGGCTGGCCGAAGGCCGCCTGCCAGCTCCAAGGCCACCCGCCCTGCGGCGCCCGCGGCGTCCCGACGTGGGACTGCGATCGCTGCTGCCTGGAAGTCGGGGCCCAGTCGTGCGGGGAGGTCGGGCGCCTGGAGGGCTGGGCGCGCGCGCAGTGCGGCGGGTGCCGGGCCCCGGGCGTGCAGACGGCGGATTGCGCCGACTGCTGCAACCCGGATTGGTAGCTATTCCTCGACGACCGACAGTCCGCTCAACTGGAACTCGAAGGTGCGGACGGCTCCGTCGTCGGCCACGTCCGTGTAGAATCCTCCCAGCCCGCCCGGGCTTGTCGGGAGGCTTCCGTATTGCCGCTTGTCGAGCCTGAACTGGTAGGGCGCCTCGTCCGGCCCGAACTCGGGCGAGAGATCCTTGAAGCGCCAGGTTCTTCCCCGGTCCTCGGAGACCCATAGGCCGACGCCCTTTTCTCCGAACGGCCCGATCGCCGCCAGGCGGCCGTCGAGTTCTCCGAGCGCGGCGCGCCAGTCCGGGGAGGGACCCTCGGGGTCGTGTAGGTCCACGATCGGGCTGGCGGCGTCCGGCGCGTCGGCCGCCAGATGATAGCTCGCGACCCGCCCAAGGAGGTGTCCCGTCCGTTCGAGAGGCGTCACGCCCCCCTGGGCGGCGTCGACCTGAAACATCAGGTGCACCCGGCCCTCGCCGTCGCGCAGGATGTCGCCGGTTAGGCAGTTCTTCGGCCCTGCGCGTTGAGAGTCGCAGACCGCGGTCGCCTGCCAGGCTCCGCCCCCGTCGAGGCTGCGCGCCCACGCGACCCGGAGATAGTTTGAGGCGTCGAAGTTAGTCGTAATGAGCTGGACTTCGCCCGGCGCCCCGGGCGCGACGTAGGTGTAGCCCGCGCCCTGCGACGGGAGGCCCGTGCGCGGGACCCCGGAGTACGGGCCCCAGGCCAGGCGCGCGAGATCGAACGCCGCGTGCCCGACGCGGTAGGCGTTCCCGGCGAGGTCATAGAAGACGAGATGCAGTTTGTCCGCCGACGGATCGACGGCGGCGCCGAAGCGCTGGGTGCGGGCGGCTCCGCCGCAGGGAGCGAGGCCCGGGGAAAAGATCGCCCGCGTGTCCACCCTCCTCCGCCGCCAGCTCCGGCCGTCGCGTTGAACGAGCACGTGCGCCACGTTGCCTAGGTCGACGCCTTCGGCGCAGGAGTTGGTCGAGGCCGGGAACAGCACGTGCAGACGCCCGCGTTGGTCGCCGACGAGCACCGGGTCGCTGGCGGCGGGACCGAGTCCGCGCGCGATCGCTCGCCAGGAGGACGAGCCCGTCGGCTTCCAGGCGAGATCGAAGGAGAGCTCGCCGCGAGATCGGGAGTCGTTCGAGAGCAGCACGGCGAAGGTTCCTGCGGCGTTGCTCACCGCGCGGGGCGCTCCCGGGGCCCAGCCATTCTGAGTCCCGAGGCGCGCCGAGTCGGTATCGTAGCCGGAGGGCAGCGGCGTGCGCGTGAGTCGAGCGTCGACCCGCGCCTGCCGGGCCCCGGCCGTCGCGCTGGCGACCACGACGTCGCCTTCATGATAGGCGGCGCGGACGGACATCGCGGCGCCGCACCAGTCGTGGTATTCCCGGGCGCGAGCCAGGCAGCGCCCGGCATCGCGGTTGGAGAGTCCTTCGCCCTGGTAGTCGGCGTCGACGAAGCGCGGCACCGCATAGGTTCTCGGGTGCGCCGGGCAGGTGGCCATCGTGATGACGCATTCGGCGGCGCCGGCAGGAGCGGCGAGGGCCCATGCCCAAAGAGCCGCGACCGAGAGTCCCATGGAGCGATGATACCCCGGTTTCGGATGGGGAGCCACGAAGGTTTCCCTCAAGGGCCGCTATCCGCGCGGGTGCCGGATCCTTCGGTCCGTCTAGGGCGCAAGGCGGGGGAAAGATTGGACCGCGGGACTCTAGGCGCCCGGCGGCGGCCGGAGTATCATGCGACGCCTCGGGAGCGGTCGGCGTTGCGCAACGCGCGGCGCCTCTCGCTCCCCAGCGAGGTGTACGACATGAAGGCGAAGATCATCCTCTCGGCGGTGCTCGTGTGCGCGGGGGCCGGCCGGGGAGCGGCGGAGACGTTCTCGATCGATGGCTCGACCACGACGCGCAGCCTCAAGGAGCAGCTCGAGCAAGCGGGGGACCAAAGCGGCAAGGGCGCCAACGAGGTGTTCGACGGCTCGCGCGGCAAAGGCGGCCTGGGCTTGGCCGCCGAGGCGGTCGGGGGCTTTTTCCGCGGCGCGGCGCGCGCGGTGGCCGCGGCACCGCTGAAGGGCTTGCGGATCGCGGCCCTTCCCGCGGTCAAGGAAGTCCTCTCGGACAAGCCCGGCAAGAAGCACTCGAACCTCGACACGCTGGAGGTGGGCCCCGACGGCGAGATGTACCGGATGCGCAAGGAGCCTCATGCGTGGTGGAAGGCGTGGAAGTGGTTCGACAAGACCAAGATCATCGAGCAGGCGAAGCCCGCGGATGACGGCGCCCTGTTCAACAAGAAGGGCGAGTTCGTCGGCGATTGGGAGACGGTGATGAAGACCAAGGCCGACGGCTTCAAGGTGGCCGCGGACAAGGAGTCGGGCAAGAACACGATCTTCACCTTCGAGCGCAAGGGCTCGGGCACCGAGATCGGCAAGGATGGAAAGTACGTCACGACGCTGGGCGGCGACGACCTGCGCGAGATCAAGATCGGCAAAGACGCCAAGGTGTATGCCCGCTACGAGAAGGGCAAAGACGACGTGATCGTCTCAATCGACCCGGCCACCAAGGCGCAGGCGACGGTGGCCAAGGTGCCCGCGGAGTACAAGAGCTGGCAGGAGTGGCACCCGGAGCGCGGCTACTACCACGAGCATGGGCATTACGAGCAGGACGGCTACTACCATCCTCATGATGGCCGTTACGAGGAGAAGCCCGGCTTCTACCACGACCACGGCAGCTACGATCACTGGCATGACCCGGTCAACGAATGGGTGCCCGGCGAGAACCACTGGCACTCGGAGAACGTCTGGGTCCGGGACTTCGACCACTGGCACGTGACCGAGGACGCGCACTGGGACACGCACACGTCGCGGACCGGCCTGACCAAGTTCGAGGTGGGAGCCGACGGCCAGGTGCGGGCGCTGTTCAAAGGGCAGGTCATCGACCCCGCGACGCAGAGGGTCGTGAGCTCCGACAACGTCCAGAATTTCGCCACCGACGGCCGCGGCACCCTGTATACCGTGCTCAACAACAAGCTCTCGGTCGACAACAACGAGCCGACTCAGCCCTGGTCCGGCGACAAGCCCTTGAACGTCGACGACCATGGGAACGTCTACGGCGCCGACGGCAAGCTCCTGCGCCGCTATAACGTGACGGCCGACCCGAGCCGGGAAGGCTCCGGGCCGAATGCGGCGTGAGGAGAAAACGATGAGGATTCGATTCGCAAGTCTGGCCGCGGCGGCACTCGCGGCGGCGGCGCCGGTGTCGGCGTCGGGCGTCCGTTTCGACACGATTGAGGGCCGGGGCGGGGCGGCGAGCCTGCTCGAGTCGGTCCGCAGGGCTTCCCCGGAGGCGCTCGTCCCCGCCATCGGCGCCGTGAAGACCGAGCGGGTGTTCTGGGGCCGCGACGGCCGCTGGTGCGAGGACGGACGAGTCTACGTCGGCGGGCCCTGCGACAATGCGGGAGGCTTTCCGCCGCCGCCACCGCCGCCGGCTCCCTACCCGCCTCCTTACCCGCCTTCCGGTGACGGGCGGGGTTTCGACGCGGCCATGCGGGTCTGCCGCGAACTGTTCACGGATCGCGACAAGCTGGCCTGCCTGCGCGTCGCGCGCGCGGCGCGCTGGTTCGACCCGGCCGCGGTGCGGGTTTGCCGCGGCATGTTCTCCGACAGCCACAAGCCCGCCTGCCTCGAGGCGGTCGCCGACGCCGACATAGGCGAGGAGGCCGCGCGCGTGTGCGGCGGGCTGTTCTCGGATCCGGAGAAGCTGCGTTGCCTGCGCGAGGAGGCGGGAGGCCGCGCGCCCTACCCGCCGGGGCCACCGCCCGATGGCGCGGGTCCGGCCTACGATTTGTGCCGGGAGCTTTTGACCGACCGGAGCAAGGTGGACTGCCTGGCCGCGATCCGGCCGGCTCGGTTCTTCGATCCCGGCGCGTTAAAAGTCTGCCGCGGGATGTTCACCGACCCGGCCAAAGTCTCGTGCCTGCGGACCGTCGCGGACCGGTCCTACGGCCGGGAGATCGTTCGCTTCTGCGGCGGGCTGTTCACCGACGAAGACAAGCTGCGCTGCCTGCGCGACAACTAGGAGGAGTGACATGAGTGAGCATACAGCGATGATCCGTTTGGCGGCCGCCCTCGTCGCGGCGGCCCTGGCCGCGCCGGCCGCGGCGGAGCCCGCGATCCGCTTCGACACCGCGGGCTCGGCTGCGGGTGAGACGCCGTCGTTGTTTCAGGCGATCCGCGAGGCGACGAAAGACGCCGAGCTCCCGGCCGTCGCCCGCGCGGTGCCGGCGAAGGAGGCCGCGCGCCCCGTCCGGGCGGGAGGGACGCCGGCCAAGGTCAAGGAGGAGCCGATCTTCTGGGGCCGCGATGGCCGCTGGTGTCCCGACGGCCAAGTCTACCGCGGCGGGCCGTGCGACCTCGGCTGGGGAGGCGGCTGGAGAGACCCCTACGACCGGGACCGCTACCGTCGAGATCCGTACCGCGACCCCTACGACGATCCGAACTGGTACCGCCGCGATCCCTATCGCGATCCGTATTGGAGAGATCCCTACTACCGGGACCCCTACTACGATCGCGACCGCCGGCATCCGCATCGCCGAGGGCCCGGACAAGGGCCGTCCCGCGAGCCGTGGCGCGACCCGCCGA
>JACQPK010000299.1 GCA_016207565.1 Elusimicrobiota bacterium
GGTCAGGTACAGCGGCTGCCCGAGCAGCACCACTTCGGCTTCGATGCCGCCGACGCCGTAGCCGAGCACCCCCAGGCCGTTGATCATCGTCGTGTGGGAGTCGGTCCCAACGAGCGTGTCGGGGAAGACGACCGCCGAGCCGTTCTCGCCGCGGTCGCTGACCACCGAGGCGAGGTACTCGAGGTTCACCTGGTGGACGATGCCGGTCTCGGGCGGGACCACGGTGAAGTTCCCAAACGCCTGCTGGCCCCACTTGAGGAAGATGTAGCGCTGGCGGTTGCGCTCGAACTCGAGGTCCGAGTTGACTTTGAAGGCGTCGGAGGTGCCGAACTTGTCGACCTGCACCGAGTGGTCGATCACGAGGTCGACGGGAACGAGCGGATTGATCTTCTTCGCGTCGCCGCCGAGGGCGTGCATCGCGTCGCGCATCGCGGCGAGGTCGACGACCGCCGGGACGCCCGTGAAGTCCTGCATGAGGACGCGTCCGGGCATGAAGAA
The DNA here is from genome assembly GCA_016207565.1 of Elusimicrobiota bacterium. Lineage (GTDB taxonomy): Bacteria > Elusimicrobiota > Elusimicrobia > UBA1565 > JACRDR01 > JACRDR01. The sequence continues at coordinate 499 of JACQPK010000299.1, forward strand.
GACCTCGCGGGAGCCGGCCGCGCCGCCGCCGGCGAGCGCCTTGATGTCGTCGGCCTTCACGAACCGCCCGTCCTCGTTGCGAAGCATGTTCTCGAGGAAGATTTTCAGCGTGATCGGCAGCTTGCCGACCGGGAAGGACTTCTCGAGCGCGCTCAGGCGGTAGATCTCGTAGGTCTTGCCGCCGACGGAAAGAGTGGAGCGGGTGCCGAAACTGTCGAGAGAACGGGTCGCCATCGAGCCTCCAGGCGAGGTGGCGTGCCAGGCCTCGATCTAGCAGCGTAACATGAGGCCAGGCACGCACCCCATAGAAACGCAAGGATTCTAGCTCTTTCGCGCGGCGCTGAGAAACGGCTACAATCCCCCCCATGCGCCTGCTGTCCTGGAACGTCAACGGCATCCGCGCGGCCGAGCGGAAGGGGTTTCTCGATTGGTTCCGGAAGGCGAAGGCCGACGTCGTGTGCCTCCAGGAGACCAAGGCCGAGCCGGAGCAGCTCTCCGAGGGGCTCCGGAACGTCGCCGGCTACGAGGTCGGCTGGAACTGGGCGGAGAAGAAGGGCTACTCCGGGGTCGCGACCTACTCGCGTGCCGCTCATCGCGCCATGGAGCGCGGCCTCGGTATCGACCGCTACGACCGCGAGGGCCGGGTGATGGTCACGCGCTTCCCGGAGTTCACGCTCTATAACGTGTACTTCCCCAACGGGAAGGCCAGCCCGGAGCGGCTCAAGTACAAGCTCGACTTCTACGACGACTTCCTCAAGCTGCTGAACGCGCGGCGCAAGAAAGGCGACAATCGGGTGGTGATCTGCGGCGACGTGAACACCGCCCACAAGGACGTCGATCTCGCCCGGCCGAAGGAGAACCGGTCGACCTCCGGGTTCCTGCCCGAGGAATGCGCGTGGCTCGACCGCCTCGTCGAGGCCGGCTTCGTCGATACCTTCCGGCGCTTCGAGTCGGCGACCGGCCACTACACCTGGTGGGACATGATGACGCGCGCCCGCGAGCGCAACGTCGGCTGGCGGATCGATTACTTTTTCATCTCGCAGGAGCTGGCCCCGGCGCTCAAGCAGGCCTTCATCCTTCCCGAGGTCCAAGGCTTCGACCACTGTCCGGTCGGCATCGACCTTGAGGATTAGCCTCCTCGCCGCGCTCCTCGTCCTCGGATCCTCCGGCTGCGCCTTGTTCCCGCGACGCGTCCGGCTGGGTTACGCCCCGTCGAGGAACGTCGAGCGGCGGCCCCGCCAGACCGAGCTCGAGATCACCTCGTTTCTCGACAAGCGCCGCGACCGCTCGAGCTTCGGAAAGGCCTCCATCCTGCTCGAGGCCGGCTCCCAGCCGATCAAGCCCTCGGGCGACCCGGCGAAGTGGCTCACGCAGGCGGCGTCGGCCGAGCTTGCCGCCGCCGGCTACCAGACCGCCCACGCGGGGGGATGGAAGGTGGGCGGCGCGCTCGAGGAGGTCCACTGCGGCTCCGGCAAGCGCACGATCTGCTCGCTCAAGCTCGAGGCGTGGGTGACGATGAAGGACGGCTGGCAGGTGCTCAAGCAGCGCTACTCGGGAGAGGGGCTCCAGCCCCCGCTCTTCGGGGAGGACCCCTACGAGCTGTCGCTCCAGGAGGCCCTCCGCGAGGCCATGGCCGCCTTCCGCCGCGACGTGGAGCGCTTGGTCCCGTGAGCGGGTTCTGGCTGGCCCTGCTGTTGGCGTTCCGTGCGAGCGCCGCGTTGATCGAGTGCATGGTCGGGACGTTGTGGAAGGTCCGCCA
>JACQPK010000290.1 GCA_016207565.1 Elusimicrobiota bacterium
CGCCGCGGCGGCGGGCGCGGCGCTGAGCTCCGTCGAGCTCGACGCGCGGTTCTACTACGACTTGGGGCCGGATACGGTCGACGTGGCCGGCTATCCGGAATCCGCCAAGAAGGGCTACGCGGTGTTTCGGGCGGCGTGCTCGCGCTGCCACAGCCCCGCGCGCGCGCTCAACACCCCGTTGACCCGCCGGGAAGACTTCGAACGCTTCCTGAAGCGCATGCACGTCAAGACGGCCTCCCGGAAGGGGAGCGAGTTTTCGAAGCAGGACGCGGCGGCGATCCTGGAGTTTTTGACGCACGACGCGAAGGTCCGCAAGGTGGACGGCAAGGAAGCCTTCCAGCGGCAAGCGGCGGACCTACAGAGCCGTTTCAAGGCGCTCGAGGTCGAGCGCGCGGAGCGGTTGCGGAAAGAGGGAAAGCAGAGGGTTAAGACGCCGGCGCCGTACACGGGCGCCAAGCCGTAGCCGGTTCCGTTAAGACACACACTTCGGAGGCAGTTCATGAAACACTCATTGGGATGGGTGAGATGGGCTTCGCTGGCCTCTCTCAGCGCGGCGTTCGGCCTCGTGCTGGCCGTGCGCGCGGAGGAAAAGGCGGGGGTACGGGTCGCGGAGACCAAAGAGGCGTCGAGCAGTCCCGCCGAGTACGTGGGCGCCTCGACGTGCCTCGGCTGCCACGCCGAAAAGGAATCGTTCAAGAAGAACCTGCACGCGCACTCCTTCTTGAACGCGAAGAACATCGAGTTCGAGAAGTCCTGCGAGACCTGCCACGGTCCCGGCTCGCTCCACGCGGCCGCCGGCGGCGACAAGAGCAACCCGGACTTCCTCACGATCAAGAACCCCACCCGGGGCAAGGCGACTGAGGGGGCGGCCACCTGCCTCCAATGCCACGAGGGCGGGCACCGCACGCACTGGAAGGGCTCGATCCACGAGATGAAGAACGTGGGCTGCCAGTCCTGCCACAGCATGCACGGCGATAAGGTCAACCACGGGAAGGCGCCGCTCTTGGCCAAGGCCTCCCCCGCCGAGACCTGCTACCAGTGCCACGCCGAGAAGAAGGCGCAGATCAAGAAGTCCGGCCACATGCCGCTCGTCGAAGGCAAGATGGGCTGCAACGGCTGCCACAACGCCCACGGCTCGCCCTCCGAGAAGCTCCTGGTGAAAAACAACGTGATGGAGACGTGCTTCACCTGCCACCAGGACAAGCGCGGACCGTTCCTCTGGGACCACGCGCCGGCGCGGGAGGGCCAGTGCGCCTTCTGCCACGACCCGCACGGCTCGCACAACGAGAAGATGCTCACCGCGCGCTCGCCGTTCTTGTGCCAGCGCTGCCTCGTCGGTGGGCGCCACCCGGCGACCGCCTACGGGTTTTCGGGAGGCGACCAGATATCCAACCGGCTCGCCTATAAGGGCTGCGTGAACTGCCACTTCCAGGTCCACGGGTCGAACCACCCGTCGGGCAAGTGGCTGAACCGGTAAAGGGGGAACGCCCATGAACTTGCAACGCATGCTGAGAGTCGCGATCGCGGCGCTCCTCGCCGCCGGCCCCGCCGCGGCGGAGGTCGCCCAACAGATCGACGTGAATGTCAAGACACGCACGATCAACACGTTCAACGGACCGGAGAGCGCCATTCCCCAGGAGTACGGGGAAGTCCCCAACGGGATCTATCTGGAGCGCTACCAACTCGACTTCGAGTCGGAGAAGTACTTCATCGACGCGGAGGTCCAGAACCTCAAGCTCAACAACCAGAGCGTCCGCATGGAGGGCGGCGAGCACGGCAAGCTGACCTGGAAGGTGGGCTGGGACAAGATGCCGCACCTCTTCTCCAACGAGGCGCGGACGCTCTACCACCACGCGGGCAGCGGCGTTCTGCTCTTGCCCGACACGCTGCAGTCGTTCCATCAAGGGCAGACCGCGGCGAGCTTCAACGACTCGATCAAGCTGAGCGTCCAGGCGGCGCAGCACGTCCCGCTCGGCTTCGACATCAACACCTATAACGCGGACCTCCACTACCGGCTGAGCCCGAACCTAACGGTCGGTCTCGGCGGCTGGCGGCAGACGAAGGTGGGCACCAAGCCGCAGACGGCCTCCTTCGGATTCTCCAACGCGATCGAGGTGGCCGGGCCCATCGACTGGGCGACCAACGAGGCGTATCTCGACATGGAGTACGGCGGCAAGACCGCGCAGTGGGGCTTCAACTACCGCCTCTCGGAGTTCAAGAACGAGATCCGGGACCTCCACTGGGACAACCCGAAGCGGGTCACGGACCGGGCGGCCAGCTCCAGCGGCTACTCGACGGGCGACCAGAGCGCGACGGGCCAGCTCGCCATGGCGCCGAACAACATCGCCCACATGTTCAAGCTGGAAGGCGGGGTGAACCTCCCGGCCAACTCGCGGTTCAGTTGGGAGGGCGGCTACCAGCTCTGGAAGGCGTTCAACCCGATGCTGCCGTACACGTCGAACTCCTGCATCCGGCCCGGCTGCGTCGCCGGCGCGGGCAATCCCGTGCCGCCGTTCGACGCGTCGCACCCGGACAACCGGCCGGACGCGAACGTCGACTCGAACATCGAGGTGTTCACGTACCTCGGCAAGTACGCGATCCGGCCCGCCTCGTGGATCCGGTTCGCGGTCACGCACGACGCGTACCTCCACGAGAACAAGAATACGCAGTACAACCTCCCGGGCTGGGCGGTCTTCGACCAGCTCTGGCACGTGGAGGCGGTGAAGACGCCGCGCGAGGGCTACCGGGACGACAAGACCAAGCTGGCGGTCGACTACGACATCACGCCCTGGCTCTCGGGCTCACTGGGCGCGATGCGGACCTACAAGAAGCAGACCCGCGAGATCTCAAAGCTGAACGAATACGAGGGCTCGGCGGGATTCACGATCCGGCCGTCGCGCAGGCTCTTCGTCAACGTCTCGGGCCTGCATTCGCAGCGCCGCGGCAACGGCATGGACTTCCAGAAGTACCTCCGGACCACCTCGGCCGCCACCGGACGCGAGTACTTCACGGACGCGGCGGGCATGAGGCGGCCGGACATCGCGGACCGAAACCGCACCTCCGGCCGCGTCCAAGCTCAGTGGAACGGAGAGGAGGCTTCGATCGGCCTGAGCGCGCGGCTGACCGAGGATCGCTACCGAGGGGGTAAGGGCGACCTGGCGGGCAACGATCCGCTCGTGCATCCGGAGCTGATGGGCCTCATCACGGACCAGACGCAGGCCTACGGCGTGGACGTGTCGATCCCGCTCTTCGGCGGGGTCACGGCGGATCTCTTCTACGAGTACGACTACTCGCGCCGTCACCTGAGATCGAGCCAGACCGCCTGCGCGGGAACGACCGCCGGTACCTCCGTCGGACTCGGCCTGCCGGGCGAGCCGGCGTGCGGCGCCGGAACGCTGGCGCCGACCGTGATGACGCAGGACCCTAGAACGCGCTGGGAGACGCTGACGCGCGACCACTCGAACATCGCGGGCATCGCTCTCAACTGGCTGCCGGTCGCCAAGCTCAAGACGATGGTCGGCTACGAGATCGTGTCCACCCGGCAGCTCCAGGACCCGATCAACGCGGGAGGCTACGCGAGCACCGCGGCGGACCCGTACCTGGCCTTCCCGGTCAGCCGCCGCATGATGCAGACCGCGCGCACGCGCATGGACTACCAGGTCACCGACGCGATCAGCGTCGGCGGGGCGTACCAGTTCGACAAGTGGGACGCGACGGACTGGGCGTACGGCGAGGTGCCGCTGCGGGACGCCAGCAACGCGTCGATATTCCTCGGCGCGAATCCGATCCGTAACTTCTACGCGCATACGTTCTCGGTGGGGACGACCTACCGGTTCTAGCGCGGCGCGGCAGGAGGGGGCGGGTCCGCAGCACGGACCCGCCCCCATTTTTTCGCCCCGGGCGAAATTCCTCAGGCCCGCGCTCTGGAATTGGCGGAAGCGTTGCGGTTCCGGCAGTGCCGGGTATTTTCCTTGGGATGAAGGCGGCCGCCCGGCGGGCCGCCGAGGGGGCGGGCCGTGCCTGTGACAGCGTGGCTGGGCGTCGCGTGGGCGTCGGTCGCGTTGGCGGGCGGGCCCGCCCCCGGTAGTTCCGCGGAGCTCTGTCTGGGCTGCCACGCCGACGTGAGCGTGGCGCCCGACCCCAAGCTCAAGGACCTCGACGCGTCCGCCCACCGGCGGTTGGACTGCCTGGCCTGCCATCCCCAGGCGGGGGAGCAGCCGCATCCGAAGGGCCTCCGCGCGGTCGACTGCGCGCGCTGCCACGAGCGCCCGGCGCGGGAGCTCGCCGCGTCGCCCCACGGGCAGGCCGTGCTCGCGAGGCACCGGGGCGAGCTCCGGCGCGCCTGCGGGGCCTGCCATGGCCGCGTCCACGACATCCGCGCTCCGGCGGACTCGCGCTCCAAGGTGGCCGGCCCCAAGATGGCCTCGACCTGCGGCGGCTGCCACGGCGCCGTCGCCGCGGTCTTTGGGGCCAGCGTCCACGGGAAGGCCGCGTCCCACGGGATCCGGGCCGCGCCGACGTGCAGCGACTGCCACGGCAGCCACTCGATCCGGCCGCCGCGCGAGGCCGGAGGGCCGCTCTCCCCCGGCAAGCGTGCCGGCACCTGCGAGGATTGCCACCAGTCGACCCGGCTCGCGACGCGCTTCGGCCTGCCCAAGGACCGGGTCCAGACCTTCGAGGAGTCGTTTCACGGCCTGGCCGGCCGCGGAGGCGACGTGAAGGTCGCCGATTGCGCCTCGTGCCACGGCTGGCACGACGTGCTGCCTTCGACCGACGAGCGCTCGCGCATCCATCCCCAAAACCTCGCGTCGACCTGCGGGCAGTGCCATCCCGACGCGGGCCGGCGATGGACCGCGGGCTCCGTCAAGGTGCATCAGACGCTCGGCCGCGACGGCGGCGGGAGCCCGATCGCGCGGTTCGTCCGCCTCCTCTACCTCATCGCGATCCCGCTGACCGCGCTCGGCATGGTGCTCCACAACGGGCTCGACCTCGCCCGCAAGGCGAGGGCGCCTCGGCGCTGGCGCCACCGCGAGGGAGAGGTCCCGCTCTCGCCTTCCGAACGTTGGCAGCATGCGGCGAACGCCGTCGCCTTCGTGCTGCTCGCCTACAGCGGGTTCGCGTTGCAGCTCCCGGACGCTTGGTGGGCGGCGCCCCTTCGGGCGATCGGCGGCGAGGAGGCTCGGCGCGACGCCCACCGGGCGGCCGCCGCCCTCTTCTTGGTCACGGGCGCCGTCCACGCGGCGTACCTGGCGACCCGGAAGGGCCGCGCCCGGCTGCGCGCCATGCTGCCGGCCCGGCGCGACCTGCGCGACCCGCTGGAGCTCGCGGCGTACAACGCCGGGCTCCGCGACAAGCCGCCCGCCCTCCTTCAGTTCTCCTACATCGAGAAGTTCGAGTACTGGGCGCTCGTCTGGGGCTCGTTCGTGATGACGGCGACCGGAGGGCTGCTCCTGTTCCACAACGCGGCGCTGGCCTGGCTGCCGCTCTGGACGGTCGAGGTCGCGCGGACGGCGCATTATTTGGAGGCGGTGCTGGCGTGCCTGGCGATCCTGCTCTGGCACGGCTACTGGGTCGCCCTCGATCCCGAGGTCTATCCGATGGATTGGGCGTGGCTGCGAGGCGAGGCCCGGCACCCCGGGACCAAGGAGAAACCGTGAGCAAGGAAGAGAAGAAACGCGCCGACTGGTGGCGGAACGCGCTGTTGGCTGTGGGCATCTTCGTCCCCGCGGAGGGCCCGCTCCGGGCGAAGCTGACGCCGCGCTTTTTCCTCGTCTTGGGCTCGGGCGCGCTCGCCGCGCTGATCGGCCTGCTCGGCTTCGCGAAGTACTCGACGAGCCCGGACTTTTGCCGCTCGTGCCACATCATGGAGCCCTACTACAAGGCGTGGGCCACGTCGAAGCACAGCCGCGTCGCGTGCGTCGAGTGCCACTACCCCCCGGGCACCCCGGACCAGATCTTGTGGCACAAGTTCCAGGCGATGTCGCAGGTGGTCAAATACGTGACGAGGACGTACTCCTCGAAGCCCTTCGCCGAGGTCGAGGACGCCTCGTGCCTGAGGTCCGGCTGCCACTCCACGCGCCTGCTGATGGGCAAGGTCACGTCGAAGGAGATGGGGATCCGCTTCGACCACCGGCCGCACCTCGAAGGCGAGCGCCGGGGACGGCAGCTGCGCTGCACCTCGTGCCATTCCCAGATGGTCGTCGGCAACCACCTCGAGGTGACCTACACCTCCTGCTTCCTCTGCCACTTCAAGGGCCGCGGCTCGGGACGCGACCTCAAGCCCCTCGGGGGCTGTCGCGCCTGCCACGACGTGCCGGACAAGGACATCAAGGTCGGCAACATGACGTACAACCACAAGCAGTACGTCACCAAGCAGGGGCTCGACTGCCAGAACTGCCATATGGACGTCGTGCGCGGCGAAGGCAAGGCGCCGAAGGACCGGTGCTTCTCGTGCCACAACCAGCCGGAGAAGATCCAGCGCTACGAGGACACCGCCTTCGTGCACGACAACCACGTCGCCCGGCACAACATCGCCTGCCACAACTGCCACGAGGACATCCAGCACGGCTTCAAGCAGGGAGGGAAGCTGGCGCGGCTGCTCGCGGCGCCGCCTCCCGGAGTCCCGACGTCCGGACCGCTCCCGTCGACGGCCGAACTGCCCAAGGGTCACACGCCGACCCTCGCGTTCGAGTGCGCCTTCTGCCACAAGGACAAGCACGCCGGCCAGCGCGAGATGTACACCGGCGAGGCGACGCATCTCGGGCTGCCCAAGATGCCGAGCCCGATGTTCCAGGCCGAGGTCGACTGCGTCGGCTGCCATTACAAGAACGGCGCCAACGGCACGGAGGCCGAGTTCCGCGGGACGAACTACAAAGCGTCCGAGTTGTCCTGCGTGAAGTGCCACGGCAAGAGCTTCCGCGGGGTCTGGGAGGAGACGCGCAAGGAGCTCCGCGAGGCGTTGGCCAAGATGGACACGAAGATCACGGCCGCGCGGGAGGCGGTGAGCAAGTCCACCGGCGCCGCGAACGGGGCCGCCAAGAAGGCGGTGGAGCGGGCCGAGCGCCTCGCGCAGTTCGTGAAGCTCGGGCACGGCGAGCACAACATCTACCTCGCCGCGGCGGCGATCCGCCGGGCGGAAGACGAGCTCGACCGCGTGCATACGGGACTGGGCGTCGAGCTCCCCGACCTCTCGGACGAGCCGATCGTCTCGGGGGCGTTCTGCGCGAAGATGTGCCACCAGAGCGTGGGGGTGAAGGTGCCGCCCGAGACCGTGAAGGCCTTCGGGAAGAAGATGCCCCACAAGCAGCATACCGAGATGCTGGGCTGCCGGAAGTGCCACGAGCTGGGAGCCCACAAGTCGGTGCCGCTCAAGAAGAACGTCAAGCAGGCCGTCTGCGCGGAGTGCCACCCCGAGTAACGGATGCCGGCGTCCGGATCGGGCCGGGGCGTTGCGTAAGCCTTCCACGAGAGGACGCGCGTGAACACGATCATCCTGGCTTTGGCGCTCGCCGCTCCGGCGTTCGACGCGGCCGCCGCCGACGGCTGCCGGACCTGCCACGAGCAGGATGGCTTCCGGGTCGAGAACAAGAAGATCTACGA
>JACQPK010000004.1 GCA_016207565.1 Elusimicrobiota bacterium
GCCTGGAGCATGTCCAAGGCCTCGGCGCCGCGGCACTCGCCGACGACGATCCGGTCGGGGCGCATCCGGAGGCAGTTCTTCACGAGGTCGCGGATCGTGATCTCGCCCTTGCCTTCGATGTTCGGCGGGCGGCTCTCCAGCCGGACCCAGTGCTCCTGCATCAGCTTGAGCTCGGCGGTGTCCTCCACGGTCACGATGCGCTCGTCCTCGGGGATGTAGTTCGAGAGCATGTTCAAAAACGTCGTCTTGCCGGTGCCGGTGCCGCCCGCGATGATGATGTTCTTCTTCGCGATGACGCAGGCCTTCAGGAAGTCGATGCACTCGGCGGTGACCGAGCCCTTCGCGATCAGGTCCTTCGCGGTGAAGGGCTTCGCCGAGAAGCGCCGGATCGTCAGAGTCGGGCCGGACACGGCGAGGGGCGCGATGATGGCGTTCACGCGCGAGCCGTCCTTGAGGCGGGCGTCCACGAGCGGCACCGACTCGTCGATGCGCCGGCCGATCGGGGCGACGATGCGCTTGATGACCTGGATGATCTGGTCGTCATCGCGAAAGCGAAGCGGGGTCAGGACCAGCTTGCCCGCGCGCTCGATGTAGACCCGGTCAGGCGCGTTGACCATGATCTCGTTGACGCCCGGGTCGCGCATCAGCTCTTCCAGCGGGCCGAGGCCGAGGATCTCGTCGACCAGCTCCGTCACGAAGCGGCTGCGCTGGTCGCGCGACAGCGGGAGGTTCACCTCCTTCTGCAGGAGGTTCTCGATGATCTGGCCGACCTTCGAGCGGAGCTCCTTGTTGGCCTCCGCGGAGTCGGTGATGCGGATGCGCTCGGTCTCCAGCACCGCGACGACGTTCTTGTGGACCTTGTGCTTGAGCTCGTCCCAGAAGGGCGGGTTGTTCGAGCCGCCCTCGCCCTTGGGGTTGACGATGATCTTGTTCCCGGTCGAGCCGGCCGGCCCGCCGCCGCCCGCCGAGGCAGCCCCGTTGCCGCCGCGGGACTTCCACAGCATGTCGGCGCCGGCGCCGAACTCGGCCTGGTCCACCGAGGCCGTCGCCCACGCCTTGGCCACGGGCTTGACCTCCATCAGACGGCCGAGGAGCGGGCGAAGCGCCTTGACCCAATCGGAGTGCGGCTGCTCGACCACCACGATCCGGCCGAGGTTCGCGTACTCCGGGAGGAGGTCCTCCCAGGGCATGTTCGAGAGCACGCGCTTGTTGAGGGCCGCGAAGAACCGCTCGACCTCCTTGGGCGCCAGCGCGCCCGGGAGGTTCGCCTGGTTGACGACGATCTCGAACTTGTCGAGGGCGAAGTGGAGCTCCTTGACGTCGTTGAAGTGGTTGTAGGTCGCCTCGAAGTGCGACCGCTGCGGCAGCGTCATCCAGAAGATGAGGTCGGCGATGTCGTAGGAGAAGATCTGGGCCGGGAAGAACGGGTCGACGTCGATGAAGAGGTCGTAGGAGTCCGACAGCGAGCCGAGGATCGGGTTGATCACGTCGGGGCTGACCGTCAGCGCCTCCGCCCTTTTCGCGCCGAGCGGGAGCACGCCCACGCCCCACTGCGACATCGGGATGCGGCCTTTGAGGAGCTTGCCGAGCACCGCGGCGTCGCGGCCGATCGTCTGCGCGAGGCTCGCCAACGACGGTGGCTGGACGCCCAAGAGGTACGCGATGTCCTGGCGGCAGAGCGGGTCCATGTGGACGATGATGACGTTGCGGCTCTGCGTGCCGGCCCAGGCGAGCGCGAGGTTGAGGCACACGCTCGTCTTGCCGACGCCCTCTTTCGGACCCGAGAACACGATCACCCGGCCCGGGGTCTTGGGCTGGGTGGCCGTCTTCGTCGACGTCGCAGGGACGTTAGTCGGTACCGGATCGGCCATTGAAGCGATTCTTGCGGCGCGAACGCATCGCGTTCGCGTCCGCTATTTCACAATCTCGAACGTCACGAACAAGAAGAGCGACTTCTGCTCCTCGATCACGCTCGTCGTGGTGAACAAGGCCCCGAGCACCGGGATGCGGCCGATGAACGGGATGCGGCTTTTCGACACGTTCTTCGCGCTCGACTTCAGCCCGCCGATCACGAGCGTCTCGCCGCTCTTGATCTCGACCTCCGTCTGCACCTGGCGCGTCGTGATGGAC
>JACQPK010000295.1 GCA_016207565.1 Elusimicrobiota bacterium
CCTGAGGGCGACCTCGCTCGGCCTCGCGCAGGGCATGACGTACCGCACGGTGGACGAGAGCGGGCAGACGATCGACAAAGAGCTCGACCCGGTCAACCAGTTCGCCGAAGCCTCCCTCCGGGCCGTGTCCGCCCTGTGGGACCTCCAGAGCGCGCGCGAGCTGTCGCTGGCGATCCGCAACCAAGTGCCGGCGGGGCGCTGATGGACTTCCTCGTCAAGCAGGAGCAGCGGCTCGACGGAGCGAAGCGGAAGCGCACCATCCTCCTGGCGGGAGCCGCCGGCACGGCCTTCGCGGTCTTCGTCGGCTGGCTCGCCGTCCGCGTCGAGCACCGGCGCGAGCTGGCGGCGGCCGGCGGGCTCGCCGTCGCCGCGTCGGGCCCGGTTGGGCCGCTCGCCCGCCTCGCGTCCGCGCTCGGCCTGGAGCTGGCGCGTCCGGCTCCGCGCGCGAACGTGGCGATGCGGACCGCCGGGGGCGCCGGCGCCCGCGGCGCCAAGGGAGCCGCGGCCGCCGACGACGGCTCGATCGAAGACGATCTCACGAAGGAGAACTGGATCGACCGCGAAGGCGAGGGTGAAGACGGCGCCGACGAGGCGGACGGGCCCCCCGACACGACGAGGCTCGCGGGCGGAAAAGGCGAGCTGGCGGCGATCGGCGGGCTTGCGGCGGCGGGAGGGGTTGCTGGGTCGAGCGCCTTGGGCCGATCCGGCCGAGGCCCCCGCGGGGCCGAGGCGTTGTCGGGGGCCGACCCCGGCCGAGGCCCCCGCGGGGCCGAGGCGTTGTCGGGGGCCAATGCCGTTCGCGGCCCCAACCGAGAGTACGCCCCCGCGCGTCCCGGATCGGGCCTCAGCGCCGCCGGCCGCGGCGCGGCGGGGCCGGGCAACCTGCGGGCGTTCGCCGGCGGGCTCGGCGGCGGAGCCGCGGGGCGCGGCGGCGCGGCCCGGGGCGCGGCCGCTCCGGCCTTCGGCGGGGCGGCGGCCCCCGCGGCGGCCGGCGGGGCGGACGCGGCCGTCGAGCCCGCGGCGGGCGACGACCCTCCGGCCGATCCGCCGGCCCCGGAGCCGCAAGCCACCGGGACGAACACCGGCACGGACACCGGCACGAACCTCCCTCGGGCCACGCAAGGCGAGATCCGGAACTACCGCACGCGCCTCGCGGAGGTGAAGACGGCGTTCCAATTCGAGGTGGTGGCGCCCGCGGTGAGCGATCTGGTGCTGATGCTGACCGCCTACCGGCCCGACGTCAAGCGCGCGCGCGAGCACATCGAGAAGCTGCGCGACCTCAACAACGAGGACATCGAGTATTTCACGAACACCTATCCGGCGCCCGACGTGGCGAAGTGGCTCCGGCTCGTGCAGGGCATCATGACGACGGGTTATGAGGGCGTCAAAGGCGACCGCGGCCTGCTGACGGACCTGATCGAGGCGGAGGACGCGTTGAACGCCGCCGTGCCGTGCCTGAAGGAGTTCAAAGGCGACTTCAAGAACGTCGGGAAAGGAAAGAAGGCGAAGGCCTCCGACGCGGTGATGGAGGACCAGGACCTCCTCTGCGCGAGGCAGGCCGAGAAGGCCCTCCGCCTTCGCGGAGCCCACGGCATCGGCTTCCTGCATCGCCTCGAGCAGGCGCAAAACGAGATGGGCCGCGACGACGTCAAGCAAGGGATCGAGCTCATCCAAACCCAGGCCAACGCCTCGACGGACGCCGGGATCAAGGCGAAGAAGAACGCGGCAGCCGGGAGGCTGCGCAGCCACGTCGCCAAGTATCGGCAGCACGTCACCGCGGCCAAGAACGCGCTGACGCCCTCTCCGCTCGGCGCGAACCGCAAGAAGAAGTCGGAGAAGACGCTTTCCCCGAAGGCGCTGGGCCGGCTCCAGGAACTCATGGCGCTCGCCGAGCTCAATCAGCTGCCGGGGCAGGACGAGGACGGCGTCGCGGTCCCGCGGATGCTGCTCGAGGCCCGCCTCGCGATGGGAGAGGCGACGCGGTCCTTCGGCATGACGAACAACGACTCGACGGGCAAGCAGGCCGATCCCACGGGCCAGTACGGCCTGGCGACGCTGAAGGGATTGGAGGCGCTGTTTCAGATCCAGCGCTCGATCGAGGTGCTGCAGCGCGTCGAGACCCTGGCGCCGCTGGCGCGCTAGGTCTGGTACGCACGGCGCAGGCGGCCGAGCTTCTTCTCGACGTCCTTCCAGCGCTCGGCGACGCGAGGGTCCCGGGGATCAAACCGCGTGATCCGGCTCCGCTTCTCGTCCATCTCGACGTCCGAGCCGTCCTGCGTGGGCACGAAGACCAAGACGGTGCGCAGCGCCGACTGAACCGAGCCGTCCATGCCGAGCACGAAGTGCCACGAGTCGATCTCGGCCGCGCCGTCGTCGAGCTCCTTGGAGAAAGACTGGATGCCTTCGAGATGGGTGTAGCCGAAGCGGAGCAGGAGATCGCTATAACCCGAGCCCTCCTCGCCGAGCTCGGGCTGGTCGAGCTGACCGCCGTGCAGCACGGCTCCGACCGACTCGGCCGGAGCGCCTCCGAACGCCGGGCCCTCGAGCGAGACCGTCGGGTCGGCCTCGGTGCCGCCGGGCTCGCCGTCGCGCTGGATCGTGTCGATGAGCGTGGAGAACGCCTCGGGGTCGGCCTTGACCGGCTCGAGGGTCCGTTGGACCCGGCCTTGGGACTCCGCGATGCTCTGGAGCGCGCCCGGAGGCACCGCGACCTGAGCGAAGACGGCCGGGGCCAGCAGGAGGGCCGCCAAGCCGACGGGCATGCGAACAGGATAGGCCGATCCCCACCGCCCCGACAGAGTCGAACGGCCTAAGGCGCGCGGGGGTCCATTGGCCGAGCGGAGGAGAAAAAGACTAAGATGGTCCCATGAAAACCCTCTTCGCCGCCGCCGCTCTCGCCCTCGCCGTCGCCGCCGCGACCATCGCCGCGGACCATCCGGATCACGCGGCCGCCCCCGCCGCGACGCCGGGCGTCCGCGAGTTCACGTCCGTCAACATCGAATACAAGGGTTCGAAGGTCTGGGTGCCCTCCGTCTTCATCGTGAAGAAGGGGGACAAGGTGAAGCTGACCCTCATCAACAACGCCCCTTCCGGCGTCCACGGCTTCGCGATCGACGAGTTCGGGATCAAGGTCGCCGTCAACAACGACGAAAAAGACAACAAGAAGGTCGTCGAGTTCACGGCGGAGCAGCCCGGCCTCTACCGGACGTACTGCCACATGCACCCGGCCCACGTGGGCGGGCAGATCCTCGTCGTCGACTAGAGAAAGTTGACGCTGGGGACTGTCCCCAGCGTCAACTTTCTACAGATAGTCCTTGAGTTGGACGTTGACCGGAGACTGCCTCAGCTTCCCGATCGCCTTCGACTCGATCTGCCGCACGCGCTCGCGCGTGATGTTGTAGCGCTGGCCGAGCTCCTCGAGGGTGAACGGCCGCTCGCTCCCGAGCCCGAAGCGCAGCCGGAGCACCTCGGCCTCCCGGGGGTTGAGCGTGGTCAGCACGCGGTCGAGCTCCTTTCGGCGGAGCAGCGTGTGCACCGTCTCGTGCGGCGCCGGCGACTCCCGGTCCTCGATATAGCCCTCGAGCGGGTTGTCCTCGTCGTCCGGCGCGGCCGCCGTGAGGGAGACCGGCTCCTGCATGGTCTCGATCGCCTTGCGCACCTTGGCCACGGGCAGCCTGAGGCGGCGCGCGTACTCCTCGAGGCTCGGCGGCCGCCCGTGCTCCCCGAGGTACCTGCGATGGATCTTCCGGATCTTCGCGATGCGCTCGCGGATGTGCACGGGGATGCGGATCGTGCGCTCCTGGTCCGCGATCGCGCGGCTGATGGACTGCCGGATCCACCACGAGGCGTAGGTCGAGAACTTGCAGCCGCGGCCGAAGTCGAACTTGTCGGCCACGCGGATCAGCCCCAGCCCGCCTTCCTGGATGAGGTCCGAGAGCTCCATGTTGCGGTTCGCGTGCTTCTTCGCGATGGACACGACGAGCCTCAGGTTCGCGCGCACGAGCTTAAGCTTATCCTCGATGACCGAGTCCTCGAGGCCGCGGATGCGCTCGTCGAGCTCGAGCAGCTCCCCGACGGACACGGGCAGGCTCTGCGTGAGTCTCGCGAGGCGGGCCGAGTCCTCCTCCGTGCGCGCCTGGCGCACGGACGCCGCGAGCGCCTTGATCTTGTTGGTCACGCGCAGGATCCGCTCGTGGTTGAGGTTCAGCGCGAGCACCCGCTCGGTCACAACGGCGCGCCGGGCCTCCAGCGCTCGAGCCAGCCGCGCCCGGGCCCGGGCGGTCGTGCCGCGGCGAGCGAGGCGCTCGCGGAGCTCGGCCATCCGCCTCTCGGCCTGGGCCAAGAAGCGCGCCGTGGACTTGAGCCGCCGGCGCATTCCGGCCAGCTCCCAGCCGGTGCGGCGCCCGCGCGGCATCAGCTCCTTGGCGGTCATCTCGTCCATCTCGACGAGGCTCTCCCAGTTGCGGATCTCCCGGTGAGCCAGCGGGGACGACAGGACCAGCTGGCGCAGCTCCTCTTGCTGCTGCCGCACGCTGCGCGACAGCGAGATCTCCTCCTCGCGCCTGAGCAGGGGGACCTTCCCGATCTCGTTCATGTAGGTCCCGATGGTGCTCAGACCGCCTTCCGACGACGACGCTTCGTGCGGCTCGGCTGCCCCGATCCGGGGCTCGGCTGCCTCGGCGATGATCTCTTCCACGCGTTACGACCTCCAGGAGTCCGTGCGTCGTCCTCTCTCCCGCGTGGACGCGGGGGGTCCTACGCAAACGCGCACGACCGCGAGGAATGGCGGCGACTTGGCCGCCGGCCGCCTGGTGGGGGGAGGGCTCGGCCGCCCGGCGTTCGGGCAGCCCCTTCCAGGCAGGACTATCGGACTCGAGCCGTATTAAAGCCGAGGCGTGTTACGGATCTGTTAAAAAAACTTCACCGGGTCGACGGCCGTCCCAGCGGCCCGACGGGCCGCGGCGGTCCGGGCTCGGGGCGCGGAGGCGCCGGCGGCTGCGGCGTCGGCGGGACTGGGTTCGGCGGCAGCGGCTGCGGCTGGGGGAAGTCCGGTTTCGGCGGGATGGGTTGAGGCTCTCTCGGCGCTGGCATTGGCTCCTCCGCGCGGGGGCACTCCTTTAGTATATAGGACTTTCAGCGCGCCCGCGTTGCCCGCGCGGCCCTGGAGACCTCCTCCCGAACGCTCCTATAATGCCTTCCATGCTCTTGCCCGGCCTCGCGT
The DNA here is from genome assembly GCA_016207565.1 of Elusimicrobiota bacterium. Lineage (GTDB taxonomy): Bacteria > Elusimicrobiota > Elusimicrobia > UBA1565 > JACRDR01 > JACRDR01. The sequence goes on from JACQPK010000295.1 coordinate 5,222, forward strand.
TAGTCCTCGCCCTTCCCGCGTCGGCGAGCCGCGTGGCGGCGCCCGCGCGCGCGCCCGTCGCCTCCTCCGGCTTGGCCGCGAGCGCCGCGCTGTCGTTGCCGGCCGCCGCCGTCGCAACGCCGGTCGCGCCGGCCCTCCCGGCTCCGCCCCCCGCCCCGGCGTGGCGGCGGCCGACCCCGCGGCTGGGCCGCCGGATCGACGCCGCGCTGCTCGCGCTCCTGTTCGACGGACGCGCCTACGCGGCCGAGTCGACGGCCGAGCCCGTCGCCGGCACCGCCGGCGAGACCGCGAGGCCCGCTCGCCGCGCCGGGGCCGCGCCCGCGGCCGAGCCCGCTTCCGAGCCCCGGGCGCCCGAGCCTCCGGCCCCGCCGGCGTCCACGTGGCGCCGCGCCTGGCGCCTCGCGACGGCGCCGCTGAAGGTCCTCACCAACCGCCCGACGAACGATCGAGACTGGTCGGAGGACGTCGCGGTCCTGCCCGAGATCCGGATCGCGGGCGAGCGCGTGTCGATCAAGAACGCGCGCAACTTCGACTACCGGAGCACGCGGGACTGGACCCGCCGCTACTACGACGCGGAGTTCGACCTGCGCGACCTGGAGAGCGTGTGGTATCTGGTCGAGCCGTTCGGCGGCGGGGGACAGGCCCACACCTTCCTGAGCTTCGGGTTCAAGGGGGAGCGCTACCTGTCGGTCTCCGTCGAGATCCGCCGCACGAAAGGCGACCGCTTCTCGCCGTGGCGCGGGCTCTGGAACGGCTTCGAGCTCACCTACGTGATCGGCGACGAGCGCGACCTGGTGCGGCTGCGCTCGAACTACCGGAAGGACGACGTCTTCCTGTATCCGATCCGGGGCACCCGGGAGAAGTTCCGCGAGCTGCTCGTGGACGTGCTCGCGCGGGCGGAGGGCCTCCGATCGAAGCCGGAGTTCTACAACACGCTCACCAACACGTGCACGACGAACCTCTGGCGGCACGTGAACCGGATCGCGCCGAAGAAGCTGCCCTACAGCTACAAGGTGCTGCTGCCCGGCTACTCCGACCGCCTAGCCTACGACCTCGGGCTGATCGACACGCCGCTGTCCTTCGAGGAGGCGCGGGCGCGCTTCCGCATCAACGAGCGCGCGCTCGCCGCCGACCGGGCTCCCGACTTCTCGGTTAAGATCCGGAAGTTCTAGCTCAGTCCCAGCCGACCTTGCGGCCCTGGTTCTTCTCGTCGAGCCACTTCTTCAGCGGCGCGAAGTAGTCCAAGACCGCGGTCGCGTCCATCCGAGGCGAGCCGGTGACGGCCGTGAGCGCCTCCGGCCAAGGCCGGCTCGCGCCCATCGCCATCATGGACTTCAGCTTCTCCCCCGCCTTCTTGTCGCCGTAGAACGAGCAGCGATGGAGCGGGCCGGCGAAGCCCGCGTCCTTGCACAGCGCGCGGTAGAACTCGAACTCGAGCACGTGCGCGAGGAAGTAGCGCGTGTAGGGGACGTTCGCCGGGACATGGTACTTCGCGCCCGGATCGAAGTCCGTCTCGGTGCGCTCGACGGGAGGCCGCACGCCCTGGTACTTGCGCGCGAGGTCCCACCAGGCCTTGTTGTAGGCGTCGGGCCCGACCTCGCCGCTGAAGACCTTCCAGCGCCATTGGTCGACCATGAGCCCGAACGGCAGGAAGGCGAGCCGCTCGAGCGCCATGCGCATGAGCAGCGCCGTGTCGCCGTCGGCGCCCGGGACC
>JACQPK010000319.1 GCA_016207565.1 Elusimicrobiota bacterium
GTCCTCCACCTGGTCGCGGAGCTTGACGACGGCGTCGCGCAGCTCGCGCTCGAGAGGACGGAGCTTCTTGCGCTCCTCTTTGAACGCGGACTGGACCTTCTCCGACTCCTCTTTGGACAGGCCGAGCCGCTCGGCGAAATGCGACGCCCCAGCGGCGGTTGCGAACGTCGTGAGCACTCCCAGCACGGCGATCCCCGAACGAAGTTTCATGGCGCCTCCCCCTTCGGATGATTAGACGTTGCGCCCGGGCGGAAAGTGTCGGTAGACTATCCGCGATGATCACCCGCAAAGACGAGGAGCGCGGTCTCGAGTTTACGGTCTCGCCCGAGACCGGCGGCGAGCTGTCGAGCCTGCGGGTGCGCCGGGGCGACGCGTGGGTCCAGGCGCTTTTTCGCGCCGAGGACTTCGACCGCCGGCCGCGCGACCTCTGGCGCGGGCGCTGCCCGTGGCTCTTTCCGGCCGTGGGGCGCAACTACCTGCCGGACCAGCTCTCGCGCGTGAGGGTGACCCGCGCGGACGAGCACCTCGGGAGCTGGGAGTGGGGCGGCCGCCCCTACGCCATGCCGATCCACGGCTTCGCCCTGGGGAAGGTCTGGGAGCCGCTCGCCTCCGGGCCGGCCGAGGCGGCCTGCCGCCTCGAGAGCGGCCCCCAGAGCCGGCTCTTCTATCCGTTCGATTTCGAGCTCGTCGCGCGCTACGGCTTCCTCGACGACGGGGTCTTCGCGCGCCTCGAGGTCGCGGCCTCCGACCAGAACGAGGCGGAGATGCCCTTCTCCGTCGGCAACCACCTCACCCTCGCGCTCCCGTTCGGCTCGGCGACGGCGCCGGCGGACTGCACGCTCCGCACGCCCGCCCGCGAGTCGTGGGACCTCGACGCGCAGAACCTGCTCGCCGGGACGACTCGGGCGGCCGGCCTGGCCGAGCCGCTCGCCTTGGGGCTCGGCCCCGCGCTGCTCAACGCCGTGCTCGGCGGCTTCGAGTGGGAGGACTCCTGGGTGGAGGTCTCCGACCCGGCGTCTTTCTCCGTCCGGGTGAGCCAGCGCGAGATCGTCGAGACGGCCGTGCCCTTCACCGCCCCCGAGCACTACCGCTTCGTGTTCTGGGGAGACCTGAAGGCGGGGTTCTTCTGCCCGGAGCCGTGGTACGGGGGGCCGAACTCGCTCAACGAGAAACGCGGGATCGTCCGGCTGCCGCCGGGCGCCCGTTTCTCGTGGGAGCTGCGGGTCCAGCTCCGTTGACGCTCTCGAGGATGCGGCGGATGACGGGCTCGCGCGCCTCGATGGACTCGCAGAGCTTGAACTGGACGCGCGCCCGGTGGAGGTTGTGGCCCTCCGAGCGCACCTTGAAGTAGCGGTCGCCGGCCAGGTAGTCCTCGAAGAACCGCAGCCCCAGCTCGAAGCTGATCAGGCGGATCGAGTCGAAGAGGTAGCGGCGGTCGTGCGGGGTCAGGAAGTCCCGCGCCCGCGAGTGGTAGCCGCGCACGAACGCCTCGCAGAGCGTCGTGTCGAAGAACACCTTGGCCAGGTCGATCTCCTCCTCGCCGGCCGGGTTCGCGATCGAGCGCAGCGCGTCCCCGAAGTCGTAGTGGATGAGGCCGGGCTTGACCGTGTCCAGGTCGACGATGCACGTGCCCTTCCCCGTCAGCTCGTCGAGGAGGACGTTGTTGACCTTCGGGTCGCCGTGGATCAGCCGGGGCTTGAGGTCGCCGCGGAGCCGGGCGTCCTCGAGGACGGAGGCGAAGGCGCGGCGGTCCTCGACGAAGCGCGCCAGGCGCGCCGCCTCCACCGAGGCCTTCACCCGGCGCTTGGCGCCCGGGGTCTTGCGCGTCGCGTCGTAGCGCTCGAGGTAGCGCGGCGTGACGTGGAATCCCGGCAGCGTGTCCCGCAGGAGGTCCGGGTCGAGGTCCGACAGGAGCCGGTGGAACTGGCCGAGCACCGTGCCGGCCTCGAAGGCGTGCTCGGGGCCCTGCGCGCGGTCGTGCGAGACCGTCGAGGCGATGAGCGTCAGCGCCCGCCAGAAGCCGCCCTGCCCGTCGGAAACCCAGTCCCGCCCGTCCCGCGACCGGACGATCCTCGGCAGCTGCCAGACGCGGTCCTCGCGCGGGGCCTCCCGGCCGAGCCGGCGATGGACGTGGTCGGTGACCCGCCGGAGGTTCGACATGATCCACTCGGGGCGGGTGAAGACGCGCCGATTGATCCGCTGGACGATGATCCGCTCTTCCGAGAACGTCGTCCGAAACACCGCGCGGTAGGTGTCGTTGACGTTCCCGCCCGCGACGGGCTGCACCGCGATGAGGCGGCCGGCGACGTCGAACTTCTGCGCCACCGCCTCCAGCCTCGTGTCGAGCGTCATGCCAGAAAAGGTAGCAAAAGAGTAAAGCCTGGGGACTGTCCCCAGGCTTTACTATTTTAACCGGCGGAGGCGTCAGCGCTTGAAGAGGCGCTCGAGACCGCGGCCGACCGCGAGGCCGGCCGCCGCGCCGAGGATCGCGATGGATGCCGCGCCGAGCGCCGCGCCGGAGACCGCCTTCTTGGCGATCGTCCAGCCGCCGTCGCCGTCGCGCCACGATTTGGCGGCCGCCGAGACGCCTCCGCCCGCCGCGAGCGCGGCCAGGAGCACCGGGCCGCCGAGGGTCGTGGCGAGGGCGCCCGTGAGA
>JACQPK010000298.1 GCA_016207565.1 Elusimicrobiota bacterium
GCGCTCACTCAGGTCCAAGAGACCGGGCATGAGCTTCACATCCTGGAGGAGAGCGTGCTCCCCGCCACGGAGCGTGCCCTTCAGGCCATTCGCGCCGGCTACGAGAACAACCGGTCCGATTTCCTGACGTTGCTGAGCGCGGAGCGGGATCTCGCCCGCGCGCGGCTCGAGCTTTATCAGGCCCGGGTGGGCTATCTCCAAGCCGTCGCCGATCTGGATCGCGCGGTCGGCACGGCGCCCCCCGAAGGGCCCCAGGAGGTGAAGTGATGAACGACCGGAACCGTCGAATCCCCCCGCGCGGAGCAGCCGCCCGCGGAGCAGCCGCGCTCTGCGCCGGCGCGGCGCTTCTCCTTGCCGCGATCGCGGGGTGCGGGGGAAAGGGAACCAAGGGCGATGCGACCACGGCCCGCGGAACCGGCGCGCCGCTCCAAGACGTGGGCTCCTTCCGTGTCGGAGTCCGGAATCTGCCCGAGACTCCCTCCGTGGGGGACAACCGGCTTCGGATCACGGTTCAGGACCAAGCCGGCGCTCCGGTCCGAGGGGCCGACGTGGAAGTCATGGTCGCGATGCAGGCGATGGGCGCCATGCCGCGGATGGAGAGCCGAGGCGTCATGAGGGAGCCCGAGCCGGGAATCTACGAGGCCAAGTACGGCCTCGCCATGGCGGGCGAATGGGACGTGGATATCTCGATCCGGAGCCGGGATGGTGCCACGGCTCAGGCCGCCTTTCGGCTCAGCACGAGCCTCAAGGAGATCGCGTTTGCGGGCGGAACGCCGCCGGCGGGCGGCGGGCGCGGCGGCGCAGGCGCGGGAGGCCCCTCGGCACCCGGTGGAACGGGCGGTCCCGGGACGGACGCGCCGGGCGCCGTCCTGATCGATCCCGCGCGACGCCAGGCGATCGGCGTGAAGACGGCGGCCGTGGATCTTCGTGATCTCACCGCGACGATCCGCGCGGCCGGCCGCGTCGCTTACGACGAGACACGCCGCGCAGAGGTATCGCTCAAGTTTTCTGGGTGGGTGCGCGACATCGGCGTGGACTACACGGGGAAGCCCGTGAGCGCGGGCGACGTTCTCTTCACCGCCTACAGCCCCGAGCTGGTTTCCGCGCAGCAGGAGTATCTGACCGCGCTGGGGAAGGGCGGTGGGCCCACCGACACCGTGGCGGTTCCAGGGAGCCCGGAACTCGCCCATGCCGCGCGGCAGCGGCTCCTGCGCTGGGATGTCCCGGGTTCTCAAATCGACGCGATCGCAGGCTCGGGGAAGCCGGTCGAGGCGCTTCCGATCGTGGCGCCGGTGAGCGGGGTCGTATTGGAGAAAAGCGTCGTGCGCGGGAGCGCCTTCACAGCGGGGCAGACCCTCTACAAGATCGCTCCCACGCATCCGGTGTGGGTCATGGCCAACGTGTATCCGTATGAGCTTCCGCTCGTGCGGACCGGCATGGCCGCCACGATTCTCACGCCGTTTCTACCCGAGAGGTCGCGGCGGGGGCGGGTCGCGTACATCAATCCGTACCTCGATCCCGACACGCGCACCGCCCAGGTCCGGATCGAGGTTCCCAACCTGCGCGGCGATCTCAGGCCCGACATGTTCCTGGACGTCGCGATGGAATCATCGCTCGGAAAGCGTCTGGCGGTCCCCGAGAGCGCGGTTCTCTACGTCGGGGATCGAAAGATCGTCTTCGTGGATCTGGGTGACGGACGCCTCGCGCCCCGCGACGTGACCCTGGGTGCCAAGGCCGGCGAGTACTACGAAGTCGTGGGAGGCCTCGCGAAGGGCGAGGTCGTGGTGACATCGGGCAACTTCCTCGTCGCGGCCGAGAGCAGGCTCAAGTCGGCCTCGCAGAAATGGTAGGGGCGCGGCCATGATCGCCTGGATCATCCGATGGTGCGCCACGAACCGCGCCCTGACCCTCGTCGTGGTCCTGGTTGCGGCGGGCTTCGGCGTGCGCGCGTTCCGCGCGACGCCCCTCGATGCGATCCCCGATCTCTCCGATACGCAGGTGATCGTCTCGGCCGAATGGATGGGACGAAGCCCCGAC
>JACQPK010000301.1 GCA_016207565.1 Elusimicrobiota bacterium
GGAGGACGGAGAGCGCCGCAGGGGTCCCGAACACCACGCCGTCGACTGGAAGCTCAAGGACACGATCGTCCAGGCGGGCCGCGACAAGAACCTCTACAACATCATCGACTCCCTCTTCGTGACGATGCCGAAGTCCCCACGCGATTACCTCATCGAGCTCTGCGCCACCCGGGGCGTCTGCGACCCGGTGGCCGCCTGCTCGACGAGCGACGCGCTCTACGAATCCTGCCGCGCCGCTTGCGCGGCGAACCCCGCCAAGTGCCGGCTCGCCTTCCCGGAACGGCCGCAGGAGCCCGACTGCCGGGAGAATCCAGGCGATCCCCGCTGCGCGAGCGCCACCGAGACCGCCACGGGGACGAACACGGGCCCCGGGACCTCGACGGCCTCAAACAACCGGACGGATACCGGCGGAGGAGAAGACGACACCGTCAGCAACGGCGTGACCCACACGGACACGTATACGAGCACCGAGCAGATGATCAACGACTGCAAGGCGCGGAACTGGAGCGCCTGCGCGAGGTACTGCTGGAGCGGCGGCGGATACTTCTCCTCCGAGTGCACCCCCTACAAGCAGTGGTACGACGAGACGTATACCTGCCCCAGGCTGCCGTGCAACCCGGGCTGCCCGAACGCGAACTCGCGGCAGTGCAAGTGCGAACGCAACCCCTGCATGAACGAGTGCTCGCCCAAGCCCTCATACTGCGTCGGCGGCACCGAGGAGAACTGATTCGCGGAAATGGAGGTCCTTTCAACGCCCGGGAGCGACGCCGGCGCGCCGCCTTCGTCGCGTTCCTCGCCGCGCTCGCCTTCGCCGTTTGGCTCCTGTCGCGACAACGGCCCGACGTCGAGGAGCTCGCTCGGGCCGGACTCCCCATCGGGCGGGACGCCGCCCCCGCCGCCACGCGCGACGAGGTCCCGTCCCCGACGCATGACGACGGGCTCGACGCGCCCAGCGAGACGCCGCGCACGCGCGGGCGCCTGACGTTCGCCGATCTCGACCGGCTCCTGGGAAGCGAGAGCCGCGCAGCCGCCCTCGCCTTCGAGCGCGAGCTGCTCGACGACCCGGCGCTGCCGCCGAACCTGAAGGTCGCCGTGCCCGTGCGGCTCGAGTCGAAGAAGACCTTCGAGAGCTTCCTTTCGAAGCTCTCGCGGCGGGGAGGGCCGGCCGTGCGGGAACTCTCGGACGGACTTCTGGCCGCTCCGGCCGCCGCGGCGCTGCTCCGCACGGAGCTCGCGCGGCAGCAGGCGGAGAGAGCCCCGGCGCGGCGCGATTCGCGCGCTGGCGCGCGCTCCGCTCTCGCGCCTCGCGCGGCGGCGGGGGCCGGACCGGGAGCGCACGGTCTAGGACGGCTCGCGGCGCTGAGCGCGGTCGGAAAGGGAATCGATGCCGCGCGCAGGATCCCTTCGATGTTCGCCTCGCTGGCGCCCAAGGACCGGAGGCGCCTGGCCGAGCTCTGCGAGACCCGCGACCTCTGCGATCCCTACGACGCCTGCGCGGAAGCCGGCCTCCTCGACTCTTGCCTGGACGCCTGCCGCGAACACGGGCGGTGTCCTCAAGAGCGACCGGACGGCGAATCGTCTGTCGAAGACTGGGATACGCCGCCGCGGGCGCCCCGCCCGGAGAAGCCGGGGAGAAAGCCCGGAGGTCCCGAGGACCCCGAGAATCCGCCCGCCGGCGGTCGAGACGAGCTTGCGCTCCAGCAGGCCTGCGTCGGCGGGGATCAGGCCTCGTGCGATCTCGCCTGCCACACGTTCTTCGTCCTGTCGCGCGCGTGCGAAGCATCGAACGCCCGCTGGAAAGCTCAGCGCTGCCTGGAGGACCCTACTCGGCCCATGTGCTTGCCGGCAGGGCAAGGCCCGCCGGTGATCGACCCATACTCGATCGAGCCGGACCCGATCCAATGAGCATCGTCACGCATTCCGCCTCTCCCTGAGTCCGCCCGGACGAAAGTAGTATACTGATGGTCCTGCCATGTCCCCCGCCAAGGCCGCTCCGCAGACGACGACCATCGTCTACCGCTACCGGGACGGTCTCTACGTCAACCTGACGAACAAGTGCCCGACGGCCTGCCGCTTCTGCATCAAGTTCACGTGGAAGATGAAATACCGCGGCTACGACCTGAAGCTCCGGGGCCATGAGCCGTCGCTGGCGGAGGTGCTCGACGCGATCGAGACCGCCGCGCGGGAGCGGCCGTTCGCCGAGGTCGTCTTCTGCGGCTACGGCGAGTCGACGTACCGCCTCGCCGACATGCTCGCGGTCTGCGCGGAGGTCCGGCGGCGCTGGCCGAAGGTCAAGCGCCGGCTCAACACCATCGGGCTCGGCGACGCCATCAACGGGCGTCCGATCTCGAAGGAGCTGGCATCCGGGCTCGACGCCGTATCGATCAGCCTCAACACGGCGGACGAGAAGCAGTGGGTCCACTTGATGAACCCGCTCCGCGAGTTCAAGACTGGCGGGTTTCAGGCGGTGAAGCGCTTCATCCGCGAGTGCGCGGCCGAGATACGAGACACGACCGTCACCGCCGTCGAGCAGCCGGGGATCGATCTGGCTGCTTGCCGCCGGCTCGCCGAGGAGTTGGGCGCTCGCTGGCGCGAGCGCGAGTTGCTCGACGACTACGAAGATCGCTAGATGCCCCGGGAGCCCGTTTGGCGGAGCAAGGCGGCCTTCTGGGCCCTCGTGGCCGCCTTCGTCGCGCTGGCGGGCGTGCCCTCGGTGGTGCTCGTGCAGTCGATCCAACGCTACGTGAGTTTCTTCACCGGCGTCGACTCGGCGGCCCTCAAGAGCACGACCACCCGCTCGGTCCCGCACCGCGCGCCGCGCGGTGCGGACGACGACGGGCTGCCCGCGATGCGTTTCGTCGAGTTCAAGCTCCGCGCGCCCAACGCGAAGCAGGTGCTCCTCGCCGGGGACTTCAACCAGTGGAGGCCGGAGACGCTCCCCCTCGAGAAGGCGTCCGGCGGCTTCTGGCACACGCTGCTCCCGCTGCCGCCGGGGCGCTACAGCTATCTCTTTCAGGTCGACGGAGCGTGGACGCCGGACCCCGAGGCCACCCAGGGAGGGAGCTTTGAAGGCAAGGACGCGTCCCTCAAGGAGGTCCCGTGATCGCGTTGGCGACGGCGGCGTTGGCGGCGGTGTGGGTCCCGACCGGTCCCGTGGACACGGTCCGGCTCGAGACGTTCCTCGCGGAGCGCCCAGGGCTGCACCTCGGCATAGGCATCGTACCTGAGGAATCATCTTCGACGTCGACCGGCACGCTGGCCCGTCTGTGGCTGGAGGGCCGGATCACACCGCTCGTGCGCCTGCCCGGCGACCCGATCCTCCCCCTCGCGCCGGCGACGCGCCGAGACCTCCGTCCTCTCTTGGCGCTCGCCCGGCAGTGGTTCCAGCGGAACCTCGGCCGCCCGCCGGAGGGCTTCCTCCCCGGCGGAGGGGCCGTGGACCCGGACTCCCTCGAGGTGCTCGAGAGTCTCGGCTTCCGCTGGGCCGACGCGCAAACGCCGCGCGTCGAGGCGCTCGAGGCGTTCTCCTCGTCGGCGACCGCCCCGGCGGCCGACCCGCTCGCCGCCTGGACCGCGACGCCCGAGCAGCGCCGGGTCGCCGAGCGCCTGGCCGCCGCCTCCGCGGACCTCGAGCGCTACCAGAACTCCGGCACGGCCGACATCGAGGTCCTCGACCGCGCCGCGGCGCTCCTGCGCCGCGCCGAGTCGAGCCGGTTCCTCGCGGACCCAGCCGGGACGGACGCCGAGCTGGTCTCCCTTCTGGTGTCCGCCTACGAGCTGCTCGGACAGCGCCCTCCGCAGGAGCTCGTGGCGTCGACGGCGGCGGCGAAAGCGGCGGGGGTCGTGGCCATCGAGGCCGGTCCGGGACGCATCTCCTTCGAGAACGCGGACCCCGGCCTCCCCGGCTCGACGATCCCGTGCACCCTCGAGCGGCTGGAGGTCGCGTTCGACGCGCACGCCGTGACGTTCGCGGTGACGCTCGGCTCGTCCACGTGGCCGGAAGGCGGCACGGCCGACGTGTACGTCGACATCAACCGCCGGCAAGGGATCGGGACGCAGCGGCTCCTGTCGCCGGCGGCCGGATTCCTGCGGGCGGCGGACGCCTGGGAGTTCGTCGTCTCGCTCTCGTCGATCGGCGCGAGCGTCATGCGCGCCGGGGGAGCCGAGTCCGTTCCGGCGTACTGGCACGCCGAGAGCCGCCGGGTGAGCGCGGCCGTGCCCACGCAAAGGCTGCGCGGAAAGCCGGGCTATTGGGGCTACTTCGTTACCTGCGCCTGCACCCAGAAGACGGGCTCGTGCGCGACCCAGCCGGGCAGGAAGCTCTGGTCGGTGCTCGCCTCTCGAGAGGAGCAACGCCAGCTCGACGACCGGAAACGACGCCAGCCCCGGTTCTCGGCCCAGCGGCTCGACGCCGGGCGCGCGGCCGCGACCGTCGTCAAACCCTGACGACGGGCGTACCGAGCGCCCTCGCGACGAGCGCGCCCTCCTGGCCCTCCGCGATGAGCGCGGGCGCCCGCTCGACGAGGGCGGAGAGCTCCGCGAAGGCGAGCCGTCCGACGAGCGACACCGACGGCGCGTGCATCCGCTCGCGGATGCTCTCGCAGCGGCCTTCGTCGTACGCCTGTCCGGCGAAGACGATGGGGACCCCCCCGGCGGCAAGCTTGGCCAGCGCGGCGGGCAGCGACTCCGCGAGCCTCGCCGGGCCCATGCCGTCCGCCCACACCAGCGCCCACGGGCGCCCCGGGGCCAGACCCAGGTCCTCGAGCAGGTGGCCGATCCCTCTCCGGGCCTCGGGAGGCACGTTGAGCGACACGCGCTCGTCGTCCGCCGGGCAGCCGACCCGGGAGACCAGGTCGAGCTGGCGGCGCAACTCCGGGCATGGAGCGGCGCTCTCGGGCGCGCCGTCGGTGAGGAGGCGGCAGGGTCCCGGCCCGCGGCCGAGACGCCGGGGCACGCCGGCTAGGTAGAAGAGGAGCGCCGCGGGAAGCGCGCTCTCGCCTTTGCCGGTGAAGATGACGGCGGCCTCGAAGCGCCGGCGGCGGAGCCTTTGGAGGGCGGCCCAATCGATCGACTCGCGCCGCGCGGGGGCGTCGGGCGCCCACGGCGGATCGTACGCGAAGACCTCGTCCACCTCCGGAAGCAGCCGCGCGACCGCGACGGAGGCCGCGCCGGTCAAGAGCGTGATGCGCCGTCCCGGGACGGCGCGCTTGAGCGCCCGAAGCGCCGGCGTGGCGGCGAGGAGCTCGAAGGACCCCCCGACGCGCGCGGCGACGACGTTGCGGGCGTGGTGCCACCCGTTCACGCCCCCAGGGTACTCGAGCCGGGCGCGGCCCCGGATAGAGGCTAGGTCAAGGCTCGTAGTAGATGTTGCGTACGAGCTCTTTCGCGCGGCCGCGGGCGTCCTGCGCCATGATCTTGAAGCTGTTGCCGCCTTCCTTCAAGAGGACGTCGAGGCTGAAGTTGCCGCTCTCGTCGCGCCGCACGCGCCGGCCGTTGATCGTGACCGCGAGCTCCATGTCCGCCCGTCCCATGATGCGATACTTGGGGATCCGGACGTAGTCCTCCTTCTCGGCGGGGCGGACGATCTCGATATTGCCCTTGAAGCGGTCCTCCTCGAGGGCCAAGGTCGCGCCCTTGTCGCCGACGACGTACTGCCGGGCGTCGGAGAAGCGGCCCTGGGAGCCGAGCAGGTCGACGAGCGCCACGCGGACCCAGTAGCGCCCCGGCGGGATCATCCGCGAGAGCTCGATCTTCTCGTCGGCCTCGAACACCTTCTCGGCGGCGACGCGGCTGAAGTCGGGCGTGCGGGCGACCTGCACCAAGTAGGCCGAGACCGGCAGACCGATCGAGAGCTCCTTCACGTCAAAGGTGATGTCGTCCATGTCCCGGGCCCGGCCGGCGGCCCCCTTCCACTTCGGGACGGGCGCCCCACCGCCGCCGCCTGGGAGAGCCGCGGTCTGGGCGCCCGGCGGCGCCAGCAGCTTGGCGGAGAAGATATCCCCGCCCAGGGCGCGCGCCTTGACCTCCGGGGTGTCCGGGAGCTTCACGGGGAGCGTGGGCGGCCGATCCGCCGCGACCTCGGTCGAGAACCCGGCCTTGACGTCGAGGGTCGTGCCGGAGCCCTCGACCGCGGCGACGCCGGTGTAGACCTGGACCAGCGTGCTCAAGTCGTCGCGGACCTTCGCCGAGAACCGCGTCCCCTTCGCCTTCGGGGTGATGCGCGCCGAAGAGGTCACGACCCTCGACTGGGAGCCGTGGATCTCGCCGCGCAGGAGCTCGAGGTCGGCGTCCTTGCCTTTCGGCTTGAGGATCGCCATCGAGTTCTCGTCGACGTTGAGCGAGTCGCCGGTGACGAAGACCACCCGGGCGCGCGACGCCGCGAACGTGCGCACGCCGTCGTCCTTGTAGAGCTGCATGCGGGCGCTGGCGTCCTTCCAGTCGGCGGTCTCGCGCCGCCTCGTCTCGACCTGGTTGATCAGCTCGACCATCGTCGCGGCGAGCATGCTCTCCTTGATCAGGGACACGGGCACCTTGAGCGTCATGCCGGGCAGCGCGACGGTGGGATCCGCCGAGGGGAGCTTGTTGTGCTTGAGGAGCTCGTTCCAGCGCGTCGGGTCCTTCAGGTAGGTCTGCGCGATCGCCCAGAGCGTGTCCCCGGGCTTCACCGTGATCGTCTGGAAGCGCTTGTCCTGCGCCGCCGCCGCCAGGACGACGCAGAAACAGAGTAACGCGAAGGGCCGCAACGGGAAGTAACGGAAAGGCACGCAGAGAACGAAGTGGACAATCATGCCCGTCCGTCCTCCGAGTCCCTTTCCGTTACTTCCCTCCGCGTGCCTCTGCGTTGCTCCGTTGCCGTGTATCACGTTCTGGTCAAGGCGGCCTTGCGGGTCACCTTGCATCCCTCGCCGGCGACGAGGTCTTTCGGGATCGTGACGTAGAACCGCGCCCCCTTCCCTACGTCGGACTCGACCCAGACGCGTCCGAGATGGCCGTCGACGATGTGCCGCACGATCGTCAGGCCGAGCCCGGTGCCGCCCTTCCTCTGGCCCGGCACCTGCTCGAACTTCTCGAAGATGCGGCCGACGTGCTCCGGCGGGATGCCCTCGCCGTCGTCCTCCACGCAGAACTTGATCTGCTCGCCTTCGTCGAAGAACTTGACCTTCACCTTCCCGTCCTCGGCCGCGAACTTGATCGCGTTGCCGACGAGGTTCGTGATGCAGCGCTCCATCAAGTCGGGGTCCGCGTTGATGGTGAACTCCTCGTCGGCCTCGAGCTCGAGCTTGAGGCCGCGGCGCTGCGCGAGCGAGCCCAAGATGTCGAGCGCGTGCCCCGCGACGCCCGCCAGCGAGCACTCCTTGAGGTGCACCTCCATCTTGCCCGCTTCGAGCTTGGCGAGGTCGAGGATGTTGTTGACCATCGTGAGCAGCCGCGAGCACGCCTTGCGGATCGACTCAACCATCCCCTGCTGCTGCGTATTCAGCACGCCGACCACGCCCTTGAGCAGGAACTCCGCGAAGCCGATCGCGGAGCCGACCGGGTTCCGCAGGTCGTGCGTGATGGAATGGAGGAACTCCTCCTTCATCTTGTCGAGCTGCTTCTCGATCGTCACGTCGCGGATCGCGATGACGATCCCAAGCGCGGTCCCCTTCTCGGGCACCGTCACCGGCAAAGCCGAGATGCGCAGGATCCGGCGGTACTGCTCCGTCGACAGATCGCACTCCTTGAACACGTCGTCCTTCGGGTTGGCGGCGGCCGCGTCGAGCGTGCTCCGGAGGTTCCCGGCGCCGACGACGTCCTCCAGCTTCTTGCCGTCGATGGACTCGGGCCCCATGACCCCGATCAGCTCCTTGCCGCGGCGGTTGGCGAGCTGGATCCTCCCGTCGTGATCCAGCATGAGGATCCCGTCGCCGATGGAAAATAGGATCGCTCCCGTCTTCGTCTGCTCGGCCACGAGCCGGTCGACCTGGAGCTCGGCGTAGGCCTTCAGCTTGGCGACCATCACGTTGAACGTGTCGCCGAGGTCCTGGAGCTCGTCGTGCGTCTCGAGCTGCACCACGCCGGGGAAGCGGCCGTCCGCCACCTCGTGGGCGGCTCGCGTGAGCACGAGGAGCGGCCGGGTGAGCTGGCGCGCCATGAACGCCGCGACCGCGAAGGCGACCGCGCCGAAGACGACGAAGACGAACGTCGCCGTCTGCCGCATCTTCTGCGACGCGAGATACGCCTCCGCCTTGTTCTGCTGGATGAGGACCGCGCCCCGGATGTCGGGGATCGGCGCGTACGCGCCGACCTGCCACTGGCCGGCTCCGTCCTGGTACTCGCTCGACCCGATGGAGTGCGCCCCGAGCGCGGCCTTCACGATCGGCCACTGGGCGATGCTCGCGCGCAGCCCGGCCGAGAGCCGCTCGGTGGGGTACATGAGCGGCTCGCCCTTCGGCCCCACGACCATCGCGAATCCCGTGCCGCCGACGCGCTCCTGCCCGATCGAGTCCCAGAGCCCCTTGAGCTGCGCGGAGACGCGCAGGCAGATCATGGCGTTGAGCGGGTAGTAGATGTCCAGCGCGGGCGCGGCGGCCTCCCGGGCGGCGATCGTCACCGTGCGGCCCTGCGTCCGGAGGAACTCCTTGAAGCCGGGGTCGTCGGCGCGCGACAGCAAGGCCGGGCTGTCGGTCAGGGCCGGGTTGTAGACCTTCAGCAACTCCATGCCGTTGCCTTTCACGACCGAGATCTCCTGGATGTCGGAGTGCGCGTCGATCAGGCTACGGAGGAGGTCCTGCTTGCCGGTCCAATCCATGTTCGACTTTTGGACCGCGTTCAGCGTGAAGCGGAGCTTATCGTCGAGGGTGCGGAGGTCCCCCTGCACGCGTTCGGCCAGCTTCTCGGCCAGCTTCGTGTGGAGCTCCAGGACGCTGGCCTGGATCCCGGTCTGGCTGATCCGCATGAGGAGGAACCCCATGAAGAGCGCGGGGACCACGGCGAGGGACACCATGGCCAAGATGAAGCGGACGTAGAGGCCGGACCGCAGAAAGCGCATCATGGTGCGCCCATAGGATACGGGACCGCCCAATCCGTGTCAATGCCGTTCCGCCAAGCGGGCGCGTCAGCGCCCGCGCGGAGTCATCGGATGTTTTTCCTTTTCTTTACTGCGCTTCTTAGTCGCCGGACCACGGATTGAACCGGCCGCCCCGCACGGGCGCATCGGCGCAGAGCTTGTAGTAGAGCTCCATCTGCGCGTCGGTCGCCCCGCGCTCGCGGAGGCGGTCCGAGGTCGTATAGAGGACCATGTTGTACTCGGTCTGCGACCACGGCATGCCCTTCTGGCCGACGACCGACGCCGCCGCGCGGCGGATGTCGTCGTCCGTCAGCGGGGTCTCCGCCGCCGGGGCGGAGCCGCGGAACCAGTTCGCCACGTGCGGGCGGACCCACTCCGAGACCGTCCGCCGGACGCGGGCCAGCCAGCCCTCCCCGCCGTCGTCCATCGCGGCGGGGAGCTCGAAGGCGCGGAACTCGCCCGTCCGGGCGTTGACCGCGACGTGGCGGTCGGCGCCATAGAAGTGATACCAGAAGTCCTTGTCCCCCGAGACGGGCTCCTCGTCGATCCGCAACTGGACGCTGTAGCCGCCCCGGGCCGCTCCGGCCTCGCGCTGCGCGACGTTCAAGGCGGTCGCGGGCGCGACCTTGACGCCCATCGAGAGATACGTCGGCTCGGACGAGAAGGGGATCGCCCCCTCCGGCAGCGGCGCGTCGCGATAGAGGTGCGCGCGCGCTTCGTACGGACCGGAGTTGATCGAGATGCCGCGGGACATCATCACGGTGATCTGGTCCGAGCGGCCCGTCCCCTTCGACCCGTCGAGCGCGAAGGTGAAGTTCCACGAGGCGCCGTCGCGGACCGGGTAGGCGCCGTTGGCGTTCACCAAAGTCAGGGCGCGGCCTTCCGCGTGGCGCCGCGCCTCCTTGAGCGCCGCGCCGTAGACGTCCTTCGGATCGGGGAGGTCGCGGCTGACGGCCAGCATCATGCCGGCGCCGAGCGCCAGGACCCCGAACAGCGACTCCCAGCCGCCCGGCGCGACCGGGATCGGGAGCGCCGGCGCGGAGCCGGCGGCTTCGATCACCTTCGTGAGCGCGTAGTAGATGGCGTACCAGCCGCCGATGCCGGCGGCCGCCAGCAAGGCGATCATGGGGATCGCGAAGCGCGGCGGGATGTCGCCGTCGTCTTCGTCGCCCTTCGGCGCGGGCGGGACGCCCTCCGCGACGGCCTTGAGCACCGTCCGCGTGACCTCCGGGCCCTTGCCCGGCAGGACGAAGGCGTTGGCCATCGCCGGATCGGCCGTCGTCCCGACGCTCAGCGTGAGCGCGCCGGGCAGGCCCTTCTCCATGTCGCGGTCGGTGCCGTTGCCGGTGACCGGCTCGGGCCGCCCGCTGCGGGCCTCGCCTTCCCGGCGCGCCGCCTCCATCTCCTCCGCGGGCGCGTCTACGCGGCGGGGCTTCGGCGCGAACATGCTGTCGCCGATGATGAGCGAGACCTTCGCCGAGGCCTTGATCAGCTCCGCCACGCGCCGTACGGCCAGGGACTTGTCGAGCTTCGAGAACGTGACGTACGGCGGGAACGCCGGGTCCTTCGCGAGCCGCGGCTCCACTTCGTAGGCGATCCCGCGCTGGGAGAGTTCCTCTTGGAACGCCTCGGCGACGGCCTTCACCGCCGCCTCCTGCGTGCCGATCTTCAGCATCAGGGCGTAGCCGTAGTTGCTGGCGTTCTCGGAGGGGATGTTCTTCGACCCGTCGTGGAGCTCGGCGCCGAGCGAAGCGAGCCGGGCCTTCACGGCCAGGGCGGCGTCCTTCACTTTCGCGGCCTCGTCGGCCGGGAGCGCGGGCTCCTCGTACACGAGTTTCGCCTCGCCCTGCTCGTCGAAGCGCAGGATGCGCCCGCCCTTGTTGGCGGAGACCCACAGCCCCGCGCGGTCGGCCGCCGGGATCGACTCGAGCGACTCGAGGATCGTCACGTTCTTCGCGCCCGGCTTCTTGGTATCGGGCCGGTCCGTGATGACGACGACCGTCTTGCCGGCCTTGAGGACGCCGACGACGGCGGCCACGGTCTCGGGAGAGGCCACGGCGTTGAACTTGTCCAGGGTGTCATCGAAATCGGAGAAGACCACCTTCTTCTCCTTGGCCTCGTTCAAGAGGTTCTGGGCGAGGCGCGGCCCCGCCACGGGGAGCGAGAACGCCAGGCCGAAGGCGGTCGCGAGCCGGGAGAGGACGCGCCGCGCGTCGCGGTACTCGGCGGCCTCCACGCCCGGAGGCGTAAGCCCCGAAGGCCGCTCGGGCGCGTCCTCCGCGGCCGGAGCGACGGCGGAGGCCACGGAACCGACGTCTCCGCCGAGAAGCGCCGAGAAGACCTTCGAGCCGAAGCCCGAGGCGCTCTCGCCGCTCGCGGCCTGGACGTTTCCGGCGGCGCCGGCGAGCTTCGCGATGCGCGTCGCGCGGCCGGCCAACGCGGCGGCGGCCGGGCGGGAGGCGGCGGCGATACCGCCGGCGAGCGGTGACGCCTTCGCATGGGCGCGGGCGAGCGGCCGGGAGGCCGTCACGACCGGGGCGGCGACCGTCGGCAGCGCGAGGGCGGCGGTCACGGACGGGGCGACGATCGCGGGGGACATCACCCCGGCGACGGGGCCGACCGACACGGGGGCCGTCAGCGTCCTGGCGGCGACGGGAGCCTCGACCATCTGCGCGAACGCGGAGTAAGCGCCCGTCCCGGGCGAGACGGCGACGAGGGCTGCGGCCAGGCCGCACGACAATAGTCGTGCGGCACGGCCGCAAGGAGAAAGGCTGTCGGCCAGCAGGGCGGAAAGGATTTTCATGGGGCCGATGGTACTACGGTAGATCGCTCATGATCCGGGGCGGGATGGGCCCATGCGCCGGGGTTTTTCGGCCCAGGCCCCTCTAGGACCATCGAGCCCCGGACCGGACCGCGCAAGAATCTGGGACTTTAGTCCCGGTTTTGGTCTAGTCCTTAGGCCCTGTGATCTAGGCCTCAACCGGCATACGCTCGGACCGATGGTCCTAGGACTCCTGTGGGCACTCCTGGCCTTCCCGGCGGCTGGAGAAGTCGCGATCCTGGCCGGCCCGAGGACGCTGGACGCCCCCGGGCTCGACGCCTTCTACGACAACACCCGGGCCCGCGCCGAACGCGGCGCCGCGCTGGGATCGAGGCCCCGCGCCGGAGCGGTCCGGTTCAACGGCCTCGAGCTGCCGTCCGTCGCCTTCCCGGGTCGCCGCCCGGTCACCGAACTCCTGGTCCAGGCGATCGACAAGACCGAGGCGAGCCTGCGGCTCATGCTCTATGAGCTCAATCAGGAGGCCGTCTGGGCGGCGCTCCAGCGCGCGGTCGAGCGGAGACCCCCGGTCCAAGTCGAGGTCCTGCTCGACTCGAGCCACGCCTTCCCTTACGGCCGGGAGGCCTCGCCTCAGATCCAGGCCCTGCTCAAGGACCCCCGGTTCAAGGTCCGGGTCCAGCGGGGCTTCGACGAGTACGGCACCAATCACAACAAGTTCGCCCTCTTCGACGGCAAGATGGTCGAGTACGGCTCCTACAACTGGACGAACGCCGCCGAGAACAAGAACTTCGAGAACGCGCTGTTCTCGACCGACGGCGGCCGCGTGGGGCTCTACCACGCGTATTTCGACTGGTGCTGGAAGCACGCGAGCCCGCCCACGGGGCCCGCGGAGCCTCCGACCCTCACGGGCAAGCCGCCGGTGGACCCGACGCCCACCGTGAGCTTCAACGGCGTGCTGCTGCCCCGGGCGGTCTTCTCCCCCGCGGGCGGCACCGCGGCGTGGCTGGCCAAGACGATCGGCGCCTCGAAGGAAACGATCGACGTGGCGATGTTCAGCTTCTACGACCAAAGCCTCGGGGAGGCGCTCCTCGAGCGCAAGCGCGCGGGCCTCAAGATCCGCGTCGTCTTGGACCGGAACCAGGCCGCCCGCTCGCCGGTCGCCCGCTACCTGAAGGAACAGGGCTTCGAGCTAAGGTTGAGCCGCGGGCGGGACGGGTCCATCGGCGTGATGCACCACAAGTACGCCGTGTTCGACGGCAAGCTGGTGGAGACGGGCTCGTTCAACTGGTCCAACAACGCCGAGCACAACAACTTCGAGAACTCGAACTTCCTGCCCGAGCCGGGCATCGTCTCGGAGTTCAAGTCCGAGTTCGAGCGCGTTTGGAAGCAGGCGGTCGACGCCAAGACCGTCCCGGACGCGGACTGGGCGGCCCCGCCGCCCCTCCAAGTTTCCCCGGTGCCCTGGGAACGGAGTAACGCAGAGGTACGCAAAGGAAAGTGACGGAAAGGCACGCAGAGGACTGAAGATCAAAGACGGTTGACGATCCGCTGTATGCCA
>JACQPK010000310.1 GCA_016207565.1 Elusimicrobiota bacterium
AGGTACGACCGAGCCACATCGACGCCGAACTTGCTCGCGGCGTCGAGGACCATGCCCGGCTTCGGCTTGCGGCAGTCGCATTCGCGGCGATAGACGGCGTCGTCGGCCTCCGGGTGTCCTTTCTCCGGATGATGCGGGCAATAGTAGATGGCGTCGAAGCGGGCCCCCCCGGCGGCGAAGAGCTCCTCCAGCCGCTGGTGGACGCGCCGGAGCCCCGGCTCGTCGATCATGCCGCGCGCGACGACGGGCTGGTTCGTCACCACGACGACGACCGCGCCGGCGTCGCGCAGCTTCTTCACGGCCGCCGGGGCCCCGTCGATCACCTTCAGGTCCTCGGGGCGGAAGAGATGTCCCGTCTCCTCGACGAGCGTCCCGTCGCGGTCCAGGAAAGCGGCCCAGCGAGCGCCGGCCATCAGAGCTTCGCCCCCCACTTGCGCTCGAAGGCCTGGACCCGCTCGGGCGTCCCGACGTCCAGCACGGGCTCCGCGGTGCGGTAGGCCATCAGCGTCTCGCCGGCGGCCACGGCCTCCGGAAACACCTGTTTGCCGAAATCGGACGGCTTGTCGGCGGGGACGCGGTCGAGCAGCCGGGGACGCACGATCCAGATCGCGGCGCAGGCGAGGTTCTCGTAGGGCTGGCCGGGGCCGGCGCGGTAGAACCCCGTGATCCGGTCGCCCTCGAGCCTCACGAGGTCGCTGTCGAGGGGGTGGTCGGTCTCGCGCACCACCAAGGTCGCCGCTCCGTCGTGCCGCCGGTGGAAGTCCAAGAGCCGCCCGAGGTCCAAGTCGACGAAAAGGTCGCCGTAGACGACGAGGAGGTCCCCCTTCACACGGTCCTTGAGGTCCCGGACGCAGCCGGCCGTGCCCCGGGGCTCGCGCTCCACCTGATAGTGCAGCCGGACCCCGAAGGCCGACCCGTCCCCGAAATGCTTCTCGAAGACTTCCGGGAGGTAGCCCAAGCAGAGGAAGGCGTCGCGGACGCCGGACCGCTTCAGCCACCCGACCAAGTGCTCCAGGAGCGGCCGTCCCGCGACCGGGAGCATCGGCTTGGGGAGCCAGTCGGTCGCCGGGCGCATTCTGACGCCCCGCCCTCCGGCGACGATCGCCGCCTGGATCGCTTGGGGTGACATTTTGTCGTGGTGATCTTAGCAATTTCGTGGTATAAACCTCGGGATGCGACCCGTCCAGGGTCCGGCGAACCGTTTGGAGTTGGTGCTCCGCGACGCCTTCCGGGACCCCGGCCACCGGCCCGAGTTCTACCGGCTCCTGCTCGACGCCGACCTCTTCGTGATCGGCCGCACCGGCCGGGAGGTCCCGGGCGAGTACGTGGCGGGGCCTGGCGGCGAAGAGATTTGCGTCGCGGCCTGGAAACGCGACGGCAAGACTCTGGTCCCGGTCTTCACCTCGCTGGAGCGGCTGAACGAGGCCGCGATGGGGCCGACGGCCTTCATCCAGCTCAACGGCCGGGCGCTCCTCGAGGTGCTCGACCCCAAGGCGACCATCCTCCTGAACCCCGGCTGCTCGATGGGCAAGGAGATGCCGCCGGAGGAGATCCGCTCGCTCTTGGACGGCTCCCTCTTCGGCGTGCCTCGGACCGAGTCCCTCGCGCCCGGCACGCCGTTCGAGGTCGCTCCCCCGAAGGAGAGCCCCGACGCGTTGATCGGAGCCCTGCGGACGCTGTTCGCGAAGCACCGCGACGTGCAGGCGGCTTTTTTGGCGCGCATCCACGTGCCGGGCTCGCACGAACCGCCGCATTTCCTCATCGGCCTCTTGGGCGACGGCGACGTCCGCCCGGTGATCGCCGAGGCCAACCTGGTCGCGAAGAACCTGCTCGCCCCCGGCGAGCCGCTGGACTTCATCGACATCGGGGCCGACGAGGCCTCGCTCGGCCTGGTAAAGAAGACGACGCCCTTCTATACGCGCTAACGGGGACAGGGTTACTCGTAGCGGAGGGCTTCGATCGGGGAGAGCAGCGACGCCTTGCGCGCCGGCCAGAAGCCGAAGAGCACGCCCACGCTCGCCGAGAACGCGAAGGCCAACGTAACCGCCTGGGGCGTGACCACCGCCGCCCAGCCGGCCAGCTTCGACACCAAGAGCGAGACCGACGCTCCCAGGACGATGCCGACCAGGCCCCCGACCGTGGACAGGACCGCGGACTCGAGCAAGAACTGCGTCAGGATCGCCCGGCGCGGGGCCCCGACCGCCTTGCGCAGGCCGATCTCGCGCGTCCGCTCCGAGACCGAGACCAGCATGATGTTCATGATCCCGATGCCGCCGACGAGGAGCGAGATCGTCGCGACGATCCCGAGCAGGAGCGTGAAGGTCTTCGTGGTCCCGGTGAGCGCGGCCTGGATCTCGGCCATGTTCCGGATCGTAAAGTCGTCCTCCTTGTAGTCCGGCAGCCGGTGCCGCTTGCGCATGAGCTGCTGGACGTCCTCCATGACCTGGGGAATAGCCTCGGGCGTCGCGCACTCGATGAAGATCTGCTGAAGGTACTGCGCGCCCAGCGTGCGGCGCATGGCGGTGTTGAGCGGGATGAGCACCATGTCGTCCTGGTCGCGAAAGCCGCCCGACCCCTTCGCGGGCAGTATCCCGATGACCCGAAAATTCATCCGGTCGACGCGCACGATCTTGTCGACGGGGTCCTCCTCGCCGAAAAGGTTCTTGACCACCGTCTGGCCGAGGAGCGCGACGCGAGCGCGCTCCCGGTTCTCCTGATCGCTGAAAAACCGGCCCCAGTACGGCATCGCGTTGCGCATCTTCGCGTAGAGAGGCGTCGCGCCCACGACCTGCGTGCCGGCGTTCTTCTCCCCGAACACGACCTGCGCGTTGCCCTGGATATTCCCTTCGACGCGCAGCACTCCCGCGACCTCGGAGATCGCCTTGACGTCCGCCAGCGTCAGGCGGCTCGAGCTCGCCCCGGAGCCGCGTACGCCGCCCATCCGGCGGCCCTGGGGCTGCAGCATGAGGAGATTCGAGCCCAGGCTGGCCAGACGCGCCTCGATGGACTTCTGCGCGCCCCGGCCGATCGCGAGCATGGCGATCACGGCGGCCACGCCGATCAGGATGCCGAGCATCGAGAGGAAGCTCCGCAGCTTGTTCGCGGTCATCGCCCGGAGGGCCGAGCCGGCGTACTCGCGGAACTGGGCCAGGCTCACGTCGAAGCCCGCGGGCTCCTGGACGGTTGGGGACGGCCGCGTGCGCGGCGACGCCACCGCGACGCCTCCGGAAGAGCGCTCGAACTCGGAGTTGGTCTCGTCGGAGACGATGCCGCCGTCCTTGATGCGGATGATCCGCCTGGCGTTCGCCGCGATCTCCGCCTCGTGCGTGACCATCACGATCGTGATCCCCGCCGCATTCAGGAGCTTGAGCTGGCGCAGGATGTCCTCGGCCTGGTCCGAGGCGAGATTCCCCGTCGGCTCGTCGGCGAAGAGAATGCGCGGGCGGTTCACCAAGGCGCGCGCGATCGCCACCCGCTGCTGCTGCCCGCCGGAGAGCTCGTTGGGCCTATGTCCCATGCGATCGCCGAGTCCGACCTCGCGGAGCAGCTCAACCGCGCGCTCCTCGCGGTTCGGGACGCCCGCGTAGATCATGGGCAGGACGACGTTGTCCTTCGCCGAGGTGCGCGCCAGCAGGTTGAACATCTGAAAGATGAACCCGATCGTGCGCGAGCGCAGCGCGGCGCCCTCGTCGTCCGACAGCCGCGAGACGTCCCGGCCGAGCAGCAGATAAGTGCCGGAGGTCGGCCGGTCGAGGAGCCCCATGATCTGCATGAGCGTCGACTTGCCCGAGCCCGAAGGCCCCATGATCGCGACGAACTCGCCTTCCTCGATGGCCAGATCGATGCCCTTGAGGATCCGCAGCTCTTGGCCGCCGACCTGGTACGAGCGGACGAGGTCCTTGAACTCGATGATCGGCATCTACTCCCGCGATTCGCGGCGCCCCCCGGCGCGGCGGCGAGGAGCCTCGCCCGACTGCTGGCCGGGACGCACGCCCCCGAAGCCGAGGGGGCTCGTCTGCGGCCCTTCCTGCGGGCGGTAGCGGCCGCGAGCCGACATCACCTTGTCGCCCGGCTGCAGGCCCGAGAGGACCTCGACCTTGTCGCCGAGCTCTAGCCCCGTCTTGATCGCGCGCGCCACGGGCTTCCCTTCCGGGTCCGGAACGAAGACCTGGCGTCCGCCTCCGGGCGCGTCCTGGACGGCGCTCGCCTGCACCAGGACCGCATCCGCCTTGCGCCCGACGATGAACGTCACGTTGGCGGTCATCTGCGACCGGAAGAAGAGCGGGACCCGATCGGGCTTCACCTCGACGCCGTAGGTGATGACGTTCGACACGTTCTTTCCTTCCCAGCGGATGTCGCGGACCTTCCCCGTCGTTTCCTCTTGGGGGTAGGCGTCCAAGACGATCCGCGCCTGCATTCCGGTCTTCACCCGCCCGATGTCGGACTCGTCCACCTGAGCGAGGACGATCAGCTCGTCGGCCATCGCGTAGATCACCGTGCTCGGCGTGACGGTCTCGCCCGTGACGACGTTCCGCAGGATCAAGACACCGGCGATCGGAGCCACGATCGGCGTCGGCTTGTAGGCGTCCTCCCAGCGCTTCATCTCCTCCGGTCCGCGGGCTCGCGCGGCGTCGAGGATCGCGGCGCGATCGGAGGAGCTCATCCACGCGATGACGTCGCCTTTCCGAACGCGCTCGCCTTCCTCGAAGAGCAGCTGCTCGATCCTTCCCGCGATGGGCGCCTGGATCGACACGCGCTGCAGCGGCACGACCGAGCCGTTGGCCTCCACCGCGTCTTCGATCGGCCCCTCCGAGACGTCGGTCCAACGGACCGACCGCTCCCGGCCGCGGTCGCGCTTCTGCCACCACGTCCAGCCCGCGAGCCCGATGCCCACGACGAGCGCCAGAGCCGTCGCCGTCCGTACGATGCCCATCTTCATTCTCCCAGGCCCCTGCCCAAAGCGCGCTCCCACGAGGCCTCGCTGATCGCCGCGTTCACGCGCGCTTGGAGCTCTTGGCGCTCTTGATTGATCCGGTCGGTGCTGATGATCTCCCAGTTGTCGTAGCTGAGGAGGCCGCTCGCGTAGCGCACGTCGGCCTCTTGGTTGCGCTGACGCGCCGCCTCGAGCAGGGACGCCTGGACCCCGGCCTGAGCCGTAGTCCGCGCAAAGTCGGACCACGCCCCTTCGATGTCGACGACCGCGGCGTCCCGCGCGCGCCGGAGGTCCTCGCGCGCCCGCGAGAGCCCGGCGCGGGCCCCCGAGACGTCGAAGTAGGTCGCGGTGGGGCCAGAGCCGAACACCGGAAGGCTGAGGGTCCCCGCCGCGCTCCAGGCCGGATTCGCGCGCGGGAACTCGCTGCGGTCCGCGACCGAGCGTGTGTAGCTGGCGGACAGCGTCGGCCAGAGCGAACTGCGCGCCGACGAGAGGCTCGCCTCCGCGCTCCGGATCGAGGCCTCCTGCACGAGGACGTCCGGGCGCGACGCCGCGAGGCCGGCCGAATCGGACGGCAGTTCCGGCGCCCGTCCCGTCGCCAAGGTCCCCGTCGCGGCGTATGCCGTGAAGTCGGAGCCGCCCAAGCGCCGATCGAGGGTCCGCTGCGCGATCCGCAGCTCGCGCGCGGCCTGGGCGAGGTCCGCCTCGGCCTGCTGGCGCTGAGCCTGAGCGCGGAGCATGTTGCCTCTCGACTCGCGGCCGGAGTCGTAGCGCAGCGTGACGAGCTCGGAGCCTCTCGCGCGCATTTCGGCGATCCGGCGCGACGTCTCGAGGTTCTCCTGAGCCGACAAGAGCTGCAGGAACGCGCGGCGCAGGCTGAGCCGGAGGTCGGTCGAGGTCAGGCGCAGCTCGGCGGCCGCGCGGTCGAAGCCCGCCTTCGAGGTCCGGATCGAGGCGAACTTGGCCGCGTTGAAGAGGTCGAGCGAGGCCGTGGCGGAGGCCGACCAGCGGTTCGTCGACGCCGTCCGCGTGTTGGAGTCGGTCACCGAGTTGGACAAAGACAAGCGGGGCAGCACGCCGTTATAGCTCCCCAAGTAATCGGCCCGGCCGGCCTCCCGCGAGTAGCGGGCGGCCGCCAGCTCAGGGTTCTGCCGCAAGGCGAGCGCGACGCAGTCGTCCCAGGTGATGACCTCGGCGTGAACGGAGGGAACGCAGAGGACGCCAAGGGCGACGAGGGCGCGAAGGACGGCGGAGGGGGTCATGGGTGGTGCGGCATCGGTCCGTCCGGTCGACCGTGCTTGACGCGGCGTTCCTTCCAGCGCGCGAGCATCTCGTCGAACCGCCGCTGCTGCTCGGGGGTCAGTATCGCGCGGATCTCCTCGCGCGCCGATTCGCGGACCGCCTGCACCTTGGGCTTGTTCTCCTCGTGGAGCGCGTCCATCCTCCGGCGCTTCGCCTCGACAATCCGCTGGAGCAACTGCTTCTGCTCGGGCGACAGCTTGAGCTTGCGCGTGATGTGCGCGACCATCCGCCCTTTCGGCGGTTTCGGAGGAAAGGCGCGCTGAGCGGCCGCGCCGATCAGGATCCCGGCCACGAGCGCCCCGGCGACGGCCTTCCAGTCGCGCGTCACGGCTGCTCTCCGAAAGCGACGGTCACCACGTCGTCGGCCTCGGGCGCGCGGCTCGCGAAGAGCCAGCTGCCGCCGTCGGCCATGATGAGCTCATCCTCGGCCGGAGTTCCGAGCCCGGGCCACCCCAGCGCCGCAAGCATGACCGCCGCGCCGAAGGCCGGGGCGAGCCACCAGCCTACCTGCGGCCGGGCGGGAGCCGCCGCGAGGTCTTCCTCGGCGATGCGGGCCATGACGCGGCCGACGAAGGCCTCGGAGGCGGGCGGGCGCGCCCGCAGCAGCCGGGCGAGATTCTCTTGCGCCGCGAGCGTCCGGCGACAGGAGGCGCAGCCCGGCAGATGGGCGCGGATCGCCGCCGCCTCGGCATCGTCGAGCTCGCCGTCGCGGAAGGCGTCCAACCGATCCTGGAGTTCCTCGTGGGTCATGGTCCTTCCTCTATTAGACGTCTTCCGGAGTCGAAAAGTGTCGCAGCGATTCGCCGAGGGCCTGCCGCGCCCGTTTCAGCCGCGCCTTCACGCTGTCGACGGAGCAGCCCATCACCTTCGCGATCTCGTCGTAGCGGAGCCCCTCGGTCTCCCGGAGGACGAGCGCCAGGCGCTGCTCCTCGGGGAGGCCCGCCAAGAGCCGCGCCGCGAGGTCCCCGGCCTCGAGACGGTCGAGCGGCTGGGCGCTCGGGCCGAGGGCTCGCTCAAGGGCGGGGGCGTCGCGCTCGACGAGCTCCTCGAGGGACTCGGCCTTGCGGCGAGCCCGCGAGCGCAGGAGGTCCAGGCACTGGTTGGAAGCGATCCGGTAGAGCCAGGTCCCGAAGCCCGAGCCGCCGGAGAAGTCGGCGAGCGAGCGCCACGCCTTGAGGAAGGCCTCCTGCGCGGCGTCATCCGCCTCGGCGGGGTCGTTTAACATCGACCGGCAGAGGGCCAGGATCGCGGGGTGGTGGCGGCGGACGAGCTCCGCGAACGCGGACCGGCCCCCCTCGCGGGCCTCGCGAACGAGCGCCGCTTCGTCCGGTGCCTGCACGGCCCTATTCTACCGCAGCTCCAACATGATCGCTACCGACACTGCGTAACGCAGAGGTACGCCAAGGGAAGTGACGGAAAGGAACGCGAAGGACGGATCGAGGAAGTTCCTCGCTTTGCGCGCCTTTCTGTTACTTCCTCTGCGTTCCTCCGCGTTACTCGGTTCGTTAGCCATCAGTCGGGAGCTGCGATATCCCACTCAAGGAGGCGGGAGAACGGGCGAGCGCTCCGGCTTCGTCTCCGCGCGCTGGAGCTCGACCTCGCCCAGGAGCAGCGTGGGCGCGATGGTCGACACGGGCAAAGATCCCGACAGCTGATCGATCAAGGCGTGCGTGACCTGGGGATCGTCGCCGACCGCGAGGATTCGGCCCAGGACATCGAGCGGCGTGCCGACCATGTCGAGGTCGCGCACGAGCGTTTGGGCGCCGGTCTTGGCGTCGACGAGATAGACGAGAGTCGGCATGAGGCGAAACGCCTGCTGCTGCCCGGTCTTGTCCTGCTGCGACCAGGAGCGCGCCTTTCGGATGTAGAGCCCGTGCGGCTTGCCGCGCCTCGACGCCTCCTGCCGCAGGCGCTCGAGGAGCTTCGGCAGCGGCTGCGGGCTCTCGGCGCGCAGGATGAGGTTGCTCGCCCGGCCCATCGGGACTTGGCCCGCCGAGGCGCGCGCGTGGCCGTTCGAGCGCGAGAATCCGATCACGGGGTAGCGCGACAGCAGGTAATCCTTGAGGACGCCCTTCTCGACCAGCGTCACGGGACGGGCCTCCACGCCCTGCTCGTCCACCCGGAATCCGCCGACCAGCGGCGCTCCTTGAAAGTCCGCGAGCGTCGGGTCGTCGTCGAGGCTAATGAAATCCGGGAGGATCGCCTTGCCGAGCTTGTCGCGGAAGGTCTGCGCGCCGTCCGGGTTGCGCTGCTCCTCGCCCGCGAGCCGGCCCGCGAGCGCGGTGACCACGGCGGCGGCCACGGACGGGTCGAGCAAGGCGGGGCCGTTGATGGGCGAGGTCGAAGGGGCTGTCCGCAGCGCCTCCAAGTCGGCCGCCATCTCTTCCGCGACTTTCGACAATTCGGCGTCGTCGGGCAGGCCCGACGACGTGGGCGCCATGAAGCTCCTGAACACCTGCACACGCATGCCGTCGTCGGTGATCGTCTGCCCGCCCGCCTCGAGGCGAGCCCAGCGCGCGGCGTAGCGGACCCGGGCTCCCTCGGAGTCGAAGAACCAGTTGTGCTCGACGTCGCGCTGCACCTCGGCGTAGGAGCCCATCAGCCGGGGATAGCGCCCGAGCCCGCCGCTGAACGCCCGGCACCGCGCGAGGGCCGCGTCGTGCGCGAGCGAGAAGTCCTCCGCCGGCGGCTCCGCCGCGCGCTCGATCGCGGGCTCCTTCGTCATGTCGTCGGTGTCGTAGTCGGTCTTTCCCCGCCGCACGCGCAGGGCTTGCTTGCGAAGGAAATCCGCCGCCGCCTGCTTATACTCCTCGTCGAGCTTGAGCCAGAGCCCGTGACGGATCGCGCGAACGTCGTCGGCGTCGGGCAGCTCGCGTCCGACGTAGCGCTCGGTCGGCGCCACCGGATGGTTGTCGAGCTCGTGGGAGCCGACGCGGACGTCCGGCGTCGCGACGAGGCGCCGCTGCGCGTCGTCGTAGCGGACGCCGCCCTGCGTGCAGCGCGCCTCGTGATGGCGGCTGTCGGTCACCCGCACGCCGATGTAGTAGGGCGCGGGGTAGCCCTCCTGCTTGAGCGAGGTCGTCGAGCGCGCGAGCTCCTCCCGCAGCGCGCGCTCGAGCGTCTCGGGCGCGGGCCCGGCGAAGGCCGCGAGGGCGACGGCGGTCAGGAGGCTAGTCGCGGTCATGGAAGGGCGAAGGCAAGAGCGGCGGCCGCGCGCGCTCCTCGGGGACCCGCTGCAGCTCGATATTCGACACGAGCAGGCTCGGGGAGATCTGGTCCACGGGCACCTGCCCGGACTCCGCGCCGCAGTTGAAGGGGTTCGACAGCTTGGAGTCGTCGCCGGCCGCCGTGATCCGGTTCAAGACGACGAGCGGCGTGCCGACGAGCTTCACGCCCCGAACCGGCGTCTCCTCACCGGACTCGGCGTCGATGCGGTAGATCAGGCGCGGCCTCACCTCGAGGGTCTGCGCGGCCCGCCGGTTGTTGGGATTCTCGCCTCCGGACGAGCCGACGAGGAGGAAGCCGAAGGGCTTGCCCTGGGCCTTCGCGAGGGCCATGAGGCGGGCCTTCAGCTCGGCCTTCGGCACGGGCTCGTGCGCGACGATCATGAGGTTCGCCATGCGGCCGCTGGGGTGATGGTGGGCGTCGGCGCGGCCGTGTCCGTTGGAGCGGGCAACGCCCTTCACCGGCCAGCGCGACATCAAGAACCCCTTGAGCACCCCGCGCTCGACGAGGGTCACCCGCTGCGCCGGGACGCCTTCGTCGTCGTAAGCGTAGTGGCCGTGGAGCGCCTCTCCCTCCCAGGACGGCATCGTCGGGTCGTCGACGAGGCTGAGGAACTCGGGGATGATCTTCGCGCCCACCTGGTCCTTGAACACCTGGCTCTCGTTGGGATCGCGCTGCCGCTGGCCCTCGAGCTTGTGCCCGAGCGCCTCGTGGAAGAACACCCCGGCGACCTCGGGGTCGAGGATCGCGGGAGCCGAGACCGGAGCCTGCACCGCCGAGTCCCGAGCGCCTTTGAGCTCTTTCGCGAGCGTCTCCCCCTCCTTCAATAGGACGTCGAGCGCCGGGAGGTCCTTCGGCGTGCGCATCGCCCACGAGCGCCGGCTGTCGATCCGCATGCCGTCGTCGGCGCGCGCCCAGGCGTTGAGGATCAGGACGACCGGGGCGTGCTCGTAGGGGCTCGCGATCCGCGTGCCTTCGCTGGTCAAGAGCCACCGCCGCGACTGCTCGATCTCGAGGTACGCGTACGAGCCCTGGATCCAGGACCAGCGCTTGAACTGGGCGCTGGCCGCCTGCACCAACTGGCGGACCGCGCGACCGTCGAGCTCGAAGGAGGGGTTCGGCAGCGAGGCCGTGTAGGCCGGCTCCCGGCTCAGGTCGTCGAGCTTCTCCCGGTCGAGCTCGGTCGCCTTCTTCGCCTTCTTCTCGAGGAAGCCCGCGACGGCGGCCTTGTACGCCTCGTCCGTCAGGTTCCAGAGGTTGTGGCGCAACACCTTCGCGTCGAGGGCGGCCGAACCGCTCTTGCCGTGGTACGTCAGGTCCGTGTTGTCGAAGGACTCGTCGCCGACCCGAGCCTCGACGTAGAGCCGCCGCTCCTCCTCGCGCTCGCCCCGGACGGTCGCCCCGTAAGAGGAGACCAGCCGCACCGCGTCGGACTCGACCAGCCGGTACGCCAGGAAATAGGGCGGCCCGAACGAGTCGACCTTGAGCTTCTTGAGGGAGCGGTTCATCTCCGCCTGCATCCCCTCGAAGATCTCGGCGTCGGGCGCCAGCGCCGGGAGGCTCAGATCGAAGGCCGAGGCCGGCGAGGCGAGCCAGAGTCCCGCGAAAATCGCGGCGAGCGTCACGCGGTCAATGTATCAAATATAGCCGGGAGCCTTGATGAGCGGAGGTCTGACGCCAGCCGAACTTCTCGAGAGCGCGCGGAGCCCACTCGGGGAGCACCTCCGGGACGACGTAGACCGGCTCGCCGGCCTTGGCCAGGGCGCGGACGCGCTCCTGCAGCGAAGATTCGTCCGGGAAGTAGCGGATGTTGAGCGGACGGCGTCTCGCGAAGTACGGGACGTAGACCTGCTCCGTCGCGTGGACCACGACCCAGGCGTTCTCCGGCGTCTCGCGGGACAGCCAAAGCGCGCGCTGGAGGTCGGCGTTGAGCTCCGGGCGGGAGCCCGGGACGACGGAGGCGCCGGCGTTCCAGACGCCGAGGTAGGCGACGAAGCATGCCAGCCCCGCGCCGGCGAGCCCCGTCGGCGCGCGCGCCGCCTCCACCGCGCAGGCGACGAGCAGCCACAGCGCGGGGACGTCGGTGTAGCGGTACACGACCGTCATCGGCTGCCAGTTCGTGTAGAGCAAGGCGTAGCCCGCGAGCCACCACAGCGCGAGCCGGACGGCCTGGGGCCGCTCGCGCCGGGCCGCCCACGCGCCGAACCCCGCCGCGGCCCAGAGCGCGAGGCCCGTCGACGAGGAGCCGGACGCGAGCTCGAGGCTCACGCGGATCCAATGGCCGAAGCGCTCGAGCGACCAGGCCCCGAGCCACATGAAGCGCCGGTCGACGCTCAGCGCCGTGCTCCCGAGCAGCCAACTCCTGAGCTCGAAGAGCCCCTCCGGCCGCACGAAGAGCGCGACGGCCGCGAGATAGCCCGCCGCGAGCCCCGCGCCCAGCCCGAGCGCGTAGCGGCGCCGGGAGGAGGCGTCGGGGAGGCAAAACCACGCGGCCGGCGCGAACATCATGTTGCCTACGTGCCCGAGCACCGACCCCGCGTGGAGCAGCCCCGCGACGAAGGGCCTGGGCCGGCGATCCCCATAGCCCCAGCGAGCGCCGGCCCAGCGGGGCTCCGCCCCGCTAGACTTCGGCCGGCACAGCTCGGCCGCGCACCAGACGAGGAGCGCTCCGCCGAGCGGGTAGACCTGCGCCTCGAGCGACCAGGTCCAGTACAGGCGCGAGACCGCGAGTCCCGCGGCGGCGGCCGCCGCGAGCGGCGGCGCGACCCCGAAGTTCAGCAGCAGCCGGCAGAGCCCGGCGACGCCGAGCGCGCCGAGCGCCGAGCTCAGCGCCTGCAGGCTCACGACCGCCGGCCCTTGGTAGCCGAAGAGCTTGAGCAGCCAGTGGGCGAACCAGCCCAGCACGCCGTAGGCGACGTGGTTGCCGTGGACGAGGTGCCTGGCCTCGCCGAGCTCGACGGCGATCGCGCAGGCCACGCCGTCGAAGTTGTACCGGGCCGCCGGGAGGAGGAGGTAGAGGGCGAGCGCGCCGAGACCGGCCGCGGAAGGCAAGAAACCGGCCAGGCGCCCGGGCTTCACTTCAGGACGTCGAGCACGTCGAGCGTCTCCACGTTGACGAAGACGCGCCAGCGGACCCGCGCGTTCACGACCCGCTTCCTGTCGAGAGTGTACTCTTTGGGGGTCCCCGCCGCGGTCCACGTCACGTCGACCTTCTCCCGCAGCCCCTTCACGACCGGGTCCACGGCGAGCTTCTCGAGCAGCTCCGGCTTCCCCTTCCCGACCTTGACGTCTAGGATCTGCTCCGGCTCGGAGCGGCGCCGGGAATAGCCGGCGATGCCCTTGTCGCGGAGGATCTTTCGGCACTCCGTGACGAACTTCCCTTGGCAAGCGGTACGGAGGCCGAAGGGGACGAACGCGAAGCGGACCTCCCGGATGCGGCCGTCGCGATGCAGGTCGAGGGCGACCGGCTGCAGGGTCAGCTTGAGCTCGCGTTCGCCCAGGAGGCCCGGCTCCTGCCCGGCGACGGCGAACGCGAGGGCCGCGGCGAGCCCCAACGTCGAGAAAAGCGTCACCAGCGGAGTCTACCAATTATGGTATCTTCGGCCCCATGACGAACCTCTTTTTCGCTCTCGCGTTTCTCTCCCTCGCGACCGACGCCGGCGCCTTCTTCGACGCCAGCATCACGCAGACCTTCGGGTCCAACAAGTACGTGGGCACCCGGGCCTGGGCGGACGTCGGCGACGCGTTCCACGTGAAGCCCCAGTTCAGCGTCTACAAGTCCGATCTCTCCGACGGCACCTACAAGACCCTGCAGGTCCGCGGCGCCTACGACACGAAGGTCTGGGGCGTCGGCGTCACCGGCGGCGGGACGCCGAAGACGAACGGCTACAGCAACCGATTCGCCGGCGTGGACGCCACGTTCTCCTTCACGCCCGGTCAGGGCGGCAAGGTCCGGCGCATCCACGACGCCCCCGAGGAGAAAGGCGCTCGCGGCAAGGGCCTCGCGCGCGTGGACGTCGGCGGCTCGGTCTTCCACACGACGCACCGCGACGAGTTCACGCTGCCCGCCGGCACCCCGCGCCGCGGCGGCGGCGTCCGCCCGACCGCGCGCGCCGCCGCGATCACGATCGGCCAGACCGACGTGAGCGTCAACGGCGGCGTGTCGCTGTTCGACCTGCTGCTCTCCGCCGACTGGACGGTGTCGCGCTACGACAAGGACCTCACCGCCATCGCCGCCGCGCCGGCAGCCGCCACGCACCTCGCGGGCTTGAACTCGATCATCCAAGGCTTCCCGAAGACGAACTTCACCGGCCGCCTCGACTTCGGGCTGCTGCCGGTCGTCGAGCCGTACGTCGCCCTCACGCGCACCACGTTCTACCTCGGCGCGGAGCCGGCGACGACGGCGACGGTGGGCGCCACGGCGGGCTTCGAGATCCTCGAGCTCCACGGCTCGTTGGAGAGCTACAAGCAGGCCGGCTCCAGCCGACAGACCTACGTCTCG
Source organism: Elusimicrobiota bacterium (assembly GCA_016207565.1). Lineage (GTDB taxonomy): Bacteria > Elusimicrobiota > Elusimicrobia > UBA1565 > JACRDR01 > JACRDR01. The sequence goes on from JACQPK010000310.1 coordinate 13,962, forward strand.
TTCGGCGCGGGCGTCCGCTTCTGAAAAAAAGTAAACCCTGGGGACTGTCCCCAACGTTTACTTTTTTAACTTTTTAGGGCGTCGCGGGCGCGCTCGCGCTCGGCGAGCAGCCGCACCACACGGCCGACGAGCCCGAAGGCGACGAACTCCAACCCGACGAGGGCGCATAGGCCGCCGACCAGCGGGAACACCCAGTAGTCGTTGGGGATATGGCCGGTCGAAACGTACGCCTCGAGCGTCCGGCGGTTCAGGAAGACGCCCAGCGCGAGGAGCGCAGCCCCCCACCCTAGGTAGCGGCGGCCGACGATAGAGTCCGCCAGGGCCTCGAGCGTCCTGGGCGTTTCGTCCCGGTTGATGAGGGAGGTCAGCGACTGGGTCACCGCTCCGAGCGCCACGAGGAACGCCCCCGTCGCCAGGAGGAGCGCAGCGAGCGCGACGCGGAAGAACATCCAGTCCTCGAGGCGCCCGTGCTGCAGGTAGTAGGGCAGCGGCGCCGCGGGCGCGCCCCACGTGAAGGCGAGCGCCCACAGCGCGAGCGCCGCCGCGATCGCCGCGAAGGTCCAGAAGAAGAAAACGGGGCGATAGGTCACGGCGGTGTCGAGGATGACGCCCAAAAACCGGAAGCCGTCCTTCACGACCGAGAGCTTCGAGCGCCCGACGCGCTCCTCGTAGGGCATCGGCAGCTCGCCGATACGAAGGCGCTGGTCCAAGACGGCGCGCACGCTCATCGCCGGGGTCAGGTTCATCCCGTCGGGCAACGGATAGATGCGAGGCAGGCTCGCGCGCTTGAGGATGCGCATGCCGCTGGCCACGTCCGTCACGGACGTCCCGGCCAGGATGTTGACGAGAGTCCGGTAGAGCCAGTTGCCGAGCACGCGCACCGGCGGCATCCGCGAGGCGGAGTGCATCCGAGAGCCGCAGGCGATGTCGAGGTGCTCCCGCTTGGCCAGGCCGATCAGCTCGGCGAAGAAACGCGGGTCGCAGGTGCCGTCGCAGTCGATGAAACCGAGCCAATCCCCCTTCGCGTTCTCGAAGCCGGTCTTGATCGCCGCTCCGTAGCCGCGATTCTTCGGGTGGTCGATCACGCGGACTCCGGCGACCTCGCGCGCGAGCTTGGACGTCGCGTCGCGCGAGCCGTCGTTGACGAGGATGACCTCGACCTCGTCGACGCCGAGCCCAGGCTCCTTGAGCTCCTTCTGCGCGGCCGCGAGGCAGCGGCGCAGGATGTCCTGCACCGCCCGCTCCTCGTTGTAGGCCGGGATGACGATGGAGAATATCATCAGGCGGAACTTACCATTTTAGACAGCCCGTCTCGCGATCGAGCTCGACCGCGGCGCCCGAGGGAGCCTTGCACTTCGCGTCGGCGAGCGCGACGAGCGCCTTCGCGACCGAGTCCGGGCTCTTGAGCGCCGCGGGATCTTCCTCCGGATAGGCCTCGGCGCGCATCCGCGTCCGCGTCGCGTTCGGATTCACCGCGTAAAACCGCACGCCGGAGGCCGCGCACTCCTCGGCCCACACCTGCGTCATGCCTTCCAGGCCGAACTTGCTGACGGCGTAAGGTCCCCAGAGCGCGCGGCCCTTCCGGCCGACGGAGGACGAGAGGTTGATCACGCAGCCGCGCTTCCGCGGGAGCATGCTCGCGGCCAGCACCTCGCGGGTGAGCCGGAACACCGCGCTCAGGTTGATCGCCAGGACCTCCTCCCAGTCCGCGACGCCGACCTCGACAAGAGGCGACAGCGGCCCGAGTACGGAGGCGTTGTTGACGAGGACGTCGATGCCGCCGAAGCGCTTGACCGCCGTTGAGAGCAGGGTCCGGGTGCCGGGCAGGTCGCGAACGTCCAGCTCCGCGGCGATGACGCCCGCCCCCGCGGCGCGCGCCTCGCCGGCGGCGGCGGCCAGCTCCGAAGGCGTCCGGCTCGTGAGGACGAGCCGGGCGCCCGCGCGGGCGAAGGCGAGCGAGACGGCCCGGCCGATGCCGCGGCCTGCGCCCGTCACCCAGACGGTCTTGCGGGCGAACGACTTCACGCCTTGGGGGCCTCCGCGCCCAAACGGCGCAGGATCGTCTCGGCCGCGGCCGGGGCCTCGAGCCGGTTGAGGCAATCGTGGTGGCCGCAGTTGGTGAAGTTGATGACGCCCGGGCCTTCCTCGGCCGTGCCGACCCGCACGCATGGCGCGCACGGGACGGAATGGAAGACCTCGGCGTGCTTCTCCGGCTCCCAGACGACGCCGTAGCCCGAGCGCTCCACCGGCCCCCAGACGGAGACCGTCGGGACGCCGAGGGCCATGGCGGCCTTGGAGAGCCCCGTGTCGCTCGAGCAGAAGAGGTCGCAGCGGGAGATTGCGGCGAAGGTCTCGAGCATCCCGAGCTTGCCCGCGAGCTGCACGCAGTCGCCGCCGTAGGCGTCGGCGAAGCGTGACGCTCGCTCGCGCTCCTCGGGGCCGCCGAGGACGGCGACCCGGCACGGCACGCGACCCGCGACGATCTTCAGGGCGGACGCCCAGCGCTCCAAAGGCCATAGCTTGGCGTAGTTCGTGCCTTCAGGCCCGAGGTGCAGCCCGATCGTGCGCTTGGCGGGAGCGTCGGGCAGCTCCCGCCGCGCGACGACCTCGGCCGTCTCGGGGATCGCGAGCCTCGGCCGGGACTCCGACGAAGACGGCGCCTTCAGGCCCAGCGCCTCCACCAGCCGGAGGTTGCGCCGCACGGCATGCTCCTCGAGCGAGACCTCGATCTTACGGTTCAAGACGAGGCGGCGCTCGAGCTCTTGGCGCGCCGCCAGCCGCCGCAGCTTCCACGACGCGAGCCGTAGCCCAGACCAGCCCTCGCGCGCGGGCTTCACCGCGCGGACGTGCCCGACGCGGACCGGGATCTTGAGCAGCCCGGGCCCCAGGCCGCGGAGCGGCGTGCCCAACCCGACGACCGCGACGTCGAAGCCCTCATCGGCGAGGCGGCGGCACAGGTCGCGGCGCGCCGAGCCCGCGCCGCTCCAGAGATCGGCGGAGGAGTAGCGCCAATACTCGTCGGCGAGTCCCGACGGCGCGAGCATGTCGGTCCCGACGTAGTAGTCGGCGACGTAGACGATGCGCGCCTTCGGCCACGCCTTTCGCAGCGCCTCGAGCGCGGGCAAGAAGAAGATCGTGTCGCCGACCGCGCCGTAGGCGAGCACGACGACCCTCCTCGGCTCGGCCGGGACCGGCCCCTCGGCGGAAAACGGCAGCGAGACGACGAGCCGGAGCGTCCGGCAAAGGATGTCCGCCGCCTCCGCGGCCTTGGACAGGAGGCTCCGCCGAGGCGGGTCAACGTCGCCGACGGGGACCGGGGCCTCCATCAGGCCGCGCGCTCCGCCGGGTCCCGCCAAACGGCGCGCCGCAGCCCCACGAGGCCCGGCACGCGCGCGTAGAGTTCGGCGAGCGCGAGGTAGAGTCCCGGCGAGGCCAGCGCCGCCAGCAACGACGCCTTCTTGAACGCCCCGTAGCCCCCCGGAAGCGTCTCGCCGAGCCGCCTCCAGACCTCCAGCGCCTCGCCGCGCCGCCCTTCGTGGCAGCGCAGCAGGTACTCGTCCTGCAAAACCTCGGCGGCGCGGGCCCGGCGGCGCTCCTCCGAGAAAGACAGCCCTAGCGAAGCCAGCCGCTCCTCGAACGCGGAGTTTAGGATGCGGCGCACGCGGAGGGAATCCTCGAGGCGCTCGCGGCTGCGGTAGCGGCGGGCGAAGAGGTTTGCGTCGTGCACGCGGCGGAAGCCCAGGAACTCGGGGATCGTCGCGACGTCTCCCTGAAAGAGCGCGTGCGTGTAGAGGTACTCGTCGGCGCAGAAGGTCAGGCTCTCGGGCACCGGCAGGAGCGGCCGCACGGCCTTCAGGCGGAAGCTCAGGCCCGTCGTGCCGGTGAAGTAGGTGCGTTGGTTGAGGTAGTCCGATAGGCGATACGTGGACGGCACCTCGGGCGGCCGTCCGCCGAGCGGACGGCCGCCGTGGACCTCCCGCGTCCAGTGCTGGACCAAAGCCACATTCGGCTCGGCCGCAAAGCGGGCCTCCACCCTCCGCAGCTTGTCCGGCGCCCACCAGTCGTCGGAGTCGAGCAGGCAGGCGACATCGCCGGTGGCCGCCTCGAGCCCGGCGGTCAGCGCGGCGGCCTGCCCCCGGTGCTCGCGCAGCACGGGCTTCACCTTCGAGCCGAACCGCGCGATGACCGCGCGCGAGTCGTCGGTCGAGCCGTCGTCGACCACGACGATCTCGTCGGGATGGCGCTCTTGGCGCAACACGCTCTCGACGGCCTCTCCCAGATAGCGGCCGTAATTGTAGTTATTGACGACCGCCGAGACGCGAAGCGCCGCCACGGCGCAATTGTATAAGATAGCCGCCGGTGGCGCCCGTATTCTCCGTCGTCATCCCGACCTACAACCGCGCGGCGCCGGTCGCCGCCGCCGTCCGATCGGTCCTGGCGCAGACGGAAACCTCCTTCGAGTGCCTCGTCGTCGACGACGCGTCCACCGACGACACGAGGCGAGTCCTGGCCGGCTTCGCCGATCCCCGGGTCCGGGTCTTCCACAACGAGACCAACAGGCGCGTGGCCGCCTGCCGCAACCGGGCGATCCGCGAGGCCAGAGGCGAGTGGATCGCGTTCCTCGACTCCGACGACCTGTACCTGAAGGGACGTCTGGAAGCGCTCCGGCGGGCGAGCCTACAGACGCCGTCCGCCGGCTTCCTCTTCAGCAACGCGTACCTGCACCGCTACGGCCGGATCGTCGGGACGCTCTTCGACCCGGCCAAGGAAATCCCCCAAGGCCGCGTGCCGGCCTACTACGCGCTCGGCGAGCGCTGGCTGCCGTACGTCACGACGATGGTCGCGATCCGCCGCGCGGCCTTCGAGAAGACGGGCCTCTTCCGCGAGGACTTCTCGACGCACGAGGACATGGAGCTCTACGGCCGGATGCTCGGCGGCGGGCTCGAGGTGAAGGCGCTGAAGGAGCCCCTCGCGGTCCGCTTCATCCACGGCGGCGGCCAGCTCACCGACGACTACCACTGGGACTTCCAAGGCTCGATGGACGCGCTCAAGAGCTTCGCGCCGCCCGCCGACATCGCGTCCCAGCTCCGGCGCGCCGTGGCGCGCGAAGTCGCCGAGTATCTGTGGCGCTCGGCGCGCCCGGCCGAGGCCCGCGCGTTCCTCGAGAAGGAGCTGGGGGCCGTCGACGCGGCGTTCGCGCTCAAGACACGGCTCCCGTCGTGGGCGCTGAAGGCGCTGCGGGAGGCCCGGCGGATCTGGCTGAGGACGCGGTTTCACCCCGCGCTCGCGCCGGCGGACTACCGGGCCGCCTCCGCCGAGGTGGACGCGCTCCTTACGGCGACGCGAACGGCCTGAGGCCGGCGGCGTAGGCCGTCCAGGCCTCTTCCTCCGCGCGCATGTGGGCCAGCGCGCGGGCGGCGCCCCAGAGCGGGGCCTTCACCTGGCTGCGGACCTTGTCGGTCCGAAGCGACGAGTGCAGCGGCCGCTTCGCGGGCGAGTGCATCGAGGCCACGGTCGTCTTCTGGACTAGTGCCGGGTCCAGCGCGAAGGCCCGCGCGGCCTCGGACAGGAAGTCGAAGCGGGTCAGCTCCTCGGCGCCCGCGGCATGGTAGACGCCGCGCCGCCCGCCCTCCCACAGCTCCGCGATCACGTCGGGGAGGTTCGCGGCGTAGGTCGGGTTCGCTCGGACGTCCGTCGCCGCGTGGACGGGGCGCCCGCTCCGCGCCCGGTCGACGAGCTGCAGCACGGCGTTCTTGCGGCTGAGCTCCCAGCCGAACACGCCCGAGACGCGGAGGATGAGATGGTCGGAGCCGAGCGCCGCGATACCGCGCTCGGCGTCGACCTTCTGGCGGCCGTACTCGTTGAGCGGCGCCGTCGGGTCACCCTCGCCGAAGGGAGCGCCGTTGCCGTCGAAGACGTAGTCCGACGAGAAGAACACGACGGTCGCGCCCGCCTCGCGCGCGGCGGAGGCGGCGGCGAGCGTCGCGTCGACGTTGACGGCGCGCGTCTCCTGCGGCAGCCGCTCGCACTGGTCGACGAAGGGGTTGGCCGCGGCGACGATCACGAGCTGGGGCCGCGCGTCGCGGATGAACGCCCGCGTGCCGGCGTGGTCCAGCAGGTCGGCCTTCTCCAGGCCGGCGAGCGGCGTCTTGTGGTAGGTGCCCGCCACCCGCCAGCCCGGCCGCTTGGAGAGCAGCCGCCAGCAGTAGTGGCCCACGAGGCCGGCGGCGCCGAGGACGAGCGCGCGGGCGGGTTTGGGTTCGGCCATGACGTGGATTTTACCTACTTTTCAGCTTCGCACGGACCCAGTCGTGCAGGACCTTCTTGGCCGGCTCGTCGAGGAGCCAGTAGGCGAACGCGCCGTAGACCCCGAGGGCGGCCGCGGAGCCGAGGACGAGGCTCGCCCACCCCGAGAACAGGTGGTGCGTCGGCAGGAGCAGCGCCGAGAGGAACGCGGCCGCGGCGACCGGGCGCCAGCAGGCCTCGGTCCAGTACTCCGCGACGCCGACGTGGACGTAGCGCCGGTGCAGCGCCCAGACGTAGCCGGGGGTCACGAGCCACTCCGCGACGGCGACCGCGAGCGCGACGCCCTTGATCCCGAGCCGGGGCGTAAGCAGCGGCCACAAGACGGCGAGCGCGACGACCTTGGCGGCATAGACCCTCGCATGCAGGCCCGCCGCGCCGCGGCTCAGCGCGACGTACTGCGGCATGAAGGACCCGATGTAGCCGACGTTGGCGATGACGAGGAAGCGGAGCGGCCAGACCATCGGGCGCCCGAACTCGGGCCCGAGCCAGAGGCCGAGGAACTGCGGCGCCGCGAGGAAGACGAGGATCGAGACCGGCAGCACCGCCAGCCAGGTGAGCTCCGTGAGCTTGAGGTACAGGCGCTTCACGCGCGCGTGGTCGCCTTGGGCCTGGAGATCTGTCAGCACGGGGAACGACGCCCCCGAGATCGCGCCGAGGAACACGTTCAGCTTCTGGGCGAGCTGTCCGCAGGCCGAGTAGTAGCCGAGCTGCGACAACGGCAGCGCCCAGCCGACCACGAGGCGGTCGCCCTGGTTGGCGACGAGCCACAGCAGCTGCGACGCGAGCGTCTTGAGGGAGTACTGCATGAACTCGGGCCGGTCGCGGGGCTCCGCCGCGGGCGCGACGGCGAGCTCGCGGCGCACGGCCCACGCCGAGCCCGCCGCAAGGACGGCGTAGATCGCCCAGATCGACGCGGCGACGGCGTGGATGCCGCGGCCCGCGGTCAGGACGGCCGCGGACGCGACCAGCGTCCCGACGGCCAGCGCGGCCTGGAACGCGTTGAAGGCCGCGAGCCGCTCGAGGCCGTAGAGCGCGTTGGTGGCGAAGTTGAAGACGAATGCGCAGGGAGCGATCGCGGCCGTCCAGCCGAGCACCGCGGCAACGAGCGCGAGCGGCTGACCCTGCACCTGGAGGTAGGTGCCGGCGAGCCAGTCGCGGCAGAAGAACAGCGCGGCGCTGGCGACGAGGCCCATGCCCAGCTCGACCGCGAACGCGGTCCTCAGGATCGCCGCGAGGCGCCCGGGCCTACGCTTCAGGTCCGCGGCGTAGCGCTGCACGCCGTTGCCCGTGCCCAGGTTCAGGAGCATGAGATACCCCTGCAGGAGCCCGATCAGCGCGTAGAGGGCGTAGCCCTCGGAGCCGAGGCGGCTGGTGAGGATCGGCGTGACGAAGAACGCGGCCGCGAGCTGAGCCGCGTGCCCGAGGACGAACGCCTCGATCCCCCGGAGGACCCGCGCGCCGAGCGAACCCTCCGGCGACTCGCTCACCCGTGTACCGGGGTAGGCGGCGCCTTCTCCAGACACTCCTGGTGCCAAAGCTCGAGCATGAGAAGAGCCCAGAGCCGGTAGCCGTGATCGCGGCGTCCGCTCTGGTGCTCCGCCCACATGCGCTTGAGGTAGTCGTCGCGGAAGTAGCCCCGCGCCAGCGCGCGCGACGACAGGACGTGCTCCGCCCAATAGTCCTTGAGCCGCCCCCTGAACCATGGGCCGAGCGGGATGCCGAAGCCCATCTTCCCGCGCTTGGCGATCTTCGGCGGGAGCATGTCGGCGAAGGCGCGCTTGAGGATCCACTTGTGGCCCTTCAGCCCTTTCAACTTCCAGTCGCCGGGGAGGCGGAACGCCAGCTCCATGAACTCATGGTCGAGGAACGGCGAGCGCCCCTCGAGCGAGTTGGCCATCGCCGCGATGTCCATCTTCGTCATGAGGCACTCGGGCAAATACGTGGCCACGTCGGCGTAGAGGAGCTTGTTGACGAAGTCCTCGCCCGAAGCTCTCGTGAACGCGGCCTCGAGGTAGCGCTGCGCGCCCTTGAGCTCCTCGGGCCCGCGCGCGCCCAGGCGGTCGAGCATCTCGCGCGTGTAGAGCCCTTCCTTGTCCTGGTCCGAGAAGTAGCAGATCATCTTGAGGTGGCGCGCCGCGATGTCCGCGAACGCGACCGAGCGCATGAAGCGCTTGGCCTTCCAGAAGAGCGAGAAGGGCGCGTCGCTCTCGGGGAGCTTCTCGGCGGCCGCGGCCATGCCTCGCCGGACCGGGCCGGGGAGCACGTCCCAGAGCCGCGCGGCCTTCATCGCGAAGTAGCGCACGTAGCCGCCGAAGTCCTCGTCGCCGCCGTCGCCGTTGAGCGCGACCGTGACGTACTTCCGCGTCTCGCGCGCGACGTAGTAGGAGGGCAGCGCCGAGGCGTCCGCGTACGGCTCGCCGTAGTGCCAGGCGAGCTTCGGCAGCACGTCGGCCATCTCGGCCTTCACGATGAACTCGCGGTGGTCGGTGCCGTAGCGCTTGGCCACCTCGCGCGCGTAGTGGAGCTCCGAGAACTCGGCCTCGTCGAAGCCGATCGAGAAGGTCTTCACCGGCTGGCTCGACAGCCGGCTCATCAGCGCGACGACGATCGACGAGTCGATCCCGCCGGAGAGGAACGCCCCGAGGGGCACCTCCGCGATGAGCCGCAGCTTCACCGCCTCGGTGAGCTTGTCCCGGATCAGCCCCTCGGCCTCGCGGACGTCGGTCGTGATCGGAGCCTTGCCCAGCGGCAGGTCCCAGTAGCGCTGGATCGTCACCCTGCCTTTCTCGTAGACGAGGAGGTGGGCCGGGGGCAGCTTCTGCACGTCGCGGTAGACCGTGAGCGGGCTCGGGATGTACTGGAGCGACAGGAAGAGGTCGATCGCCTTGGGCAGGAGCTCCTTGCCGACGCCGAACTCGAAGAGGCAGCGCAGCTCGGAGCCGAACGCCAGCCGCCCGCCGCCGTGCGAGTACACGAGCGGTTTCTTCCCGATCCGGTCTCGCGCCAAGACGAGACGCTCCCGGCGCTTGTCCCAGATCGCGATCGCGAACATGCCGCGCAGGCGCGTGACGAAGTCGAGGCCGTGGCGCTCGTAGAGCGCGAGGATGACCTCGGTGTCCGAGCGGGTCTTGAAGGGATAGCCGGCCTTCTCGAGCTCCGGCCGGAGCTCCTGGAAGTTATAGATCTCGCCGTTGAAGACGATGAACGCGGTGTCGTCGGGGTTGGAGATCGGCTGCTGTCCGCCCTTCAGGTCGATGATGGAGAGCCGGCGCATCGCGAGGCCCGCCCGGTCGTCAACGTGGTAGCCCTCCTCGTCGGGGCCGCGGTGGCGGATGAGCGCGTTGGCGCGGCCGAGGGCGTCGCGATCGACGCGGCCGGGGCGCTCGTAAACGACGCCGCAGATGCCGCACATGCCGGGCTATTGTAGCTAATAGAGCCCGTAGAGCTCGCGGTAGCGACGCGCGACGGCGGCCAAGTCGAAGCGCGCCCTGACGTCGTCGCGGGCCTGCGCCCCGAGCCGCCCGGCGAGGCCGGGGGTCTTCAGGAGCTGCACCATGCGCGCGCGGAACGTGCCGAAGTCCTGGGGCTCGAAGAGGTAGCCCGACCCGCCGTCGACCACCGCCTCGGCGGACCCGCCGACGCGGGAAGCCAGGATCGCCAAGCCCGACGCCATCGCCTCGAGCAGCGCGTTCGACAGCCCTTCCGAGATCGACGGCAGCACGAAGACGTCGGCCGCGCGATAGAGCTTCCCGATCTCCGCCGTCGGCGGCATGAAGCTCACGCGGCCCTTCAGCCCGCTCGCCGAGGCGACCTCCCGGAGCAGCTTCTCCACCTCGCCCTTGCCGATGAGGACCGCGAACCCGTCGGGGGCTTCTTTCAGCGCCCGCCCCAGCTCCTCGAGGAAGACGTCGAGGCGCTTCTCCGGCGCGAGCCTCCCGACGTAGAGGAAGCAGAGCCCGTCCGGCCAACGCAGGTCCGCGCGGAGCCTCGCCTTCTCATCGCCGGCCGGCGGCCGGTAGTGCCGGGTATCGACTCCGTTCGGCTGGATCACCACGCGCGCGGAAGGCAGGCCGTGCTCGGCCAGCTCCGCGACGAGCTCGCGGTTCACCGCCACGAACTGCGGGTCGAGCGCGGCAAGCGCGCGCAGCTTCAGGCGCCCCGGAATCGAGCCCTTCGAGGCGGCCAGCTCGCCGATGCCTTTGCCGCCCCCCAGCTTCACGATCGAGCGCTTCCCGAGCAGGCGCGCCGCCAGGCAGGCGGCCAACGCCGGAGACCCTGCGAGATGGACGTGCACGGCCTGGAATCGGCGCGGGTGGAGGAGCATCCACGCGAACGTCGCCGCCATGAACACGAAGGAGTCGACGAAGCCCCAGCCCCACGCCGGCAGGCGCCGGACGCGGATGCCGTCGACGCGCTCCTCGCCCGCGAGGCCGCCGACGCGCCGGGTGAGGACGGTCACGTCGACTCCCAGCGCCAGCAGCGCGCGCGAAAGCTCGAGCGCCTGCTTCTCCGCCCCGCCGATGTAGGGATGGAAGTTGGCCGAGACCATCAGCACGGACGGCTTCTGAGCGCCCACCGCGCCGAGTGTAGCGTAATTCGCTAGACTTGCTCCATGCTCGCCTGGACCCTCCTCGCCGCGTCCCTTGCCTTCGCCGACGACCCGACCGCCGCAATCCTCAAGGACCGCGCCGAGACGCAGGAGTGGCTGAAGTCGAAGCCGACCTCCTACCTCGCCGCGGTCCGCCGCAAAGACTTCGGCAAGAAGGCGACGCTCACCGTGGGCGCCGCCGACGGCAACGATGTCCCGCTCGAGGGGCTCGAGCCGCGCCACCTGAGCGTGACGGTCGAAGGCGACAAGTTCAAGGTGGCGGCCGTCGACGCCCCAGCCGGCTTCCGCGTCAAAAACGGCGACGCGGCCCTACGCGAGGCGACTCTCGACCCCGGCCCGATCGCCGTAGGGCGCTACACGCTGCGGCTCTCGCACCAGGGCTACCCCGCGATCATCGTCTTCGACCCCCGGAGCCCGCGCTTCAACGAGTACAAGGGCATCCCGTACTACCCGGTCGATCTCCGCTACCGGTTCGTGCTCCCGTTCCTCCCCGACCCGAAGGCCGAGCGCGTGAAGATCGCCTCGACCCACAGCGCGGACCGCGCCGCGACGCGGAGGGGCTGGTTCGAGTTCGCGGTGGACGGCAAGCCCTGCCGCCTCGCGGCCTACCGGCTCGAGGAGCCGGGCGCCGGTCCGGACGGCCTGAGCCTCTTCTTCCGCGACGCGACGACGGGCAAGGAGACGTACAAAGTCGGCCGCTACGTCGAGCCGGAGAAGCAGCCGGATGGCCGCTACGTGGTGGACTTCAACATGGCCTACAGCCCGGCCTGCGCCTACAGCCCGCACTACAACTGCCCGATCCCGCCGAAAGAAAACCGCCTGAAGGTGGCGATCCGCGCGGGCGAGAAGAACCCCAAGTACCGCTAGGGTCAGACCCTTTGTCAGGATTCCGTCAGGATTCTCGCCGAATCCTGACGGAATCCTGACAAAGGGTCTGACCCCAAGGGCCCAGCCCCGTCTAGGTCGAAGCTCCCTCGCGGAGCCGCGCCGGCCGGCCCATGCTATGCGGATGCTGCCCGCCCTGATCGCCGCCGTCTTGCTCGCCGCGTCATCGGGGGCCGAGGAGCCCTTCTTCGACGCGTCGTCGCTCGGCGAGGCGGTCGGCGGCATGCAGGAGACCGGCCGGCGCATCGAGGCCCGCAATGCGCTGCCGCGCATCCCGCCCGGCTCGCCGGAGGCGCACGCCCTCTACAACTCCGTCTTTCCTCATTACGCCGAGCTCTGCGCGGTCACGCGGTACGACAAGAAGGGCGCGGAGCCCGGCGGCGCCGGCGGCCACGCCATCATGTTCATGAACGGGGCGGAGATCGACGCCTCGGCGGGCTACCCCAGGCTCCGGCTCGTTCCCGAAGGGACGGACCTTTCCGGGGCCGACTCGGGCGTGGGCATCAGCGTCAACAAGATCTTCGCGAACGTGAACTGGGTCGCGATCCCCGGCCGGAGCCTGTTCTTCCACGGGGGCCTGAGTCCCGCCGACACGCTGGACCAAGCCTCCTACGACGCCGTCGTCATGCGAGCCGCCGCCCAATCCTGGTTCGACGGCATTCGCGCCCACGACGAGATCCTGCGCGACAAGCCCGCCGCGATGCCGCTCAAGGAGTTCATGGTCCGCCGCGCGATCGGGACCGACTTCGCGCTCACCTTCGCGCGGACCGCCCATTGCTCCCGCCTGCCGCTCAGCCGGGAGCAGCTCGGCAAGGTCTTGGCTCACTTGAACACCTACAACGAAAACGCCCAGAAAAACGGGTACCAGTGGAACGGGCTGACCAATAACTGCAGCCACGTCCCGCACAACGCCTTGGCGACGCTCGGCATCTGGGACGCGAAGCAGATCCTCGGAAACGGACCCCTCTCGAAGGCTCGCGCGGTGATCGGCAGCGGGCTGCGCCTGGCCGTGGGCAAGACCGCGCACATGTCGTTCCCGGCGAACTCCTTCGTGCGGCTGTACGAGGCCGGCAACACCCGCCCGATCGACGACCCTCAGTCCGCCTTCGCGGACCGCGACGTCGCCAGGACGATGAAAGACGGCTGGACCAGCACGGGGCCGGGCGCTCTGATCGTGCACTACCCGATCCACTCGAAGAACGCGCTGTTCGACCCCGGCGGGGAGCCGCTCTTGGCCTCGATCCCCGCCTTTTGGGAGAAGAAGGACGTCTACCAGCGGCTCGTCAAAGATCCGCCGGCCGAGCTGACCGACCTCGGCGCGAACCTCGAGTCGTGGAACCGGCGCTACCAGGCGATCACCACGAACCGGCGCGACCTCCGCGAGGGCCTCCGCCTCGCCGAGACGGGAAAAGAGCGGGAGGCGTACCGCGACTTTTACTCGCGATTCTACGCCGACGCCGAGGAGCAGCAGCGGCTGGCGGAGACCCGACTCGCCGAGTACCGCCGCGCGACGAGCACCCGCTAGGCTTCTAGTACAGCTCCAACATGATGCCTACCGAGACTGCGTAACGCAGAGGTACGCGAAGGGAAGTGACGGAAAGGAACGCGAAGGACGGA
>JACQPK010000305.1 GCA_016207565.1 Elusimicrobiota bacterium
GCCGGCGCCGACGCCGACCGACGGCAGCCCGCCGGGCCCCGCGCCGCGGGACTGCGGCGGGACGTGCTCGAGGCGGAACTCGAGCTTCTCGTTCTTCGCCGGCGCGGACGGCGACGACACCGCGACGTCCGGCGCGGCCGGCGCCGCCGCCTGGGCGGGCAGCGCCAGGGCGAGCAGGGCGGCGAGCGTCTTCACCGCGCCCCCGCCTTCTTGCGGGCCGTCACGCCGCCGCGGCGGAGGATCTCCTCGATCGCGCCGCCGTAGGACTTGAGGTCGAAGCAAGCGCGCAGCCTGCCCGCCGGAAGCCGCCGGGTCACGTCGGGGTCCGCGAGCAGGAACTCGAGGAACGGCCGTCGAGCCTTCCAGGTCTTCATCGCGTTGCGCTGCACGAGCTCGTAGGCCTCGAGGCGGCCGAGCCCGGCGTCGATGAGCTGGAGCAGGACCTTCTGCGAGTACACGAGCCCGAGAGAGCGCTCCATGTTCTCGCGCATCCGGTCAGGATACACCTGGAGCCCGTCGAGCACCTGGCCCAGGCGGTGGATCATGAAGTGGAGCGCGATCGCCGCGTCCGGGAAGATCACGCGCTCGTTGGAGGAGTGCGAGATGTCCCGCTCGTGCCAGAGGGCGCAGTTCTCGACGACCGCGCTCTCGTAGGTCCGGATCAGGCGAGCCAGGCCGCAGAGATTCTCGCACAACACCGGGTTGCGCTTGTGCGGCATCGCGGACGACCCTTTCTGGTCCTCCGTGAACGGCTCCTCCGCCTCGAGCACTTCGGTCTTCTGCAGGTGACGGATCTCCAGGGCGATCCGCTCGATCGCGGCGGCCGTCAGCACCCACGCGTGGTAGACGTCGGCGTAGCGGTCGCGCGGGACGACCTGCGTGCTGACCGGCTCGGGCGCAAGCCCCAGCTCGCGGCAGACCTCCGCCTCGAACGCGACCGGGAAGTGCGCGAAGGTGCCGACGGCCCCCGAGATCTTGCCGAAGGACGAGAGCTGCCGCGCGCGCTCGAGCCGCTCGATGTTCCTCAGAGCCTCGGCGTGCCAGCCGGCCACCTTCACGCCGAAGGTGATCGGCTCGGCGTGCACGCCGTGCGTGCGGCCGACCATCCAGGTGTCCTTGTGCTGCTCGGCGAGGGAGCGGATCCGCCCCGCCACGGCCCTCCACGAGTCCAGGAGCAAAGAGTTCGCCTCGACGAGCTGGAGCGAGAATCCCGTGTCGAGGACGTCGGAGGAGGTCAGGCCGTAGTGCAGGTACCGGTTCAGCTGCGGGGCCTTCGCCTTCACCTGGGAGGAGACCGCCTGGAGCAGGCCGATCACCTCGTGGCCGCTCTTGGCCTCGCGGTTCTTCACCTGCTCGGCCAAGGCGTGGTCGAGGAGGGCGCGCAGCGCGTCGAGCTCGGCCGAGGGGATCCTCTTGGCGCGGGCGAGCGCCTTGAGGTAGGCCAGCTCGACCTCGAGCATCCGGCGAAGCCGGGTCTCGTCGGACCAGACCCGCTGCATCTCGGGCCGCGTATAGCGTTCGATCATGTGAGCCCCTCCTCTTCCGGCGTGAGCCGGGCGGACAACGCGTGAAACCCGGCCGCGGCGACCGCGGCCACGAACGCCACGCCGGCCCAGGGCGCGGCCGGATGACGGCGGCTCAGGTGCTCGAGCCCCAGCCCCCCGAGGAACGGGCCGATGGACGTGCCGACGTGGAAAGCGAAGCTGCCGAGCCCGACGAAGCGGCCCTTCTCGCGCGCCGGCGCGAGGTTGGCCCACAGCGACTGCATCGCGGGAGAGGTGCTGATCTCGCCCAAGGTCACCACGACCATGGCGCCGCACATCGCCGCGAAGGTCCCGGCGGCGCCCACCAGGGCGAAGCCCGCGGCATAGATCGCGCTGCCCGCGACCAGCACCGCCGTGAGCCGGTGGCGCGCCCAGTACCTCGAGGCCGGGTACTGCACGAGGACGACCAGGATCCCGTTCAGCGAGAAGAGCCAGCCCACCTGCGCCGCCGTCAGTCCCACGAACTGCGTCGCGTGCACGGAGAGCGAGATCACGAGCTGGCCCATCACGAGGCCGTTGAGCACGCTCAAGGCCAGCACCCAGCGGAACCGGGAGTCCGCCGCGCCGAGCCACGCCGACCAGGAGAATGTTTCCTCGGCCCGCTCGCCGGGCTCGTCGGCGATCCGCGCGGCGACGAGTCCCGCGGTCGCCAGGCACACGAGCGCGGTCACGCCGAACATCAGCGCGAAGGAGCTCTGCGCGAGGAGGCCGCCCACCGCCGGGCCGATGGCCCAGCCGAGGTTCACCGCGATCCGGAGGAGTCCGTACGCCCGCTGGCGCTCCGAGGGCGCGCAGCGGTCCGCCACCCAGCCGCGGGCCGCCGGGTCGAAGAAGTGGCCCACGAAGCTCGTGAGGAAGAGTACCGCGACGAGCGGCGCGATGTCCCACGACTGGTGCACCGCCCAAGCCAGGAGCCCGACGCTGGCCGAGCGGGCGAGGAGGGACAGCAGCATCACGCGCCGGCGCCCGAGCAGGTCGGAGAACTCTCCCGCCAGCCCGGAGGCTAGCGAGCCGCAGAGCCCGTTGACTCCGAGGATCGCCCCCACCCAGCCCATCGGCAGGCCGCGCTCGCGATGGAAGTAGATCGCGAAAAACGGGAAGGAGAGGGCGATGCCCGTGGTGAGGACGGCCTGGCTGACCAGGAGCGTTCCCAGGTTCTTTCCGCTTATTGCGCGGACTCCTCGCCGCCCTTCGACGGTTTGCTGAGCGGCACGCCCGCGGCGCATTGCGGGCAGGCTTCCGCGGGGCTGACCTCAAGAGGGTAGCCCGCGAGCGCGCGCACCGGCACCCGGAGCGGCAGCGCTCCGGTCGAGCGATCGAGCATCGCCGCCACGCCGACGACCTTCGCGCCGTAGACCGCCGCGAGGCTGATGATCTGCCCCGTCGAGTGGCCCGTCGTCACCACATCCTCGACGACCAGCACGCGCTCGCCGCGATTGAGCTTGAAGTCGCGCCTAAATCCCATCGCGGCCCCGACGCGCTCCGTGAAGATCGCGCGACACTTCTTCGCGCGGGCGACTTCCTGGCCGAGGACGATGCCGCCCATCGCGGGAGAGACGACGACGTCGACCGGCTGCGGGAACTTCGCGGCGAGGGCCTTCGCGAGACGCTGCGCCATGTGGGGATATTGGAGGACGACCGCCACCTCGACATAGGTCGGGCTGTGCAGGCCCGAGGGCAGGCAGAAATGGCCGTGCACGATCGCGCCGTGCTCCTGGAGAACGCTTACGACTTCGAGCTTATCGGTGGATCGCATGGTGGCTCCTCATTGGGGCGACAACGCCTGACCGCGCTTCAGCCCTTCCTGCAGGCAGTCCTCGATGGCGGTGGCGCTCATCTTCCGGATGTCGAATTCGGGGTCGGGCTTGTTCAGGTCGCCTTTGACGAAGAAACCGATCGACGGCCGGCCCTTCTCGTCGTTCAGGTACTGGGGGAGCGACGGCGCCTGCGCCGCGGTCAAGCGCGTGAGCACGTGCATGGCGACCTGCTCGTGCGGGATGTCGGCCTTCCCCTGCGCGCACAGCACGATCTGCCCGCTGTCGACATGGAACGGCGTGATGTCGATCACGCCTTGCATGAGCGCGTACTGGCCGTAAATACGCGTGAAGTCGAGGGTGTTCGGGTAGAGGGTGCCGAGAGAGAGCCGCGTGGCCTTGTTCATCTTCTGCATGAACTCGAAGGGCAAGAACGTGATGCGCAGGAGCTTGTGGCTCTCCTTGAGCTCCTGGATGTTGGAGACGCGCCCGGGGCCGAAGCCGGTCCGCACCCAGCCCGCGACGTTCTCGAGGCCGGTCGAGATCCCGCGCAACCCCCACTTCAGGTCGACGTTCAGCGTGTTAAAGTTCGGCTGCACGAGCTCCGCGATCCGGAGGCTTCCATTGGTCGCGGGGAACGTCTTCGGGATCGCATGCCGGAAGATCCGCGCCCACTTCTTCTCGCCCTCGGGCTCCTCGGGTTTCGGCTTGGCGGCCTTGATTTGCTGAACGATCGCCGCCGTGGCCGCGATCGCCTCCTGGAGCATCAGCTTGTCGACGCTCCCTTCGACGTCGACGCCCTTCGGAGCGCTGAAGTTGCGGATGCGGCCCTTCAGCTTGATGTGGGAGACGCTCCAGGTCAGGTCGAGGCGGTCGATGTCGAGATCGCCGTCGGCCAGGCGCACGGCCAGGTTGATGTCCGAGAACGCGTTCCCGTAGGCCAAGAAGCGCCCGCGCGGCGCGAGGACCTCGATCTCGTCGAGGTTCTTCGCGGCGGTGATCGTCACGTCGGCGCCCGAGATCGCGGCGTTCGAGCTGATCACCGCCGAGAAGTTCTTGAGATGCACCGCCAGGCGCTCGATCACGGGCCGGTCCTCGGGCTCGAGCTTCCCCGCGACCGTGAAGCTCATGTCGCCCATGCCGGAGAGCTTGCGCGGGGCGAATCCCGCCCACAGCGCGCCCACGCGATCCAGCGGCGCGGTGGGAGCGGAGAGGTTGAAGCGATAGGTGCCGCGCGGTCCTAGGAGCAGGGCGCCGCTGGCGCGCAGCTTGAGCGGCTCCGCCGCGAGGTCCAGCGACTCGACCTGGAGCCGCTCGGGCGTCGGCCGGCGGATTCGAACCCGGGCCAGGCTCGGCGGGACGTTGATGCCGGGCGGCACGGGGCCGTAGCGCCCGAGCGTCTCCGAGTCCAGCCGGGGGAGCCGGAGTTTGAGGTCCACCGACGGCGCCGTGAAGTCCTGGACCTTGCCCGTCCCCGTGAGGACGTCGCCGCCGGCGGCGACGCGGATCTTGTCCGCCTCGAGCCAGGCGTCGGGCCACTTGAAGCCGGCCAAAGACATCCTGCCCGCGCCCGAGGCCTTGAGCTCGATGGACTTCCCCGCGAGGTTCGCGGTGGTCTCGAACGCGACCGTGAACGGGAAGGGCTCGCTGGAGCTGAAGTCCGCCACCTCGAGGTCGAACGCGTGCACCGACACGAGACGCTGCCGCACCAAGTCGTGCACCGACAGCTGCGCGTTCTCGATCGTCACGACGTCGGCCGCGAGCCCCACCGGCAGGACCAGCGGCTTCGGGGCGTCCTCGCGGGGCTTGAGCAGGCCCTGGACGTTCCAGAGCCCGTCCTGCCGCCGCACGAGCTGGATCTTCGGCGCGACGAGGCGGACCTCGGAGAACTCCAGCCGCCGCTGCAGGAGGGCGCGCCAGCGGTACTTCGCCACCGCGATCTCGCTGGACAGGAAGTCCGGACCGGGAAAGCCCTGCGTCTCGAGCACCCGCAAGCCGCGGATGCGGATGCCCTGGAGCAGCATCACGTTCACGTCGCCGACCTGCACCGGGCGCTGGAGCGCGTCCTGGAGCTGGGAGGCGATGAGCGCCGAGAGTTCCTCCCGCGACAGCATGACGCGGACGACGAGCGCCGAGCCCGCCACGACGAGCAGCGCGAGAAGCCCGAGCAGCGCGATCACGCGGAACGGGAAGAGCAGCGCGCGCAGCCAGCGGGGCTTCCGTTTTTCGCGTGCCATCGAACGCGCGCGTACGGGCGCGCGCGTTGGCATTTTACGTTTCTAATGCACCCAGCGGAAGGGCGCCGACCAGAACCACGCCGTCGCGTGGAGGGCCCACCGGGCCGACTCCTCCAGGTTGACGAGCTTCGGGAAGAGGCACTTGAGCGCCGCCAGGACGACGAGGCCGTTTCCGAAGACGATCAAGACGAGCGAGAACAGCGTGCCGCCGGCCAACGCGAGGTCCGGCTGGTCCACGGTCCAGAGCGCGCTCCAGGTGAATATCCAGTGGAAGGCGAGCGCCGCGCCGAGGCACAGGAGGAATACCTCGTGCGCCAGCACCCCCGCCTTCGCCCCGGCCTGCCAGAGCCAGAGCCGGTACGCCAAGACGACGATCAACGCGTACAACGGCAGCACGTACGGCGCGAGGGCCACGAAGACGTTGGACTTGTTCATGTCGACGTGGCCGCCGTCCTTGCCCACGACGAAGGCGTGGATCCGGTAGCCGCTCGCCCACGCGACGATCGCGTGCGTCAGCTCATGCGCGAAGATGTAGAGGAAGCGACGCGGCCCGTCGAAGCCCAGGCCCGTGGTGGCGTAGTGGGCGACCGGATACGCGACGCACCCGATGAGGAAGTACTGGGAGTCGTGCGGCCGCTGGAGCAGGCCGGCGAGGGCCTTCGCCGCCGCCGCCAGGGTCGCCGCCGCCGTCGGCGCCAGCGCCAGGCCGATCGCGAGCTTGAGCAGGCCGCGCAGGCGGCGCGTCATCGATACGGGAAGTCCTCGAGCCGGATCCCCTTCGCCGCAAGCTCGGCGCGCCACGCCTCTCGGGCCGGCCCGAGCCTCTCCCGGGCCCGGCGGGACCAGGGCGACGGCGGGGTGGAGAACAGGTCGGAGGCCGTCTCGAACCATCGGACGGCGTACTTCAACGCGCTCTCGGAGACCCGCTCGTCGCGCTCCGCTCGTGCCAGCCGCAGGCGCCACGCGAGTTCCTCTTCGGTCAGCGCGCCGCGCCGGCGCTCAGCCTCGAACGCCTCCCGGCGTCCCTTCAGCCAGGCGTCCCAATGCTCGCGCTGCAGGTCGGGACGCCGGTGCCACTCCAGATAGCGCTCGCCTTCAAGGCAGGCGGAATAGGCGCGCGCGGCGATGTCGGCGTAGACAGCGGCGGCGAGTATCGCGGCGACCGCCGCGACCCTTACCACCGGTTGCCGAAGGGCCCTCGGTCCGGCGTGCGCTTGATCTCGGGAGGGCGCGTCTGCAGGAGCTTGTGCAACGCGGCGCCGAGCAGGACGGGCTTGATCGGCTTCTCCATGAACTCGCGCACGTTGCCTTCGTGCTTGACCATCTCGATGGATTGGCGGTCGAGATGGCGTCCGGTGACGACGAGGATCGGGATGCGGGAGGTATCGCCGCCCTGGAGCTCCTTGACGACCTCGTAGCCGCCCATCCCGGGCAGCATGAAGTCCAGGATGATGAGATCCGGCGAGAGCTGCTGAGCCTTCTGCACGGCCTCCTGGCCGTCGCAGCCGCGCTCCACGCGGAACCCCTCCTTCTTGACGACGTGCTCCATGAGGTCGAGGATGCTCTCGTCGTCGTCGACGATGAGCACCAGCTTATCCTTCGGGTCGGCGAGATCGGCGGCAGGTTCTTGTTCCATGGCTTACCAGCCCGGGAGTTTGGGCTTGGCCTCCAGCGTAGGCGGCTCCGTCTTCAAAATCCGGTGCAGCAAGGACGCCAGGACGTTCGTCTTGATCGGCTTCTCGAGGAACTCGACGACGTTCGACTCCTGGCGGATCATTTCCGTCGTGGTGCGCACCGTGTAGCGGCCCGTGATGACGATGATCGGGATGTTCGCCGTCACTCCGTTTTGGAGGCGGCGGAGAACCTCGTACCCGCCGTATCGCGGCAGCATGAGGTCCAGCAGGATGACGTCCGGCGGGAGGCTTTCGATCTTGAGCAACGCCTCCTCGCCGTCGACGGCCTTCACGACGGCGAAACCCTCCTTCTTCACGACGTACTCGAGGAGCTCGCGCACGCTGTCGTCGTCGTCGACGATCATGACGACCTTCTCGCGCCGGTTAGGGTTTGCCGGTTCAGCCACGGGGATCAAGACGCGACCACCGGCGAGCGGCGGCGCGCATTTCCATGAGTCTACCATAAGGATTACCACGAGTCGAGCCGTCGATTGTCGGCGGATGTCGGCGGCTTCCGACGGGTGTGACGACGGCTTGACAGACGCGCGCCGGGCGGGCATCATGGCTCCCGTGCCGCCGAGGTCGGTCCCGTCGAGCCCGCCAGCAGCCCCGCGCGAAGCCTGGACGATGGTGGCATTGCTCGCCCTGGGCTCTCTCTTTTGGCTCCCGCGCTTCCAGGAGCGCCTGCCGGGCGGGCCCGCGCCTTGCCCGACGAGCTCGCCGGAACCCCCGGCCGACGCGGAGGCCGCCCCCGCGGCCGGCCTGCGGGCGCGTCTCGCGGGCGCCGTCGGGGAGGCGAGGCTGCTCGTGCTCGCGGGCGGCGCTCGGGTGGAGCGCCACGAGTCCCCGGAGGTGCGCTGGGTGCTCTCGCCCTTGGCCGCGATCGTAGGCCTGGCGCTGGCGGCGATGGCGTTCTCGCGCGCGTCGCAGCACCTCTGGCGGCGTCCCAAAGCCGCCGTCGTCTACGGTCTCTCCGGCGGGCTCGGGCTCGCGCTGGCCTTCGCGGCGGTGCGCGCGGCAACGTACGCCCAGACCATCCGGCTGTCCTCCAAGAGCGTCGAGTTCGAGACCTCGGAGGCGCTCGGCGCGTGGCGCACGAAGCGGTCGGTATCCGCCGTGGGGCGGGTCGCCGCGTGGAAGTCCACCGGGAGGATCTCGATCTACGCCGTCTCGGAGAAGCCGCGATCGGGAGACTGCGCCTTCCTGTTTAGGGCGCGCTGGCTCGAGCCGGACCTCCTGAGCGTCCTGAATGCGTCCATCCGCTAGGACCAAAGTCCCGGCTTCCTTCCCCAAGGGCCCTCCCGACGGCGGCGCGCGGAGTCTAAGCTAGGGAGGACATGAGACGGCTCTTCGCCCTCGCCGCCGGCCTCTACGCCGCTCCGCTCTGGGCGCAGTCCGTCTCCATGCCCGTCGCCGGCGCGCTCGCTCAAGGCGGCCAGGCCGGCGCCTCGGCGCTGGCCGGCTCGGCGATCGCCGGCGCCCAGCCGCTCCCGCCGCGCGCGGTCGTCACCGGGGCGACGTCGGGCCTCGGCAAGGCGCTCGCGGTCCAACTCGGCCGGCAGGGCTGGCGGGTCGCGCTCGTCGGCCGCCGCGAGCAGCTCCTTCAAGAGACCGCCGCTCTCGTCGAAGAGGCGGGTGGCTTCCCGCTCGCGCTCGCGGGCGACGTCGCCGATCCCGAGTCCGTGAAACGGCATTACGCCGAGATCAAAGACAAGTGGGGCGGAGTCGATCTCGCGCTGCTCAACGCCGGGACGCCGAGCCCAATGGACGCGCGCAAGTTCGACGCGGCCGAGGTTCAGCGGGTCATGGCGGTCAATGTCGGCGGCGCGGCGAACTGGATGGGGGCCGTGCTCCCGGACATGCTCCGCCAGGGCAAGGGCAGGATCGCGGGCGTCGCCAGCCTGGCCGCCTACCGGGGACTGCCGGTCACGGGGCCCTACAGCGCGAGCAAGGCGGCCCTGGCGACCCTGCTCGAGTCGACCCGCGTCGACCTCCGAGGCACCGGCGTCCAGATCACTACGATCAACCCCGGCTTCATCCGCACCGAGATCACGAAGGGCCAGGAGCTGCCGTTCATGCTCGAGGCCGAGGACGCGGCGGCGCGCATCCTGAAAGGCATCGCTCGGGGCGACCGTGTGATCTCGTTCCCGTGGCAGCTCTCCTATCCCATCCGCCTGCTGCTCAAGAACATGCCGAACGCGGTCTACGACTTCGTGGGCCAGCTCATCGCCGAGAAGCGCCGGGCGTCGAAGTAGGCGTTCGGCGCCCGCGCAATCCCAGGAACCGCGCGAGCCGGCCGTACACCGCCTCGGCGTCCGTCGCCATGAGGAAGTGGTCGGCCTCGGGCAGCTCCTCGAACTCGGCCCTCCCGCCCGCGGCCCGGATCGCCTCCGCCGCCCGGCGGCTCGCCGCGGCGGGAACGTTGGGGTCCTTGCCGCCGGCCAGGCACAGCACCGGCACGCGCGCCGCGGGTTTCGCGTCCGATACGTCGAGCAAGGCGCCCGAGATCGAGACGAGCCCCGCGAAGGCCTCCGGCCGGGCGCGCTGGACGGCCCACAGCCCCATCCCCCCGTTCGAGTGTCCGGCGAGGAAGACCCGTCGCGGATCGAGCGACAGCTCGGCGGCCGTCTCGTCCAGCGCGCCGAGCGCGTTCTGGACGCCGCGCTCGGTCCACCAGCCGCCCATCCGGTAGGTCGGCAGGATCACGACGACGCCGTGTTCCTCCGAGAACCGGGACCACCACCACGGGTAGAACTTGAAGTTCCCGCCCCAGCCGTGGAGGAAGACGACCGCCGGCCACTTCTTCGACGCGTCGTAGCCCTCCGGCACGACGCGAAAGTAGTGGCCGGGGTCCGACGGCAGCGCCGCGAGGGACGCCACGCCGGCTAAGCGCCGGAAACCGCGGTCTTTCGCCATCTCGGCGTACGCCGCGAGGACGTAGGGCCTCGCCCTCGGGAGCTGGCCCGGAAACATGCGCGCCGCTCGAGCGGCGTAGATCCCGAGGGGCACGAGCCAGGACTCGGGGACCGCGCGGGCGGCGCGATGGAGCCACGAGACCTTCTGCGGCCGGAGGTAGCGGCTCTCGACCTTCGCGCCAGCGAGGGCCGGGGCGGAACAGAAGGCCGCCGCGGCGAGGAGGCTTAGTCCTCTTGTCCGCAGACGAGGGCGCGGAAGAACTCGCGGTTCATTCGCGAGATGTTGGAGACGCGGATGTCCTTCGGGCAGACCGCCTCGCACTCGCGCTCCCAAGAGCAGTTCCCGAACGCCTCTTCCTGCATCTGCGCGGTCATGTTCAGGGCGCGGCGTTCGCGCTCCGGGGCGCCCTGAGGAAGCAGCGCTAGCTGCGAGATCTTCGCCGCGACGAAGAGGCTCGCCGAGGCGTTGGGACAGGCGGCGACGCACGCGCCGCAGCCGATGCACGCGGCGGCGTCCATCGACTTCTCGGCGTCGGGCTTCGGCACCGGGAGGC
>JACQPK010000307.1 GCA_016207565.1 Elusimicrobiota bacterium
AATAAATATGTTATGAATAACGTACTAACCCCGGAGGAGCTCGCCGCGGAGCTGGGAGGAAATATCCGCCGGCTCAGGCTCCAACGGAATGTGTCCCAGCAAACGCTGTCCGCCCAAGCCGGCGTCAGCCTGACGGCTCTGCGCCACCTCGAGTCGGGAGAAGGCGCGACCTTAGGAACGCTCATCCGCGTGGTACGGGCCCTGGACAAGCAGGACTGGCTCCACGCTCTGGCGCCTCGAGTGACGGTCAATCCGCTGCACATGCCCGCGTCGCTGGGCGCCCGGCAGCGCGCGCGCGCGCGCCGAAGCCGCTGAGGCTATGGCCGGGGAGACTAGGCGCCGGCCGGAACGCTTTCTCTCGGTCCACCGGATCGAGGTCTACCTCTGGGACATGTTCGTCGGTGCGACGGCGTTAGACCCGGGACTCGGCTACTACGTCTTCGCGTACGACCGGGCGTTCGGCCGGACCGGAATACAACCGGCCCCGCTCCACATGCCGGCGGACGACACCGAGCGGCCCCACGTCTTCACCGACCTCCCGGAGGCGACCTACCGGCGCTTGCCCGCGATGCTGGCCGACGCTTTGCCGGACGAGTTCGGAAACGCCCTCATCGACAAGTACATGGCCGAGCGGGGTCTGGCCAAGCCGGGCATCAGCGCCCTCGACCGGCTGGCTTACATGGGCAATCGCGCGATGGGGGCGCTGGAGTTCAAGCCGGCGCGCGGACCGCAGACGAGGATCCCGACCGCTCTCGAGCTCGGCGAGCTCGTCGCCGTGGCCCGGAGGGTCGTCGCGGGAACGCTCGACGGAGACTCCGCGGCGGAGGCCGCGCTCCGCAGCATTATCGAGGTCGGCACGTCGGCGAACGGAGCCCGAGCGAAGGCCGTGATCGGCTGGAACCGCCTGACCTCGGAGCTCCGCTCCGGGCAGTTCGATCTGCTGCCCGGGTTCGAGCACTGGCTGCTGAAGTTCGACGGGATGGGCGCGGACCGCGAATTGGGCCAATCGCAGGACTTCGGCCGGATCGAGTACGCCTACTACCTCATGGCCAAGGAGGCGGGGATCGATATCCCCGAGTCCCGCCTGCTGGAGGAAAACGGCCGGGCGCACTTCATGACGCGTCGATTCGACCGCGAGAACGACGGGACCAAGCACCACCTCCAGAGCCTCTGCGCCATGGATCACTTGGACTTCCGGAAGAAGTCGGCCAACAGCTACGAGCAGTTGTTCATGACGATGCGGCAGCTCAAGCTGGGGCACTCGGCCGATGTCGAGGCGTTCCGGCGGATGGCGCTGAACGTGATGGGCCGCAACTGCGACGACCACACGAAGAATTTCTCCTTCCTGCTCCGGAAGGGCGGCTCGTGGGAGCTCTCTCCCGCCTACGACATCACATTCGCCCATAACCCGCATGGGGAATGGACCCACCAGCACCTGATGTCCGTCAACGGAGAGTTCGCCGAGATCACCCGCGAGGATTGCCTGACGTTGGCCGATCGCTTCGGCGTCGGCGAGGCGCCGTCCATCCTCGACCGGGTCCGGGAGGCGGTCAACCGCTGGCCCGCCTTCGCCAAGAGCGCCGGAGTCCGGCCGGGCGAGGTCAAGCGCATCCGGGACCTGCTGAGGCCGATCTAGCTAGAATCTCGTCGACACCGAGACCCGCTGCGCCTGCCCCAAGTTCCCTTGCGGCGTGATGGCGTAGTCCATCGTCGCCTTGCGGAGGCTCAATCCGAATCCGAGCCCGGCCATCGGCGAGGCGGGCACGGCTTGCCCCATCGAGGACGAATACCCTCCCCGCACGACGAAGCTGGGCAAGAGCCTGTACTCGGTTCCGATCCCCGCGCTGATGCCGCCCGCGCGCGGTCGCGAGCGCACTTCCCCGGCGAGCAGCAAGGTTCCGCCGACGCGCACCGCCGCTTCCCCGGCGCGCACGGCGTTCCCGGCGCTATTCGACGAGCTTGGTCGCGTCGATCATCCCCGCGCCCTGCTCCTCGACGGAGAGCCCGGGCAGGGGCGTGGCGGCGGCCTTGAGCGCCTGGCGCATCGCCGCCTCGCCGCGCACGTTCTTGGCCGCCGTCGCGAGCGTGGCCAGCCCGGCGACGTGAGGCGTCGCCATGGAGGTGCCGGAGAGCGTGTCGTAGTCGCCGCCCATGTAGGTGGACTTCACGTCCACGCCGGGCGCGATGAAGGCGACCTCGGGCCCGCGGCTCGAGAAATACGCCAGCTCGTCGCGGACGTCGGAGGCCGCGACCGCGATGCACTCCGGATAGGCCGCGGGGAAGCCCACGGAGCCGCCGGAGTTGCCGGCGGCGGCGATGATCGTCACCCCGGCCTTCGCCGCCGCTTTCACCGCGTCGGCGAGCGCCTCGGTGCCGCGCGAGGCGCCGAGGCTCATGTTGGCGACCTGCATCTCGTTCTCGGCCGCCCACTGGATGCCGGCGATGACGTCGGCGAAGGTCCCGCTGCCGTTGCCGTCGAGCACCTTGACGCCGTAGAGCGAGGCCTCCGGCGCGACGCCGACCACGCCGGTCGAGTTGCGGACGGCCGCGATCGTGCCGGAGACGTGCGTGCCGTGCCCGTTGTCGTCCATGAAGTTCGCGGGGTTTTCCTTGTCGACCGCGCTCCAGCCTCCCTTCACGTTGGCGGCGAGATCGGCGTGCTTGAAGTCGATGCCCGTGTCGATCACCGCCACCTTCACGCCCGCGCCCCGGGTCGCCTTCCAGGCGGCCTCGGCCTTGACGCGGGAGATGCCCCACGGCTGTTCGGGGTCGGAGGGGTCCTGGAGCGGGCGGATGCCGTGGGGCCGGAGGAAGTCGCGGAGCGCGGGCAGTCGGACGTCCTCGAGCGAGAACGGGGTCGCTTGGATCCAGTTCTGAACGTAGTCGTCCTCGATGCGGACCACGTCCCGGTTCGCGCGGAGTCCGAGCTCCGCCGTCTGGAACACCTTGGGCGGGTAGGCGACCGCAATGGCGCTGATGAGCCGGAGGTCGTGCTTCACCGTCGCGCCGGTCTGCTCGACGACGCGGATGCGGCTCGCGGGCGTGACGGAGCGCTTGAATACGACGATCTTATGGACGGGGCCCGCGGGGGCCGGCTGTTGGGCTTGGACGGCGAGCGGTAGCACGACGGCGAGCGCGGCGAGGAACGAGCGGATCGACATGCGGACCTCCCGGGTTTCGGCGAAGGTCCGATCCTAGCATAGATCGGTCCGTAAGTCCCAGCGAAAAAATAGGTCGGAAGGCCTAGATTAGAACAGGGCGAGAAACCGGTCTTCGTACTCCTCGAAGAGGCCGTAGTCGCGAAGCTTCTTGCCGAGGGCGGCGCGCAACGCGGGGTCGCCCGCCGCGCGGGCGAACATGTCCTCGATCTCGTTGCGGCGGC
Source organism: Elusimicrobiota bacterium (assembly GCA_016207565.1). Classification (GTDB taxonomy): domain Bacteria; phylum Elusimicrobiota; class Elusimicrobia; order UBA1565; family JACRDR01; genus JACRDR01. The sequence continues at coordinate 3,383 of JACQPK010000307.1, forward strand.
GCGCGCCCGCGGGGCCTTCGGCGGCGAAGTGGCCGCGGCGCTCGAGGTCGCGTACGTTGACGGGGAAGGAGCGCTTGACCTCCTCGAGCGTGAAGCGCATCAGCGCGAGCGACCAGGCGGCGTCGGGGCAGCGCAGCAGGACCGCGTCCCCGGTCCCGCCGCTCGCGAGCTCCTTGCGGATGCGTTCGGCCACCTCCCGGGGGTCGTCCCGGAGGACCCGGCTGACCAGATCTTGGTTGCGGAACTTGTACTCGAGGGCGCGCAGGAGGTCGCGGTACTCCTCGCTCAGCCAGCGTTCGAACTCGCCGGCGCCTTCGCCGAACCCTTCGAAGCGCTCGCGGAGCGCGTCCGGGGTCAGGATCTGCGGCTTCTCGCTGACGACCAGGCCCTGGCGGAGCCTCGTGCGGTCGCCTTTTTCGTCGATCGCGCTCACGAGATGGTATCGGATGCGGGTCGCGCCGAAGGTCGACAGCCGCTTCGCGGGCTGCACGAGAAGGTCCGTCTCGCGGAGGAACTTGGCGAACAGGGCGCGGTCCACACCTGTATCGTACTCCTTTATAAGGGAGGACTGAAACGTCACCAAAGCGTGGCTTGACAAGCCCTTCGGCCGGGAAGTATATAGGTCCGGTAGACCCGGTACGCGCGCCACGCCACCCGCGTGGCGCGCGGCCGTTGAGGAACGGAGGAGACGCGGCATGGCGGACAACAGAGGGCTCAAGACGTTGTGGTGGTTCATCGGCGGAGCGGCGGTGGGGGCGGCGATCGGCCTGCTCTACGCGCCGAAGAAGGGCGAGGAGACGCGGGAGGACGTGGCCGGTTGGCTGCGCCAGAAGCGCGAGCAGACGCGCGACCTCGCGAACCGTCTCAAGGAGAAGTTCCCGGCGAAGAAGGAGCAAGGCGCAGCCGGGAAGGAATCGTACGCGGAGGGCGGCAATCACCGCCACCGGGAGACCGTCGCGGCTTAACGCAGCGCCGATCGCCGATCAAAAGGGCCGGTCCTCGGACCGGCCCTTTTTTTCAAGCCCTCGGAAACCCGCCCGCGGCCGGGCGTGTTTCCGCCGCCGCCGCCGTCGATTTTTTCCATCCTCAATCTTGAAAGGCCGACCGGCACCGGCCGGGCTATCCTCGCCCCATGAACTGGCTCCTCCTTTGTGCGCTGGTTTCTCCGGGGAGCGCCGCGGGCCGTCCCGCCAACGGCGCGGCGTTCGTCCGTCAGACCCCGCCGCCGCCGGTCATGCGCGCAGGCGAGACCGCGACCGTCTCCGTCACGATGCGGGCGACGGGGACCTCCGCCTGGACCGCCTCGGGAGGCTACAAGCTCGGGGCGCAGGGGCCCGCTGATAACCGCCACTGGAGAGGGGGCCGCGTGGGGCTCTCGAGCTCCGACCGCGTCGGCCGCAACGCGACCAAGACCTTCACGTTCACCGTCACCGCGCCCGCGACGCCCGGACGCTACGTCTTCCAGTGGCGCATGGTCCAAGAGCGCGTCGCCTGGTTCGGCCATCCCACGCCGCCCGTCGAGGTGACCGTCTCGCCCGCGCCCGGGGCGGACGCGATCGACCTGTCGCAGGTCACGATCCTGAACTCCCCGTCCGACGTGGCCGGCTGGGCGAAGACGGCGAGGGTCACCTCCATCGACCTGCGCGCGCCGGACGGGATCGTGATCGACTTCACGAAGAAGGACGGCCAAGGCGCGTGGCCCGACGTGCCGGATCCGTCGCGGTGGGGGACCGATCCGGGCATCCAGTACACGATCTGGATGGTGCTGCGCATCGGCGGCCGCTGGTACGCCGCGGGCGGCATGCAGAATTGGACCGGCCGCCCCCGGACGGGCGGCCCGCCCTCGGAGTTCACGCACAACTGGTACTACGCCGCCGACCGCTGGGCCCCCATGACCGATTATCCGGTCCGGCCGGGCGAGCGGGTGGGCTTCTTCGTCACGGCGGGCGACGCGCGCAACAACGGACGCACGCTCCTGCGCGAGCGCTCGAACGTCGTCCTCCTGGATTTCCCGGCCGACGCCGGCGGAACGTTCCGGTTCTAGCGCCGCGACCGCCTCACTGGCACGTGCCCCAGCCGTGCGAGCCGTAGTTGACCTCGCCCATCCCGTACGGATCTTCCTGCGAGCACGTCGTCCAGTTCCACTTCGCCGGGTTGCAGCACGCCGCGCAATCGTCGAAGCTCCAGTCGGGGTTGCAGTCGCTGTAGACGCCGCATAGCGCGCCGTACTGCAC